>NZ_JBIWAM010000009.1:0-45677 GCF_044760065.1 Pseudomonas sp. NPDC098740 | reverse complement strand
GGTCAACTTCGTTGGACAGCAAAGCCTTAGGCACTTCGATCGGGTTGGTGGCCAGCAGGCCGTCCATTACCTGATTCTTGACCTTGGATTTGATCGCCTGACGCAGTTCACGCTCCATGTTCTTGCGAACTTCGGTGCGGAAGCCTTCCAGGCCGGTTTCCTTGATGCCGAATTGAGCGAAGAATTCTTCGGTCAGCTCTGGCAGTTTTGGCTCGGAAACAGTGTTCACGGTCACGGTGAACTCAGCGGTTTTGCCTGCCAGGTCGAGGTTCTGATAGTCCTCTGGGAAGGTCAGGTTCAGAACGCGCTCTTCGCCGGCTTTAGCGCCAACCAGACCGTCTTCGAAGCCAGGGATCATGCGGCCGGAACCCAGAACCAGCTGAGTACCTTTGGCAGAACCGCCAGCGAACACTTCACCGTCGACCTTGCCGACGAAATCGATGTTCAGCTGGTCTTCGTTTTGAGCAGCGCGATCGGCCACTTCGAAACGGGTGTTCTGCTTGCGCAGCACTTCCAGCATTTTGTCCAGATCGGCATCAGCCACGTCAGCGCTCAGGCGCTCAACCGCGATACCTTCGAAACCGGCAACGGTGAACTCAGGGAACACTTCGAAAATCGCGACGTATTCCAGGTCTTTGCCAGCTTCCAGCGATTTCGGCTCGATCGAAGGAGCGCCAGCCGGGTTAAGCTTTTGTTCAACAACAGCTTCGTAGAAAGAAGACTGGATCACGTCGCCAACCGCTTCCTGACGTGCATCAGCACCAAAACGGCGCTTGATTTCACTCATTGGCACTTTGCCTGGACGGAAGCCAGCAATCTTGGCCTTTTGGGCAGTCTGCTGCAGACGCTTGTTGACCTGAGTCTCGATGCGCTCAGCCGGCACGGTGATGCTCATGCGGCGCTCAAGAGCAGAAGTATTTTCAACAGAAACTTGCATGGATATTCCTCGTTGCACAGACGTTAGCCGGCCGTTTCCGACCCCAGAATCAAGGGCATGCATTCTAGTGGGTCAAACTCAAGAAGTCACCCTACTGAAAACGGGTAAAAAAGCAGCAGGCAATTTATAGGCGGGGACAAACGGTTGTGCCTCGCCCTGTTAGCAAATACAGCCAATCATGCCAGGGCTCTGCACCAATCCTTCTATATATAGAAGGCATCGGCAATCCATCCCTGACAGTCGACCCCACAAGGGGACCAACGGGCGAATCAGCATCATCGAGAAACATAAATCCGACGATCCGAGCCGCCCTTTCGACCCAGAACCTGCGGCCACTTTGAAAATTCAGACTTCTAAAACAAAAACGGCGCAGCCCTTTTCAGGTGCTGCGCCGTTTTCTGCTATTAAATAGCTACTTGTAATGGTGCGGACGGAGAGACTCGAACTCTCACACCTTGCGGCGCTGGAACCTAAATCCAGTGTGTCTACCAATTCCACCACATCCGCATCAAGCTTTTAAAGCAAAGGCGCCAGACTGTTAATCTGGCGCCTTTCTAAATATGGGGTGGACGAAGGGGATCGAACCCTCGACAACGGGAGTCACAATCCCGTGCTCTACCAACTGAGCTACGCCCACCATATTGCCATGTTGCGTTACTTGTGCCAAAGCTGCCTAATGGCGCACCCGGCAGGACTCGAACCTGCGACCATCCGCTTAGAAGGCGGATGCTCTATCCAGCTGAGCTACGGGCGCCTTGTTAATCTGTATTCTTGGACGATTACAAACTAAGTGCTTTCAGTCTCACCGAATCAAACATCAACTCTGCTCGACCTTCTTAACCAGTGCTAGGCTGTGCCCGACAAGTGCGACGAATGTTATAGGTGACCCTGAAGGTCGTCAACTCTTTTTTAAAAAAAATTCATTTAATTAAAGGGGTTAGGGGAATTTGCAGACCAAGCGCCTTTGCCCTCACCTCATGACATGCGAGAATGCGTTCTCTTTTTTTCCCCTCTCGATGGTTAATCACGCGCAATGACTGCACAACTAATCGACGGCAAATCGATCGCCGCCAGCCTGCGCCAGCAGATCGCCAAACGCGTCAACGAGCGTCGCCAGCAAGGTCTGCGCACGCCCGGTCTCGCGGTGATTCTGGTCGGCAGCGATCCCGCCTCTCAGGTTTATGTCTCGCACAAGCGTAAAGACTGTGAAGAGGTCGGCTTCATTTCCCAAGCCTACGACCTGCCTTCCGAAACCACTCAAGAAGCGCTGACCGATCTGATCGATCGCCTGAACGACGACCCGGCGATTGATGGCGTTCTGCTTCAGCTTCCTTTACCTGAACACCTGGACGCCTCCAAATTGCTGGAACGCATTCGTCCAGACAAGGACGTCGACGGTTTCCACCCTTATAACGTCGGTCGCCTCGCCCAGCGTATTCCGCTGCTGCGTCCGTGCACCCCTAAAGGCATCATGACGTTGCTGGAAAGCACCGGTGTCGATCTCTACGGGATGGACGCAGTGGTTGTCGGGGCCTCCAACATTGTTGGCCGCCCGATGGCAATGGAATTGCTGCTGGCCGGCTGCACCGTGACCGTCACCCACCGCTTCACCAAGGATCTGGCAGGCCACGTCGGTCGCGCCGATCTGGTGGTGGTCGCCGCCGGCAAGCCGGGGCTGGTAAAGGGTGAGTGGATCAAGGAAGGCGCGATCGTGATCGACGTCGGCATCAACCGCCAGGAAGACGGCAAACTGGTCGGTGACGTGATCTACGACACCGCCCTGCCCCGCGCCGGCTGGATCACTCCAGTCCCGGGTGGCGTTGGCCCGATGACTCGCGCTTGCCTGCTGGAAAACACGCTGTACGCAGCCGAAACACTGCACAGCTGAGTTCGCATTTTCATTGCTGCGACGAACAAAGGAACCCCGCCATTGGCGGGGTTCTTTTTGCCTGAACTAAAAACGCTACCACTCGCCGGAAACCTACTGTTTGTAGGGGGTTTCAAGGACTTTGACCTGTTCATTGATCAACCATCGACAGTTCTTCAGCCATACTCCTAAAATGCGTCGTTTTTAAAGAAACAACCCGTTACAGAACGGCTTATCCACACCTAACGAGTCTGCCAGCGTGAAAATCCGTCTTTCCATCCTGAGCCTATTTTTTGCATTTACAGGGACTTTCACCACGCCAATGGTCAACGCTGCCGACACCACTTCGGCGCCGCGAGATACGTCAACACTGAAGATCGCTTCCAGCAGCGCATTGCTGCTGGATATGCAGACCAACAAAATCATCTATGCCAGCAACCCTGACGTGGTAGTGCCGATCGCTTCCGTCAGCAAACTGATGGCTGGCCTGATCGTCGTCGAAGCCAATCAGAACATGGACGAATACCTTTCCATCAACATCAGCGACACGCCGGAAATGAAAGGCGTGTTTTCCCGAGTCAAACTCAAAAGCGAATTGCCGCGCCGGGAAATGCTGCTGATTGCCCTGATGTCCTCGGAAAACCGCGCTGCCGCGAGCCTTGCCCATCACTACCGTGGCGGCTATGTTGCGTTCATTGCAGCGATGAATGCCAAAGCCAAGGCACTGGGCATGACCAGCACGCACTTCGTCGAACCCACCGGCCTCTCACCTCGCAACGTGTCCACGGCCCGCGACCTGAGCAAACTGCTGATCGCTGCGCACAAGTACCCACTGCTGACTGAGCTGAGTACGACCAAGCAAAAAACCGTCTCGTTCCGTAAACCCAACTACAGCCTGGGTTTCCGTAATACCGACCATTTGGTCAACAAGCCGAACTGGGACATCAAGCTGACGAAAACCGGCTTCACCAACGAGGCAGGTCACTGCCTGGTGCTGGTCACCAGCATGGGCAATCGCCCTGTTGCGCTGGTCATCCTCGACGCCTTTGGCAAGTACACACACTTTGCCGATGCCAGTCGCATCCGCAGCTGGGTTGAAACCGGCAGGGGCACGAACGTGCCGTCTGTAGCCTTGCAGTACAAATCCGACAAGAACCTCAAGCATCGTCAGAGCGGCGTGGTTGAAGCGTCGAAATAAGTAAACGACAGGTAAAAGAAAGCCCCGGCTATTCGGGGCTTTTTTTCGTCCAGCGTTAATCATTGGGCAACGGCATCTGGTCGTCATCTGGAATGCCGTCCCCGGCACTCGGATTTCTCGTGCCGTGGGGATGTTCCGTTGGCACTACCATCGGACGCGCCAAGGGATCCCTTAACGGATCGTTCGGATCCATCACGGGGTCAACACCCTCTTCCGGCGTGGTTGGAACGCTGTCCGGACGTTTGTCGTTGAAACTCGAATCGGTAGACATACGCACCTCACTATGACTCAGGGTTTCAGATCGGCGAGTGGATCGTAAGGCTTCGCAGGCGCCTTGGGATTATCGCCCGGCTTCACATCCCTCGGGGCCTTGGCGGGTCCGATGGGGTCGACCTGAGGATCGGCGAGGTCCGGTGAATCGGGGTCGAACCCCAACTCATCGCCCGACGAATGCTCGGACGAGTGCGGGCCGACGGGAGTATTGGAATGAACCATGGGCGCCTCCTGGTCACAGCCCGCAGAAATACGGGCTCTATACCTTAGAAGCCGGCAACGTGCAGGGGTGCCCGACAGATGACGAACGGACTTACTGCGCGTTCAGCGCTTTCTTCGCCCTGGCGGCCGCCTGCTCTTGACCTGCCTGGGCAAGGTCGCTCGCTGCCTTGAGCCATCGCTGTTGATCGACATTGGCCGGCAGTTGATTCGGCTTCTGAATCAGCACGGCCCAGCCACCGGCATCCTTGAGCGCCGATTCAAACGAACCGAAGCCCATCAACTCCCGACGATTCATGCCCGAGCGCAGCAGCACTGTCTGTTTCTGACGGTTGTACCCGGCAAGAATGGCGTAACGCGGTTCAGCCCAGAACGCCGAGCCTTCCGTGAAACGCACCATTACCGGGTAACCGGCCGCAACCTGGGTCAACAGTGCAGGCAGATTGCTGTCGAGGGGATAGACGAGCATGCCGTACTCGCGAGCGAGGTTCTGCATGTTCTGCTGCAACTGGGCTTCGGCACCCGGCAAATGCAACGGTTTTTCGAGCAAACCTGGCGTAGTCACAATGCCTTGCTGGGACAACATGCTGGCCAGCACTTGCGGCCCACTCTGATTCGCCACGCCACGGTAGAACGTGCCACTGAGCTCGACTCGCTCGGGCAGGCGCTTGATTTCAGGCGCCACACTCCCCGCGCAGCCAGACAGACCTGCAACGCAGCCAACGACCAGCACTAACGATCGAATTCGAGAAAATACCCGCACCATCATCACTCTCTTGATTTAGACGCCAGGCATTCGCGCTTCCGGCTTGGCCGTCGATCATAGGACGCCGCGCGGCAGCGGTATAGCCTTAACCGGCAGATGATGGCATTCGATAGAGCGAACTGATTGGTGACAGCCGACCTTTGGTCAATAGCCTGAAACACAGCAGCGACTAGACTGTCATGTGCAAAGAGTGTGTGCCCGCAGCAGGGCGAAGAGGAGGCACTGATGAGCCTGGCAATGACCATTGTGATGTTGATTTCTGGCTGGCTGGCCGTTGCCGCCGCCATGTTATGGGGAGTCCTGCGAATTACCCGTCGGCACCATCACCACCCTGCTCAATCGGCGCCGTTGGTGAAAACGGATGAAACCACTGCACACCACGCCAGCGCGCACTGACTGGCACTTTTTTAACAGCAAAAAAAACGGCCGCCTGCCCTCTTTCGAGCGCAGGCGGCCGTTTCGTTTATCGCCCGTTAAGCTTCAGTAGCTACACGCTTTTGCTTTGACCGCCGCGACATCATGTTCAAACCCTCGATCGTCGCCGAGAACGCCATGGCCGCGTAGACGTAGCCTTTCGGTACGTGGGCGCCGAAGCCTTCGGCGATCAGCGTCATGCCGATCATGATCAGGAAGCCCAGCGCCAGCATCACCACCGTCGGGTTGTCGTTGATGAACTTGGCCAAAGGATCAGCCGCCAGCAACATCACCAGTACCGACACCACCACCGCGATGATCATAATCGGCAAATGCTCGGTCATGCCGACAGCGGTAATGATGCTGTCGATGGAAAACACCATGTCCAGCATCAGGATCTGACCGATGGCGGCAGCGAAGCCAAGCGTCACGGCCGAAGTAGCCGACTTCGGATCATCCGGTGCCGGGTCCATGCTGTGATGGATCTCGGTGGTCGCCTTCCACAACAGGAACAAGCCACCGGCGATCAGGATCATGTCTTTCCAGGAGAACGCATGGCCGAGAATGTCGATCACAGGCTCAGTCAACTGGACGATGAACGCGATCGTGCTCAACAGCGCCAGTCGCAGGATCAGCGCCATGCCGATACCGATGCGCCGTGCCTTCTGCCGGTGCTGCTCGGGCAGTTTATTGGTCAGGATCGAAATGAAGATCAGGTTATCTATGCCGAGCACGATTTCCATGACGATCAACGTGGCCAAGGCAACCCAGGCGGTGGGGCTTGCAGCAAGTTCTAAAAGGTATTCCATGGGTCAGTCCTGACTCTTTTAAGACGGTTTAGATTTCCTGGGACGAAGATTCGGTTTTGTCTTTATCTTCGTTTGATGATTCTTTCTTGCTGATCAGGCCGCCGGTGGCGTCGCTGATTGCTTGCTCGGCGGCTTTGTGGGTGTCATCGATCGCCTGCTTGGCGGTTTCGGCAGCCTTGCCCATCAGTTGCTGAGCGCTTTTCTCGGCCTGGTCGCAACCGGCCAATACCAGTAAAGACGTAATCAGCAGTGCCGTGGTTTTAAGCTTCATGATGCTTTCCTCGATAGAACAGACAGGGCGAAAAGGCCACCCGTCGATAGCGGGGCATTCTAGGGAGGCAAACACTTCAGGAAAATTCGTATTTTTAGCAGCTATACTTCGGTTTTTGCGAACTGTAGGTCGTCATGCTCAACTATCGGCAATTGCATTACTTCTGGGTGGTGGCCAAGACCGGCAGCATCGTGCGCGCCTGCGAGCAACTGAACCTGACGCCGCAGACCATCAGCGGGCAGATTTCGCTGCTCGAACAAACCTATGGCATCGAGCTGTTTCGCCGGGTCGGCCGGCAGCTGGAACTCACCGAAGCCGGGCGTCAGACACTGCCCTACGCCGAGCAAATGTTTCAGCTGGGCGGCGAACTGGAGCTGATGCTGCGAGCACAGCCCAACGAACAGCAGATTCTGTTTCGGGTTGGCGTGGCAGATGTGGTGCCCAAATCCATCGTCTATCGCCTGATTGCGCCGACCATGGAATTGAGGGAGCCGCTGCGCATCACCTGTCGCGAAGACAAACTGGAACGCCTGCTCGCCGACCTGGCGATCCAGCGGCTCGACCTGGTGATTTCCGACAGCCCGATGCCCTCGCACCTGGACATAAAGGGCTACAGCCAGAAACTCGGAGAATGCGGGATCAGCTTCTTCGCCACTGCTGAACTGGCGGCGCAATACGGTCAGGATTTCCCCCGCAGCCTGCACGGCGCACCGCTGCTGATTCCAGGGCCGGAGACCGTGGTGCGCAGTCGCTTGCAGCGCTGGTTTGCCGAGCAGCAGATCCAGCCGCGTATCGTCGGCGAGTTCGACGACAGCGCCTTGATGCAGGCTTTCGGCCAATCCGGCAGCGGGATCTTCATCGGCCCGAGCGTGATTGCCGATGAGGTAATACGCCAATACGGCGTGGAATTGATGGGCCAGACCGACGCGGTGACCGAGTCGTTCTACGCCATTTCGGTGGAACGCAAGGTCAAGCACCCCGGCATTGTCGCCATTACCGAAGGTGCCCGACGCGAGCTGTTCACCGAGATGTGAGGTGTCAGGCGCAGACTTCGCGGGGCTTGAAGGTCATCAACGCGATGGCCAAGAGGATCGAGGCGAGGATAAAAGCGGCCGCCGCGAAACCAAGACCTTGCAGGCCTACACCGTCGATGACCCTACCGCCGATCATGGCGCCCAGGCCGATCCCGAGGTTAGCCCCCGCAATGTTCAACGACGCCGCGAACGCCGGCGCTTCGGGTGCGGCCTTCATCAATCGCACATGGCTGACCAGGAACAACGCCGCCTGAGTCACGCCCCAGATCCCCATCGCTGCAGCCAGACCCAGCGGCGAATGAATGTTCGGCACCAACGCCACCAGGCCGGCGATCATGAATGCGCAGAACATCATCGAGGCGATCAACGGATGACGATCCACCGCGCGGCCGCCCAATGAGTTGCCGATCAAGCCGACCGCGCCGAAGCCCATCAGGCACCAGCCGACCACCGTGCCGCTGAAACCGGCCAGTCGCTCAAGAATGTCCGCCAGATAGGTGTAAGCGGTAAACATGCCGCTGAACACCAGGATCGACAGCAGCACATGGCCCAGCATCAGCGGGCTGCGCAGGATCCTGAACTGCGAGCGAAAGCTCACCTGATGCTGATGCAGATTGGTTTTCGGCAGGTAGATAAACAGCAGCAATGCCTTGGCAAACGCGATCACCGCCAGAATGCCGAAAGCGCTGCGCCAGCCGAATGCATCGGAGATCAGTGTGCCCACCGGAATGCCGAATACGGTGGCGCAGACAATCCCGAATCCGATCTTGGCGATGGCGCGACCGGCGTAGTCCGGGCCGACAATGTCCACCGCGGTTTCACTGGCCAGCGCCCAGAACACTGGCAGCCCCAACGCGGGGATCAACCGGGCGGCGGACATCACCCAGATGTTCGGCGCAAACGCCGCGAGGGTGTTGGCCAGGCCGAACATGATCAGCACCGAGATGAACAATTTGCGGCGCTCGAACCGGGCGAAATAGGCGGTCAGGAACGGCCCGAATGCGGCGACCGTGAAGGCGAACAAGGTCACCAGCAAACCCGCTTGCGGGATGGTGACTTCAAGGTCTCGAGCGATCGCCGGCAACAGGCCGACGATGATGAATTCCGTGGTCAGCACCGTGAAACCGGCGGCAGACAACAGAAGGATGGGCAACAGCATGCAGAACTCCAGAAAACGACGACACCAGCGATAGCCCGAAGGCCCACTGGCATGACTTGAAAATGAGGATGGCGAATCTTAACAGAGTGTTTCCGATCAGGGTTGCACGAACCTGCCGATCTCGTTGACCCACGGGCGGCAGATCGTCACAGGTCTGAAGGATAAAGGCCACGCTGTGATAAAGTCCGCGCCCCGCGATACGTACACCCTATTCATCGGCCATTGATTGGCATTGATGTCGCGATACCCCGCACCTAAAAAAATCAGAGATGCCGCTTTATGACCGCTCCATCCCCTTCTCTATGGTTACGCCTGAAACGCTTAAGCCTGGTCACACAAATCATCATCGGCCTGATCGCCGGGATTGCCCTCGCGCTGTTCGCACCGGAGGTGGCGAAGTCCACTGCGTTTATCGGCAAAGTCTTTGTATCGGCGCTTAAAGCTGTCGCGCCGATTCTGGTGTTCGTGCTGGTCATGGCCTCGATCGCCAACCATAAGCACGGCCAGGAAACCCACATCCGGCCGATTCTGTTTCTGTATCTGCTAGGGACTTTCGCGGCGGCGGTGGTGGCTGTTGTCGCCAGCACGTTGTTCCCGTCGAGCCTGGTATTGGCGACTCACGACGTTGCGGTCACCGCGCCGGGCGGTATCAGTGAAGTGCTGCAGAGCCTGCTGTTGAGTGTGGTCGACAACCCGGTCAGTGCGCTGATGAATGCCAACTTCATCGGCATTCTGGCGTGGGCGATTGGTATGGGCGTTGCCATTCGCCATGCCGGCGACACCACTCGCGAGGTGCTCGGCGACGTGTCTAACGGCGTGACCCTGATCGTGCGTTTGGTGATTCGTTTCGCGCCACTGGGGATCTTCGGCCTGGTGGCTTCGACCCTCGCCACCTCCGGTTTCGGTGCCTTGATCGGCTATGTGCATCTGCTGGCGGTTTTGCTGGGCTGCATGCTGTTTGTGGCGCTGGTGATGAACCCGGTCATCGTGTTCTGGAAACTGCGTCGCAACCCTTATCCGCTGGTGATCACGTGCTTGCGCGAAAGCGGTATCACTGCATTTTTCACCCGCAGCTCGGCGGCGAACATTCCGGTCAATCTGGAATTGAGCAAGCGCCTGGGCCTGCACGAAGACACCTACTCGGTCTCGATTCCGCTCGGTGCGACCATCAACATGGCCGGCGCGGCGATCACCATTACCGTGCTGACCCTGGCCGCCGTGCATACGCTGGGCATCGCCGTGGACATTCCGACCGCCATCCTGCTGAGCATCGTAGCGGCGATCTGTGCCTGTGGCGCTTCGGGCGTGGCAGGCGGTTCGTTGCTGTTGATTCCACTGGCGTGCAGCCTGTTTGGCATCCCCAGTGAAATCGCCATGCAGGTGGTGGCCGTCGGGTTCATCATCGGTGTGCTGCAGGACTCGGCGGAAACGGCGCTGAACTCCTCCACCGACGTACTGTTTACCGCGGCGGCGTGCCTGGGCGAAGACGAGAGAGCCCAGCGTCTGGCGTAACAAAGATCAAAAGATCGCAGCCTCGTTTCACTCGACAGCTCCTACAGGCGGTACGCATCTCAATGTAGGAGCTGTCGAGTGAAACGAGGCTGCGATCTTTTGATTCAAAAAAACCCGCCAAGGTTCACACCTTGGCGGGCTTTTTTACGCTGGGAGGTTTAGAACGCGCCCATGTAATCGCGCTTGCCTACTTCCACACCGTTGTGACGCAGCAGTGCGTAGGTGGTGGTGACGTGGAAGAAGAATTGCGGCAGACCGTAACTCAGCAGGTAAGCCTGGCCAGTGAAGCGCTTCTCTTTCGGCGTGCCCTGACGGGTGATGATTTCGATGCCTTCCTTGCCGTCGATCTGTTCCGGTTTGATCTCGCCGATGAAGGCCAGCACTTTGGCGATCAGCGCTTGCAGCTCGGCGAACGTGGTTTCGGTGTCGTCGTATTTCGGCAGTTCAACTTCGGCCAGACGCGCGGAAACGCCCTTGGCGAAATCAACGGCGATCTGCACCTGACGGACCAGCGGGAACATGTCCGGGTACAGACGGGCTTGCAGGAAAGCATTTGGGTCGATGTTCTTGGCCGTGGCGTGGGCTTCGGCCTTGTTCAAAACATCGCTCAGGGCGTTGAGCATTTGTTTGAAAACCGGGACGGAAGCGGCGTACAGAGAAATAGTCATGGCAGTCTCGTGTTGTGACAGGAGGGAAACGTGGGGCGATTATAGCCATGCGCGGTCCCAGGTGAAGCGATAGATATTGGCTGGCTGTCCGGGATGACAACGGCCGTTATCGGCATCGACACCGACGATCGACCACTGTGCGCGCGAAGTTTCCCCCAGTTCACGGGCGGCCTGAGGATTGAAACACCGGCTCAGCAGTTCATCCGGCACCAAGGCATACGCCTGACGATGCTCGCGCAGCCATTGAGCGGCCTGCTCGACCGTGGAGCCGATCATTCCGAAATGCACGATCGGCTGTCGAGCGAACAACCAGTGACCCTCGCGCCAGTTGACCAGCACCAGGTCTGCGCCCTGGGTCATCGCCGCTGCTTGCGCCATCAGCGCCTCGTGGGGATTGGGTCCATCCTTGACCGGGTCGATGAAACCGCGAGCGAACCACAGCGTGAACCACGTGACGGCCAACACCTGGAACACCCGCCGACCGCGCGGGCGCTTGCCGAACCAGCGCTTGAGCAGCCACGGAATCAGCGGCGCTGCAACCAGCACCAGCCCGGGCAACGCCGGATAGATGTACAACTTGCGTTTGCCGCTGCTCAGGCAAAAGAACAGTACCACCAGTACGACCCAACCCAGCAGCACCAGCACTCGACCGTCACGCTTGCGCAACTGCCGCCGCCAGGCGGGCACGAGCCACGGCAAGGCAAGCACCAACGGCATCCAGTATTGCGGGATGACGTTGACGAAGAAATACCAGAACGGTTCTCGGTGATCCCACGCGGCGGCATAGCGCCCCGCTGTCTGGCGCAGCAGAATTTCCCGTGCGTAGGCGATTTCGTCAGCGGCGCCATTGAATGCGATGGACACCGCCAAGGGCAGCAGCCAGATCGCGACGGCGCCAAGCACCACCAAAAAACCCAGGCACCACTTGCGCGCCTCACCCGGCATGGCCACCACCCCAGGCCAGCCTTTGCGCACCGCGTAGGCATACGGAATCAGCATCAACGCCGGGACGAAGCCGACCCCTTTGGTGATCACGCCAATGCCCATGGCCGCGCATCCCACGTAAAACCAACGCCAGGCGGGCCCGAGCAGCAGGTGGCGAACCAGGCCGTACAGGCCCAGAGAGGTGAACAGAATCAGAAAGCTGTCGATCTGACCGGTCCGCAGAATGCTGTACGTCTGATACGTGGCCAGGTACAACAGCGCTGCTGTTCGTCCGGCCCGCTGATTCCATAACCGGCGACCCAGGTCGTAAAGCATGGCCGTGACCCATGTGGCAGACAAAAGCCCCGGAATATAAAGGGCAAGGGCGGGCATTCCGGTGATCCAGGTGAAAAACGCCACCGTCCACATGAAAATCGGTGGTTTGTCGCCGTAGATCTCGGCGGCTCGGTGCGGAATCAACCAAGAACCGTTGTGCAGCATCTCCAGCGCAACGCCGAGGAAACGCTCCTCGTCGACATTCTGCGGCTGACGCAGACCGAACCCGGCACCGACCAATAAAAGAGCAAGCAACATCAGGCCCAGGCATTCGACACTGGGTGACAGGGTTCGGCGCACGGTTCAGTCCTTCAAGGTTTTGCTGCGGGCAATCAATTGCAGGTTGCGCAAATAGACGATGGAGCCGAACGCCTGACCGGCGATGAAAACCGGGTCCTGTCGGTAAATGGCGTAAGCAAACAGCAGCGCACTGCCGACGATGCTCAGGTACCAGAAGCTCACCGGAATTACGCTGCGCTTCTTGTATTCGCTGTACAGCCACTGCAGGACAAAGCGACCGGTGAAGGCGATCTGGCCACTGAAACCGACCACCAGCCACAGGGTTTCGCGGGACAGGTTCATCCTTCGATCTCCTGCGCATGGGCATGCAGACGCGTGCGCCTGATCAGCCACCAGACGCCGATCAGATCGAGAATGCCCACCAGGGCGCGGTCGATGTTTCCGTATTTGGATACCCCGGCCGTGCGGGGCCGATGGTTGACCGGATGGGTGATCATCCGGCCGTTATGACGCTGGATCAGCGCAGGAATGAACCGGTGCATGTGGTCGAAGTACGGCAAGCGCAGAAACGCCCCCCGCTGTATCAGTTTCAGCCCGCAGCCGGTGTCCGGCGTCTGGTCCTTGAGCATCCGGCTACGTAACCCGTTGGCAAAACGCGAGGCCCAGCGCTTGCTCGCGGTATCGCGCCGGTTGACTCGGTGCCCGGCCACCAACTGAAGGTCGACGCTCCCCTGCTCGCTGCGCACTAATGCCAGCATGCCGGGGATATCAGCCGGGTCGTTCTGACCGTCGCCATCGAGCGTGGCCAGCCATTGGCCACGAGCGGCGAGCGCCGCATGGTAGAGCGAAGTGCTCTGCCCCAGCGAACGCTCATGGCGCAGGATACGCAACGTGCTCAGGCCGCTGTGCCGGGTCTGCCGCAGTTCCTGCAAGGAAGCGTCAGTACTGCCATCGTCCACGACGATGATTTCATACGCCTCATCGACCAGTGCGATACGGATTTCTTCGAGCAGCGATTTGAGATTGCTCGCCTCGTTCTTTGCCGGAATCAGGACGGATACAAATATGTCTTGGCTCATAGAGACCCCTATTACCCTGGATTTTTATGATCAAGGGCCAACGTTTCATCTCTGATAAAAGTGGCGATACCACTTCACAAATTCCGCGACGCCGGCCTCAACCGTCACTTGTGGACGGAAATCGACCCACTGCGCCAATGCCGACACATCCGCCCAGGTCTTGACCACATCGCCAGCCTGCAGCGGCAGGAAGTTGCGCCAGGCCTTCCTATCCAATGCCGACTCCAGACAATCGACGAAATCCAGCAGCGCCACCGGCGTGCCGCGCCCGATGTTGAAGATGCGATTGGCGCCATCGCCAGGTCCGTCCGATAACGGCGGTCTTGGGCGCAGGCGCGCAATGCTTTCGACGATGTCGTCGATGTAGGTGAAGTCGCGCGACATCTGGCCTTGGTTGTAGAGGTCAATCGGCCTGCCGTTGAGGATCGCTTCGGTAAATTTGAACAGCGCCATGTCGGGGCGCCCCCAAGGTCCGTAAACGGTAAAAAAACGCAGACCGCTGGCCTTCAGTCCATACAGATGGCTGTAGCTGTGAGCCATCAGCTCATTGGCACGTTTGCTGGCGGCATACAGGGAAATCGGATGGTCGACGGCGTCTTCGACGCTGAACGGCATTTTGCTGTTGGTGCCATACACCGAGCTGCTCGATGCATAAATCAGATGCTCGGGGCGATGGTGCCGGCAGGCTTCCAGCACATTCAGAAAACCCGTCAGGTTCGATTGCGCATACACGTCCGGGTTGTCCAGCGAGTAGCGAACGCCCGCCTGGGCAGCCAGATGGATAACCTCTGTGAAGCCGTGATCCTTAAACAGTGCCATCAAGGCCGGTTTGTCGACGATATCCATCGTCTGGAAACGAAAGCCCGACAAGGGCTTCAGCTCCTCAAGCCGTGCGTGTTTGAGTTCCACGCTGTAGTAGTCGTTGAGATTATCGATACCGACCACCTCAAGACCTTCCTGACACAAGCGCTTGACCGTGTGATACCCGATGAAACCGGCGGCGCCGGTGACCAGTACGGTCATAGCGGGCGCGCGCCGATCAGCGCATTATTGCGGGTCGATGCCCACGTCAGCTTCATGCCTTGCTCCACTGCACAATTAATAAGGCCGGTGACGTCGTCGATGGGAATTTTCGCCGTACCCGTCATAAGCCGCAGTCATCTGTAGCCATGCATACGGTGCACGTCTGATTGTTAAGATGGCGTGACACGTTGATTTAGGTTTTGTGACCATCGCCAAGGTACGGCGACGAATTCAGTTGCCATTGGCACCCGTCAATTTAAAGTGCATGCCAGCAGGAGAAAATCATGAACCCGGGAAGGAATGCAGAATCATGAGCACTGAGCAAGAAACGACCTTCGACGAGCCGCGACTCAACAGCACGGAAATCCGCATTCTGGGTTCGTTGATCGAAAAACAGGCCACCAGCCCGGAAACCTATCCGCTGACCCTCAATGCGCTGGTGATTGCCTGCAACCAGAAAACCAGCCGCGAGCCGGTGATGAACCTGACCCAGGGTCAGGTCGGCCAAAGCCTGCGCGCCCTCGAAGGACGCGGCTTTACCAAACTGGTGATGGGCAGTCGTGCGGATCGCTGGGAACACAAAGTCGACAAGGCACTGGAACTGGTGCCGGCTCAAGTCATTCTTGCGGGGCTGCTGTTCCTGCGTGGTCCGCAAACGGTCAATGAACTGCTGACCCGCAGCGGCCGCATGCATGACTTCGAAGATGCCGAGCAGGTGGTGCATCAACTGGAACGCTTGATCGCTCGCGGTCTGGCGCTGTTGATTCCGCGCCAGGCCGGTCAGCGTGAAGACCGCTACATGCACGCCTTGGGCGACCCGGCGGACATCGAGGTGATCCTGGCGGCACGGCAGAACCCGACCGAGCGTGGCGCGGGTGGTGGCGTATCGGTTGAGCGGATCGAAGAGCTCGAGGCGCGAATTGCGGCGCTGGAAGAGCGTCTGGCCCGCCTCGAATAAACAACGCGACCTGTGTAGCAGCTGCCGAGCCTGCGAGGCTGCGTCCGGCTGCGAAGCAGTCGTTAAATCAAGCGATGCGGTGTTTCAGGAAAACCTTACATATAGGGTTTACGACTGCTGCGCAGCCGGACGCAGCCTCGCAGGCTCGGCAGCTGCTACACAGGCTGCGGTTATTCACCGTCCCAGTAATCCACGCCGTCCGCCGGCCTGGCGACGGCGACGAAGCCCGAGGCATTGCCCTCGGCATCGACCTTGAAGTTGTCCATCACCACGTACTTGCCGGAGTCCGGGTACTCGCAAATCTCGGGTGATTGCTGGGTGCTGACCGCCAGGTAGCGCAGCTCAGCGTTGCTGGTGTTGATGATCTGGTGCGCAGTTTCAGGGCCGCCCGGTGGACAGGCAATGACATCACCGGCGCGAACGGGAAAGCGCTCGGCGCCCAAGCGAATTTCCCCTTCCCCGGCCACGATGTAAAACATCTCCTCGTTGACCCGATGACTGTGAAACGGGCTGCCACGCATCCCCGGTTCCAGCGCGTACAGGCGATAACCCAGCTTCTGCGCTCCAAGTTGCTGGCCGATGCGCGCCTGCCGTTGCTGATAGCGGTCGGCGGTGTCTCCCGTCGGCGCAAACGCTTCGGGCAGCGGTTCAAGCTCGGCTTGATCCAGATTAAGAATGGCAGGATGCATGAGTCACCTCAGTCACGGTTTCGCTTGTTGGGCAGCAGGATAGCCAAGGCCACTTCGGGCAAATTCCACGGCTTTGTGAAACTGCTCATCGGTCGGCCGCACGCCGGTGTACAACACGAACTGCTCCAGCGCCTGGATCGCGATCACTTCCAGCCCGGTGATCACTCGCTTGCCTTCAGCACGAGCGCGCACAATCAACGGTGTTTCCGAGGGGACTGCCACTACATCGAAGACAGTCTCGGCAGCAGCGATGGTTTCAACATCGAACGCCAACTGATCGGCCTCGGGGCCGGACATACCAATCGGTGTGACGTTGATCAGCATCTGCGGCCGCTCCGAGCCCAGCTCCGCTTGCCATCGATAGCCCAGCGATTCGGCCAACGCCCGTCCGGCACGCTCGTTACGGGCGACGATCAGGCCATTTTTGTAGCCACCATCGCGCAAGGCACTGGCCACAGCCTTGGCCATGCCGCCGCTGCCGCGCAGGGCAAAGGTCAATTCCTTCGGCACCTGGTGGGTGTCAAGCAACTGGGTGATCGCGATGTAGTCGGTGTTGTAAGCCTTGAGATGGCCGTTAGTGTTAACGATGGTGTTGATTGATTGAATGGCCGCAGCGGAGGGGTCCAGTTCATCGACCAGGGCTATGCAGGCCTCCTTGAACGGCATCGACACACCGCAACCACGAATCCCCAAGGCGCGAATGCCAACAACGGCGCCTGGCAGATCCTGACTGCTGAAGGCCTTGTAGTAAAAATTCAGGTCCAGTTGCTCATACAGATGATTGTGAAACCGCAAACCGAAGTTCCCGGGACGTGCGGCAAGCGACATGCACAGCTGGGTGTCTCTGTTGGGGTTCATCTGCATGAAAAATCTCCTTGAATAGCACTTTCAGATGGACGGGATTAGCCAATCCATCGGGTCTGATCGATCATAACGGCGTATCTGCACGCGGCCTCACTGAACCGTAAAGAAGCTAATACAGACCTTACACAAAATTTACCCAACGGCTGTGCTGATTTTCAAAAAAACGCTGTCTTAGAAGTATCCCCGCGACAATCCTTGGGCCTATTGCAGACACAAGCGCCGGGGCGAAGAACCGAGGAACTATCATGATCCGTAAAATCCCTACGGCAGCCTTGCTGATCGGTGCTCTTGCTATCGCAGGGCAGGCAGAGGCTGGCGGCGGTCACGGTTGGGAAGGACCGGCGGTATTTGGTGCGATCGTTGGCTCGGCCATCGTCGGTTCGGCCATCATCAACAGCAACCGGCCGGTCTATGTACAGCAACCGGTTTACGCTCAGCCACAACCGGTTTACTACGGCCCGCCCCCGGTTTATTACCAGCCGGCACCGGTCTACGTGCAACAACCGGTCTATTACGGCCCGCCGCCGGTTTACTACGGCCCGCCACGTGGTTATTACGGTCCGCCGCGTGGTTATTACGGTCCACCGCGCGGTTACTACGGCCCTCCCCACGGCTATGGCCGCTGGTAACCGAATCATCAGGCCCCGCCTCAACAGCGGGGCCTTTTTTGTGACCGTCCGTCGGCAGAGGTCTGGATAAATCTCGCCAAGGTCGCTGTCGGGACAGTCTTTGCGGTGCAAGTTGGCAAGATTGATTCGCCACCTTCCCCCGCTTTGGGAAAAACGGTCATATTTATGTCATGTCGGGTCCGCAATCTTGGATCTGTCCGTTAACAACAGGTTGATAAAAACAAGGACGACCTCATGCCCACGCAAAACCCGCACCGCATTGTCGGCTTGTGCACTTCCAGCAAGGTGTACAACGCACTGACCGAACTCAAGCACCTGGAAGGCCATCGCAGCGCCAAGTTTCTTTCGCTGCTGGCAGAAAACCTGGTGCGAAAAGGCCTGCTCAACGAGCAGGAAGTGGTTCATATGCTGGATCTGGTGGTCGACTGAAGCGAAGCCACATTGGCATCAATGACGACTATCGAAAGCGTTGATTGTCCGTTCAAGCGTCCGGTCCGTAAGGTAGCTCCACAGATTGATGGAGGTACTTATGTCCCAGGTTCAGATCATGTCCGTTATCGGCAGCGCCGTTCCCGCACCGCTTAGAGAGCTAGGATTGCTCGCCTGTTGGTATCTGGTGCAGGACGGCGAACCGATCAGCGGCCCGCTCACCTCGCTGCCGGCCGCCCAGGCACTGTCGCAACGTATCGGCCAAGGCCATCTCAACGCTTAAGGCAGCTGCACCCGCGGCTTGGTTTCAATGAAGATTGACCAGCTCGACATGAACAGTGCGGCGATCAGCGGCCCGATCACAAAACCATTGAGGCCGAAGACCGCCAGACCGCCAAGGGTCGAGATAAGGATCAAATAGTCCGGCATCTTTGTATCCTTGCCCACCAGGATCGGTCGCAGCACGTTATCCACCAGACCGATCACAAAAATCCCGAACAGCATCAGCACCACGCCCTGCCAGATCGCCCCGGCGAACAGGAAAAACGCCGCCACCGGCGCCCAGACAATCCCCGCCCCCACCGCTGGCAACAGCGACAGAAACGCCATCAGCACCGCCCAGAGCAGCGCGCTCGGGACATCCAAAAACCAGAAAATCAAACCGCCCAATGCGCCCTGCGTGATCGCCACCAGCAGGTTGCCCTTCACTGTCGCCCGCACCACGCGATTGAACTTGAGCTGCAGACGGCGTTTCTGGTGTTCATCCAGCGGCACGGCAGCGCGTACTTTTCGCGCCAGTTCTGCACCGTCGCGCAAAAAGAAGAACAGCAGGTACAGCATGATGAAAAACCCCACCACGAATTCGAACGTACCCTGACCAAAACTGAAGGCTTTGTTGGCGATGAACTCATTGCCTGTCACTGCACTCTTGATGATTTTCTCCCGCAACCCGTCCAGCTCGCCAACCCCGGCCCGATCGAGCACATGCTGAAAGTACAGCGGCAGGCTTTGTTTGAAATGCGTCACATACCCGGCGATGTCCAGCTCGCCGCTTTCGATGCTCTTGTACAGTGCGGCCCCTTCTTGCACCAGGAAGATACTGAGGATGATCACCGGCAGGATCGCGATCACCAGGCAGATGCTCAGGGTGAGCAGCGACGTCAGGTTGCGCTCCCAGCCGAACTTCAGTTGCAGTCGACGCTGCAGGGGCGCGAAGAGGATGCCGAGGATGACCGCCCAGAACACCGCGCCGTAAAACGGCAGCAAAATCCAGATGAAAGCGGCGGTGACCAGTCCCAGTAAAATCGCCAATGATTTGTTTTGCAGTTTCTCTTCGTTCATGTCCGATCCATGTCAGTCCGCAGGGGCGCAGGCTCTTGTACTGAAGAGCCGTCCTGATGCTTAGTCCGCCACGGTTCGCGCGAGTGCCATCCGTTTGTTCATCAAGCATAGATCCAGATCAATGAATCTTTGGGGCAAGCCGATTATTCTCGGCGGCTTTTGTGACCGACGCTGCCATGACCCTGCTCCCCCCGGAACTGCTCGCCCCCGCCGGCACCCTGAAAAACATGCGTTATGCCTTCGCCTACGGCGCCGATGCGGTGTACGCCGGTCAGCCGCGCTACAGCCTGCGGGTGCGCAATAACGAATTCGATCACGCCAATCTGGCCCTCGGCATCCACGAGGCCCAGGCTCAAGGCAAGCGCTTCTATGTGGTGGTGAACATCGCCCCGCACAACGCCAAGCTAAAAACCTTCCTCAAAGACCTGGCGCCGGTAATTGCCATGGCGCCGGACGCGCTGATCATGTCCGATCCAGGCCTGATCATGCTGGTCCGCCGGCATTATCCGCAGATGCCGATTCACCTTTCGGTACAGGCCAACACGGTGAACTGGGCCAGTGTCGAGTTCTGGCAGCAACAAGGCTTGAGCCGGATCATCCTGTCGCGGGAACTGTCCCTGGAAGAAATCGCCGAAATCCGCGAGCAAGTCCCAGCGATGGAGCTAGAGGTGTTCGTCCACGGCGCCTTGTGCATGGCCTATTCCGGTCGCTGCCTGTTGTCGGGTTACATGAACAAGCGCGACGCCAATCAGGGCA
This sequence comes from Pseudomonas sp. NPDC098740, assembly GCF_044760065.1. Lineage (NCBI taxonomy): Bacteria > Pseudomonadati > Pseudomonadota > Gammaproteobacteria > Pseudomonadales > Pseudomonadaceae > Pseudomonas > Pseudomonas sp. NPDC098740. Next base: position 25,282 of record NZ_JBIWAM010000009.1, on the reverse strand, counting down.
GTTGCACCAATGCCTGTCGCTGGAAGTACTCGGCGCAGCAGGCCACGGAAAACCAGCTCGGCGAAATCGTGCAGACCTTCCAGCCCGAACCGACCCTGGGCATCGGCGCCCCGACCGATCAGGTGTTCCTGTTGCAGGAAGCCAATCGGCCCGACGAATTGATGCCGGCCTTCGAAGACGAACACGGCACTTACATCATGAACGCCAAGGACCTGCGCGCGGTGCAGCATGTCGAGCGCCTGACGCAGATGGGCGTGCACTCACTGAAAATCGAGGGCCGGACCAAATCCCACTTTTACTGCGCGCGAACCACTCAGGTTTACCGCCGGGCAATCGACGACGCGGTGGCCGGTCGCGAGTTCGACCGCAGCCTGATGACGGATCTGGAATCCCTCGCCCAGCGCGGCTACACCGAAGGTTTTTTGCGGCGGCATGTGCATGACGAATACCAGAACTACCAGCACGGCAGTTCGGTGTCGGAACGGCAGCAGTTTGTCGGCGAGTTGACCGGCGAGCGGCGTGACCGGATGGCGGAAATCAAAGTGAAGAACCGATTTGGCCTGGGCGACCACCTGGAACTGATGACGCCCAAGGGCAACTTCCAATTCGATTTGCAGCAACTGCAAAACGTCAAAGGCGAGCCGATCGAGGTGGCGCCGGGGGATGGGCACACCGTGTACCTGCCGATTCCGGATGCTGTGGATTTACGGTTTGGGTTACTGATGCGCGATGTCAGCGTGCCTTGAAATCCGCCTACGCGAACTCCTCCCGCAACATCCCCACAAACGCCTCCCGCGCCGGGTGAATCCCGGCGTTTTCATGCCAGTAAAACAGGTTGTCGATCGCCGTCAGCTCAGGGAACTCATACCCCGCGCAACCCGCCCCTTTGGCGTACTGATCAAACACGCCTTTTGGCACCAGCGCGACACCCGCCCCAGCACTGACGCAGCCGACAATCGCCCCGTAACTGGCCAGGCTGACGATCGGCAACGCCTGCCCCTGTCGCAGCAACCAATGCTCCAGCGCCGCCCGGTAGGGACAGCCCTGGGGCCACATGAACACGGTCTTGTCCTGCAAATCCGCGATGTTCCGTACCGGCCCAAGGGACGTCGAGGCAATCAACAAAAGCTCCTCGCGGTACATCGGCGTGCGTTTGAGGTGTGAGCGCTCGACATCTACCGCAACGATCGCGCCGTCGAGCCGGTGATTGAGCGTGTCGTCGAGCAATTGGCTCCAGGTGCCGGTGGTCAGCTCCAGCGCCACAGCCGGGAAACGCTTGTGGAATTTCGCCAGCAGCCGCGGCAATCGACCGGTCGCCGACGACTCGATGGCGCCAATGCGCAACGGCCCGGACGGCTCGGCCGAAGGGTCCACCGCGCGCTTGGCTTCCGCCGTCAGGGCGATAATTTTCGAGGCATAAGCCAGAAAGGTTTGCCCCGCTGGGCTGATTCGCAGCCCTCGGCCCTCGCGCAGAAACAGCGCGACTCCCAGTTCCGCTTCCAGGGACTTGATCCGTGCCGTGATGTTCGACGGCACGCAATGCAACAACTCGGCCGCCCGGGCGATGCTGCCGACCTCGGCGACGGTCTTGAACATGCGTATCTGTGCCAGCTCCATACATCACCTAAAGTGAATAGTTGACGCACTATAAGTCAGTTGTGGAGAACAGTCAGGCTTCTGATACTGGGGCATCCGCCTACAGGTGCCCGATCATGAAGCCACTCACGCCCTCCCCCGGTTCTCCCGTCAAACTCATACTGGCCATGGCATTTGTGGTCGGCTGCTGGGGTTACTCACCGACCGGCATTCACATCGGTTTGCGGGCCTATGAGCCTGGTCATCTGGCCTTGCTGCGGTTTCTGCTGGCGTCGGCATTCATGGCGGTGGTCGCAGTGTTCCGAGGCATCAGCCTGCCGAACAGGCGTGACCTGCCGCTGTTGTTCGCGCTCGGTTTCTTTGCCGTGAGCCTGCACCATGTCGCGCTGAACTTCGGCCAGCAAAGTGTCAGCGCCGGCGCCTCCAGTGTGTTGGCGCAATCGACGCCGTTGTTCAGCACATTGCTGGCGCGCTTCGTCTTCAAGGACCGGGTGAGCGCGTGGCGCTGGGGCTGCGTTCTTCTGGGGTTGATCGGCGTGGTGATTGTGGTGGCCGGTGATCACGGACTGGGGAGCATCGACGCCCATGGATTGCTGATCCTGCTGGCGGCGGTGTCATGGAGTTTCTACTTTGCGTTGCAGAAGCATCACTCGCGGCGCTACGACGGGCTGACGTTGGTGTGTTACACGGTTTGGTTCGGGACACTGCTGCTGTTGGTTTATCTCCCGGGGCTGGTGAGCCAGGTCATCACCGCTCCGGTTGAAGTGCAGCTTGCGGTCATCGGGTTGGGCATTTTCCCAAGTGCCCTTGCGTATCTCGCCTGGGCCTATGTGCTGACTCATATGGATTTGAGCCGTGCCACGATGACGCTGTATCTGATTCCACCGACCGCCATGGCGATGGCCTCTTTTGCGCTGGGCGAGCGGCCGACGTTGATGATCATTGGGGGCGCACTGGTGGTGCTGGTCAGCGTGTTGGCCTTGAATCTGGAGCGCAGGCCAATCGTTGCGCAAGTAACCGAGGCCTGATGCAGACCTGTCGTGCACAAAAAGTCCGGCGCAATGGCTAATGCCGATCAGTTAAGCCATTTCAGCCGCTACGCAAACCTTGTAGCAGCTGGCGAAGCCTGCGTTCGGCTGCGAAGCAGTCGTGAAATCAGACGATGCGGTGTTTCAGGAAGACCGCAAACTCAAGTTTCACGACTGCTGCGCAGCCGAACGCAGGCTTCGCCAGCTGCTACGGATTGTGTCGTTCCTTAACTGATCAGCATTAGGCGCACTGGCCGGGTTGTTTTTATCGCCTGTCATCGGACAGCGGTGTTGGCTCATCTGCCGGAGGCACGTCCTCGGCCGCATCAGGATCCATCCAGTCTTCAGGTCGATCTGCGTCAGCCTCGGCCGGGTCCCACGAAGGGTCCATGCCGGGTGGCGCGTCGTGATCAATGGTCGGCTCGTCGGTGCCGGGCATAGGTCGGGTTGGGTCGGTATTGGGTGTTCCACCCTGGAACATCGAATCGTTAGCCATGACGCACCTCACTGATGAGGTCCAGCAAATCTGGGCCGTACTCGTTGGAAGCAGGGCCGCGGATGAGGTGCTATCGAGTAGACAAACGGTGGTCAGCGATCTGCCGAAAACCGGTCGCGGCTATTGGTCAGGTGCAGCCACATGGCCGCCCGCGCCGCATCCGGATCCTGGCGTTTGATGGCGTTGAGAATCGCCTCGTGCTCAAGGTTGGCCAGGTGCCCGAGCTTGCTCAAGTCCACTGCGCCGCGCTCGGCGGCATTGACGCGGGTGCGCGGGATCATGGCGCTGCCCAGGTGCTGCATGATTTCGGTGAAGCACACGTTGCCGGTGGCTTCGGCTATCAGCAAGTGGAAGCGCTTGTCGGCTTCGACGCAGCTGTCGTTGTTGGCCAGCAGGCTTTGATAGTCGTCCAGCGCTTCGCGCATCTGCGCCAATTGATGATCCGTGCGACGGGTTGCAGCGAGTGCGGCGGCCTGGGTTTCCAGGCCCATGCGCAACTCCAGAATGCTGCGCACCCCCAGCGCGGTATCGACGTTCAACCGCAGCCCCTGCTCCAGTGCTCGTTCAATAACAAAGGTGCCAATGCCGTGGCGGGTTTCCACGAGGCCTGACGCCTGCAACTTCGAGATCGCCTCGCGCACCACCGTGCGACTGACCCCGTGCTCCTGAACAATCGTGTTCTCGGACGGCAGCTTGTCCCCGGGCAGCATCTGACCGAGCAAGATGCTCTGGGTCAGTTTGGCGACCAGGTCATGGGCCAGGTTGTGGGTGCGCTTGCGGGCAGGCGCGTCGAGGTCTTCTTGCATGGCGATCATCCGGAAGCAGGGCTACCGGAATCGTAGCACTGCGCTGGACGGGAATCTCAGGAAAACGTCGAGCAACTTGTATGACAACACTCAACAACCGGGCATACAAGACCGTCACGAACGTCATGCATTACTGCAAAACGAATAACAAACCCTTCATCAAGCGCCATTTTGTTGGGCAACCACTCTTGCGGGATAAAAAAACGTAGTTGTATGATGTCTATCAACATCGCAACACCCAGCCACACCCCGCATAAAAATAATCAGTGGGAGATAACGCAGTGAATACATCCATATCCGGGATGAACGATGGCGCCGATTCGGTCCTGAAATCCGCCATCTCGAAAGTGAAACGCCATGTACTGCCGCTGTTCGTGATCATGTTCATCGTCAACTACATCGACCGCGTGAACATCGGCTTCGTCCGCGCCCACATGGAACATGACCTGGGCATTGGCGCTGCCGCCTACGGCCTTGGCGCCGGGCTGTTCTTCATCGGTTACGCGCTGTTCGAAGTCCCTTCCAACATCCTCCTGCAAAAAGTCGGCGCGCGAATCTGGCTGACCCGCATCATGCTGACCTGGGGCCTGGTCGCCGCTTGCATGGCCTTCATCCAGAACGAAACCCACTTCTACATCCTGCGATTTCTGCTGGGCGTGGCCGAAGCCGGGTTCTTTCCCGGGGTGATTTATTACTTCACTCGCTGGTTGCCTGGCGTTGAACGCGGCAAGGCGATTGCCATCTTCCTCAGCGGTTCGGCGATTGCTTCGCTGATCTCCGGCCCGTTGTCCGGGTTGCTCCTGCAAATCAGCGGCTTCGGGATGCACGGCTGGCAGTGGATGTACTTCATCGAAGGGATGTTTTCGGTCGGGCTGTGCGTGTTCGTCTGGTTCTGGCTGGACTCCAAACCCCACGACGCCAAATGGCTGAGCCGCGCCGAACAAGACGCGCTGGTCAAGGCCATCGACGACGAACAACTGGCCCGCGAAGCCGCGACGCCGATCAAACCGTCGTTGGGCAAGCTGCTCAAGGATCGCCAGATCATCCTGTTCTGCCTGATCTACTTCTTCATCCAATTGACCATCTACGCCGCGACCTTCTGGCTGCCGAGCATCATCAAAAAGATGGGCGACCTGAGCGATGTTCAAGTCGGGCTGTTCAACTCGATTCCGTGGTTGCTGTCGATCGTCGGCATGTACGCCTTCGCTTCGCTGTCGGCCAAATGGAAACACCAGCAAGCCTGGGTCGCCGCGGCCCTGCTGATCGCAGCAGCCGGGATGTTCATGTCCACCACCGGTGGGCCGATCTTCGCCTTCGTCGCCATCTGCTTTGCTGCGCTGGGTTTCAAATCGGCGTCGTCGCTGTTCTGGCCGATTCCTCAGGCCTATCTGGACGCACGGATCGCGGCAGGCGTAATCGCGCTGATCAACTCGGTGGGCAACCTCGGCGGCTTTGTCGCGCCGACCACGTTCGGCCTGCTGGAAGAACGCACCGGCTCGATTCAGGGCGGGCTGTACGGCCTGGCCGCGACCTCGATCATTGCCGCGATCATCGTCTTCGCCGCACGCAATAAACCGAAACCCGCACCTGCTGTTGCTCTGGGCAAACCAGCGCCTAACCACGCCTGAACACTCATGCAAGAGCACTGCTTTGAAGGACATAAAAATGAACGCACAAGAAACCGCAAAAGCCCCGATCATCACCAGCATGCAGGTTGTTCCGGTGGCCGGCCACGATGGCATGTTGCTCAATTTGAGCGGCGCCCACGGGCCGTTTTTCACCCGCAACATCGTGATCCTCAAAGACAACGCCGGTCACACCGGCGTCGGTGAAGTACCGGGCGGCGAGCGCATTCGCCAGACCCTCGAAGACGCTCGCTCATTAGTGGTCGGCAGTCCGATCGGCACGTATCAGAAGATCCTCAATCAAGTGCGCCAGACCTTCGCCGATCGCGATGCTGGTGGTCGCGGGTTACAGACGTTCGATTTGCGCATCACCATCCACGCCGTCACCGGCCTTGAAGCTGCGCTGCTTGATCTCCTGGGTCAGCACCTCGACGTGCCGGTCGCCGCCCTGCTCGGCGAAGGCCAGCAGCGTGATGAAGTGAAGATGCTGGGTTATCTGTTCTATGTCGGTGATCGCAACGAAACCGACCTGGCCTACCGCAGCGAACCGGACGCCGACAACGACTGGTTCCGCGTGCGTCACGAAAAAGCCATGACCGCCGACGCCGTGGTGCGCCTGGCCGAAGCCGCCCACGCCCGCTACGGTTTCAAGGACTTCAAACTCAAGGGCGGCGTGCTCAGTGGCGATGAAGAAATCGAAGCCGTCACCGCCCTGGCCGAACGCTTCCCCGATGCGCGCATCACCCTCGATCCGAATGGCGCGTGGTCACTCAAGGAAGCCATTCGCCTGTGCCGGGATCAGCATCACGTCCTGGCTTACGCCGAAGACCCGTGCGGTGCGGAAAACGGTTATTCGGGCCGTGAAGTCATGGCTGAGTTCCGTCGCGCCACGGGCTTGAAAACCGCCACCAACATGATCGCCACCGACTGGCGGGAAATGGGCCACGCGATCCAGTTGCAATCAGTGGACATTCCGCTGGCTGACCCGCACTTCTGGACGATGCAGGGCTCGGTCCGTGTGGCGCAGATGTGCCATGAGTGGGGCCTGACCTGGGGTTCGCATTCCAATAACCACTTTGATATTTCCTTGGCGATGTTCACCCACGTCGCGGCCGCCGCACCGGGTGAAATCACCGCCATCGACACCCACTGGATCTGGCAGGACGGTCAGCGCCTGACCAAAGCGCCGCTGCAAATCGTTGGCGGCTGTGTGCAAGTGCCGAAGAAGGCTGGGCTGGGCGTCGAATTGGACATGGATCAGTTGGCCAAGGCTCATGAGCTGTATAAAGGCATGGGACTGGGCGCCCGGGATGACAGCGTGGCGATGCAGTTTCTGAGTCCGGGCTGGAAGTTCGATAACAAGCGGCCGTGTCTGGTGCGCTAACGCTATTGGGATATCGCAATCCCTGTGGGAGCGAGCCCGCTCGCGAAGACGTCGGCACATCCACCATCAATGTGACGAATAGACCGCTTTCGCGAGCAAGCTCGCTCCCACAGGTTCTTGCGCTGCTTGCAGCAACCATTGCTTGAACGCCGCCATCGCCGACGTTTCGGGGCGGGACTGTAAACGGGTCAGCCAGTAACTGCCGGTGGTGATCCCGATAGCGAACGGTTGCTCGATTGCTCCCGCTGCCAGTTGCCGGGCGAACATCAGCGGCGGCGCCAATGCCACCCCCGCCCCTTGCAGCGCCGCCTCCATCATCGCCAGCGACGAGTCGAAGACGATGCTTCGAGGCGGCGCTGTGCGGGTCGAGAGGCCCGTGGCCTGAAACCATTCGGGCCACTCGTCCGCGCGATAGGAACGCAACAGCGTTTGCTGCAACAGGTCTGTCGGTGTTTTCAATTGCCGGGCAATCTCGGGAACGCACAACACCGACAGCGGCGCCTCGACCAACCGCACCGCTTCAATGCCATGCCACGCCCCTGCGCCAAAACGAATGGCGAAATCCAGCCCTTCAGCCGCCACATCCACTCGATTGTTGTTGGTCGACAGACGCAAATCTATGAATGGATGTTTCGTCTGGAAGTCCGTCAACCGTGGCAACAACCAGCCCACCGCGAAGGTCCCCACCGCGCCGACCGTCAATACCTCACGAAAATGTCCGCCCTCGAATCGCCCAAGGGTTTGCGCGATACGGTCGAAAGACTCGCGCAACACCGGTAGCAAGATTTCGCCCTCGCTGGTCAACATCAGCCCGCGGGGCAAGCGCTTGAACAGGGCCACGCCAAGTTGAGACTCAAGGCTTTTGACCTGATGACTCACTGCCGCCTGCGTGACGCACAACTCCACCGCCGCCCGGGTGAAACTCAAATGACGGGCAGAGGCCTCGAAGGCGCGCAATGCATTGAGCGGTAATTGAGGACGGATCATATCGACTCCCAAATTTTTCTAATGGCTCGTCCGAAATATGCTCGGTTGTCGAAACTCGGCAGACTGCATAGATTTTGCTCGCCCCTCAGCGGCCAGGTTTGCAAAGCCGCTCGGAGTGTAGCGGTTAACACCCTTGAAACTCATGGAAAGTGAATCAATCATGCATAACAAGCTCGCGTCCTGCAGCGCTTTCGCACTTATCCTCAGCGCCGGTCATTGCGTTGCTGATGACCGCATCGAAGCCATCGTGACGGCCGCCATCGAACCGGTGATCCAGCAACAGCAGATCCCCGGTGTCGCGGTAGCCATCACCGTCAATGGCCAACCGCATTACTTTAACTACGGCGTGGCCTCGAAGGAAAACGGCAAAGCTGTCACCGAAGACACCCTGTTCGAGATCGGTTCGGTGAGCAAAACCTTCACCGCCACCCTCGCCGCCTACGCTCAGGCCACCGGCAAACTGTCCCTGTCGGACAAGGCCAGCAGCGTGCTGCCGGAGCTGCGTGGCAGCGCGTTCGATAACATCAGCGTGCTGCAACTGGGCACCTACAGCGCCGGCGGGCTACCGCTGCAATTCCCCGGCGATGCCGATGCACCGGACAAGATGCTCGGGTATTTCAAGCAGTGGAAACCGACCTATGCGGCGGGCACCCATCGGCAGTATTCGAACCCGAGCCTGGGGTTGTTCGGTTACCTCGCCGCCCAAAGCATGGGCGCGCCGTTTGATGACGTGATGGAAAAAACCCTGCTGCCGAAACTCGGACTAAAGCACACCTACCTCAAGGTGCCGCAGGCTCAGATGGGGCTTTATGCTCAGGGTTACAACAAGGATGGCAAGCCTGTACGGGTTGGGCCGGGGGCACTGGATTCGGAGGCGTATGGCGTGAAAACCAGTGCTGCGGATTTGATTCGGTATGTTGAAGCGAACATGAAACCGACTCTCCTTGAAGATCCGATGCAGCGGGCAATCGCCGCGACGCATACCGGTTACTACAAGGTGGGCGAGATGACTCAGGGGCTGGGTTGGGAGTTCTACCACTATCCGGTCACCCTCGACAGATTGCTGGCGGGTAACTCGACGCAGATGGCGACGCAAGCTCACGAAGTCCAGTGGCTGACCCCGCCGCAACCTCAACCAGAAAACGTATTGATCAACAAAACCGGCTCAACAAGCGGCTTCGGTGCCTACGTCGCGTATGTGCCGTCGAAAGACATCGGCATAGTGATCCTGGCCAACAAAAACTACCCGAACCCTGAGCGGATCAAGATTGCTCATACGATATTGAGCGCACTGGCGAAGTAGCCAAGAGCAACTAGATCTCCCTGTAGCAGCAGCCTCGCAGGCTCGGCAGCTGCTACAGGTCTTTGGCGGGTAAACAAAATGGGCGACCCCTTTGAGGTCGCCCATTGTCGTTACTGCGTCAGCTCAATGCCGAGTCGGCGGCTGAGCGTCAGGTGCATCGCCTCTCGGATCAAGATTTTCCCGTGCCTGATTCACCAACAACCCGGTGACCGCCGCCAATTGCTGAATCGACAGCAGCACCTTGCGGTTCGAGCCTTCCAGTTTCCCGGCAAAATTCGCAATCAGGACATTCAGGGAGGCAAGGTTTTCGCAGGCTTGATTTAGCAGGGTTAGTGTGTCGACACCAGGAGCAACAGTGAAAATCTGCTGGGTCGTGTCGGTACGCCTGGGACTTCGGGTGACTGCGCCTTTTGCGGTTTCACACAGCTTCGCGGGATCGAGATGATCGGCGTCGGTCAGGGTTTGCGGTTGATGCTTGCTGAACTTTTTCACAGACGAGGCTCCTTTTTGTGCCATTGGTGTTTTCGTCCCTGGATCCCTCAGTGTCGCGGACTCCCACGTCCGACCGCGATTTTGCGGTGGCTGACGAAGGCTAGCGGTGCTCTCTGACAGAAACCAGTTCATAAAGACCGACAGGACTTGCAGGAAACTTCCGAGACCAATAGAAACCAGTACATCTCACCCCGAAACGCCCGTTTTTTTTGTAGCAGCTGCCGAGCAAACAAAATGGGCGACCTCTTGAGGTCGCCCATTTTTCATTGTTGTAGCAGCTGGCGCAGGCTGCGCCAGCTGCTACAAAAGTCTGCGTTTAATCATCCGGCATTTCAGGCGGCTTGGCAGGCTTCGCCGGTTTGCCCGGTTTTGCGCCTTTGGCGCCGTTGGCCGGTGCGGCTTCAGTGACCGGCGGCGGTGTCGGCACCGTGGCTTCTTGCTCTGTCGCCGGCAATTGGTCGACGGCGGCGAAAATCTCCTTCAGCTCGATCGCTCCCGATTGTTCAAGTTTCTTTTCCCCGTCCTTGCCCACCAGGATGACTTTGCTCTTCGCGCCGGCACCCAACTTGAGCGAGCGGATCAATGCCGCCGTGTCTTGTGGTCCCAGGTCTTTGCCCTCGCGCTGGCCCATCAAATTGAGCACGGTGTACAGGACCATGTTTCGCTCGGTGAACCCTTTGCGATTGGCCGGCTCATCCAGCGACTTTTTCAGGCTGACCCACGTGGGATCGACCGTACTTGGAGCGATGACAATCAACGGCCGGGACCTGCCCTTGTCCATATCCAGCGGTGAGCCGTCATCGGCAGCGAACAAGGGGCCGGCGAAAGCCAGCAGGGTAGTCAGGGTCAATGACCTGATGAGCATGCGCATCTCCTTTTGATATCCACGCTCTAATGATTGCGCATCGCGGCGTTCGTTCCGGGTGACGCACCGCAATTGTGTCTCGCCTTGCCCCAAGCTTAGGTCAGGGCGGTCATTGCGCAACAGGCTGAGCTAATCTCATAGCTCAACAACCAAGCCCTGATCCGCCGTGAGGACCTGTGCATGAGCGCTCAGTTGAACCACACCATCGTCTGGTGTCGCGACAAGCAGACATCAGCCAACTATCTGGCAGACATCCTCGGTCTGCCCTGCCCCGAACCCTTCGGCCCGATGCTGATCGTCAAGTTCGACAACGATGTGTCGCTGGACTTCTACGACAATGACCCGCCGATTGCCTCCCAGCACTACGCGTTTTTGATCGGTGACGACGATTTCGATGCGGCCTTCGCCCGCCTGCAAGCCCGACAGCAACCCTGGTGGGCCGACCCCGGCAAACAACGACCAAACGAGATCAACGATTACGGCGGTGGCCGGCGAGTTTACTTCGATGACCCGGACGGGCATCTGCTGGAAATTCTGACCCGGCCCTAAGCCGCGCTCGCCAGCACCTCGCGGTGCTTGAGCCAACCTTTGTGGCGGTGCGCGGCTCACTGAGAATCAGCAGCAGGCTTTTGGGTTTGTTTCTGGAACGGGCGGAATCAGAACGCCAGTTTGTACCCGATCAGCACCAGCATCGTGGCCAGGCAAGGTCGCAGCACTTCATCGGAGATGCGGCCCGTCAGGTGGCTGCCCAGGTAAATCCCCGGCAGCGAACCGACCAGCAAATAACCCAGCACGTGCCAATCCATGTTGCCCATGCTTGCATGGCCGAGGCCGGCAACCAGGGTCAGCGGTACGGCGTGCGCGATTTCCGTGCCCACCAGACGGCGGGTAGGCAGCAGCGGATAGAGAATGAACAACGCGACGGTGCCCAGGGCGCCAGCACCGATGGAGGTCAGGGCAACCATGGTGCCGAGGACCAAGCCGGTGATCACGGTCAGCACATTCAAGCGATTGCCGCTGGGGTTGTAATGACCGCCCGCGCGTTTGTGGGCGAAATCGAGCAGGCGTTTCTTGAAAAAAATCGCCAGCGCCGTGGCAAACAGGACAAAACCCAAGGCCTGTTTGATGACCGCGTTCATCGCCTCGGGCGACGTTTGCAAGGTGCTCAGAAACCACAGCGTCAGCGCCACCGCCGGCACACTGCCGAGGGTCAACCAACCGGTAATCGCCCAGTCGATGTTCTTGTTCTTTCTATGAACCAGCACGCCACTGGACTTGGTAATCGCCGCGTACAGCAAATCCGTCCCCACTGCGGTGGCCGGATTGACGCCGAACCACAACAGAATGGGAGTCATCAACGAACCGCCACCGACCCCAGTCATCCCGACAATAAAGCCGACCACCAGACCTGCCACGACTAAACCGAAATTACCGAATTCCATTAACACGCCCACAAAAAACGCATGAAAAATCTGGCCCGCAGCATAGCGATTTTTCTTATAACCACTTATATCGATGCGATCTATCTTTATGCACTTCCTTGCTTATTGCACCGGCAAGAAATTCAAAAACAGTAAACTCTGCGCATAATTCAAGCCGATCCGTCGGTAGCGCTCGTCCAGCATCTGCGTCAGCAGGTCCAGCCGCGCGATGATCTTGCCGAACTCCACGGCAAAACTCAGGTTGCTGCCCTCCTCCGAAATTTCGTTGGAGAACAGCAACGGCTCGCCGTTCTTGCTTTGCCGCTGGCTGAGTATCCAGGTGGCTTTCTCGATGTTGCGGACAGCGTTGCTGACGAACGTCGGATTGATCGCATCCGTCATGTAGAACTCGAGCCGATTGCCGTGGGCGGTGACGAGCATGCTGCCGATGGCATAGATGAAGGCACCGACCCGGTCGCCGAGAAATTCCGGGCTCATGGCGTAACTCAGCGCTGCCAGGTCTTTTTTGCCCCCCAGGGTCGGCAGCGGCTGTTGCTGTTCGATGGCCATGCGCACTTGCTTGCCAGCGGTGCGGGCGTCGAGGAAACCGGATTTTTTCAGCTCGTCCGGGTTGCGCAGGTAAAGCTTGCTCATCAGCAGGTAGAGGCTGTCGAGGTTGTCACGCATCGCCAGGGTCGCCATGCGGTCGACGCTGGTCTGGAGGAATTCCTGGGGTTGGCCTTCGCGAAACTGGCTGACGATGTCGCTGCCCTGCTGCTGACTGCACCCGGAGGCGGCGAGCATCGACAAGCAGGCCAACAGCAGGCAACGGCGGCGGATTGGTGTGGCGGTGAGGGGTAAAACTCGAGCCATGGGTTATTGAACTTGGGCATGGGCCGGCGGTGGGGATTCGCCGCAGGCTGGCCAAGGATAGAGCCGTGAATCCTTAAAAAGTGCAGTGCCGACGGTCCGTAAGCGTTGGCAACCCGGGACACCTCCTTTCTGGGGCTCGACGGAACCACCGGGCTATTCTGCTGCCCATTGAAGTATCGATTGAAATTCAGAAAGGAGGTTTGAATGCGGACCCTCGAACTGGCCGGCGTCCACGTACCGGTCATCGGCCAAGGCACCTGGCGCATGGGAGAAGATCGTTCCCGGCAGACCCAGGAAGTGGCTGCATTGCGCTTGGGCATCGAATTGGGCATGACCCTCATCGACACCGCTGAAATGTACGGCGAGGGCGGCGCTGAGGCAGTGGTCGGTGAAGCCATCGCCGGCAGACGTGACGAAGTGTTTCTGGTCAGCAAGGTTTACCCGCACAACGCCAGCAGCAAAGGCATCCCCCAGGCGTGCGAACGCAGTCTGCGGAGGCTGAATACCGATTACATCGATCTCTACCTGCTGCACTGGCGCGGCCAGTACCCCCTCGAAGAAACGGTCGAAGCCTTCGAACGCCTGCGCGAAGAAGGCAGGATAGGTCGCTGGGGAGTCTCCAATTTTGATGTCGACGACCTAGAGGAACTCGCCTCACCGGCCTGTGCCACCAATCAGGTGCTCTACAACCTGGAAGAACGCGGCATCGAGTTTGATCTGTTGCCCTGGAGCCACCAGCATCAAATGCCGGTCATGGCCTACTGTCCGATCAGCCAGGGTGGGCCTATGCTCAACCATACAACGCTCAAACAAATAGCCGCCCGTCACCGTGTGACGCCGGCCCAGGTAGCGCTGGCATGGATGCTGCGTAACGAAGGCGTGATCGCCATCCCCAAAGCGGTCCGCCCCGAGCACGTGCAGCTCAACGCGCAAGCGGCGCAATTGCAATTGGAGACTGGGGATCTGGAGGCGCTGGACCAGGCGTTTCGCGCGCCACAACGCAAACAGCGGTTGGCCATGGTCTGAGCCATCGCAGTCTGTCAGAGGGCTTCGGCATGAGAAGCACTGATCAGGACGATTCCTTTAATCTGCAACGCTTTATCCAGGCACAGGACCCGGTGTTCAAACGGGTCCAGGCCGAGCTGAACGCCGGCCACAAGCGCAGTCACTGGATGTGGTTCATCTTTCCGCAATTCGCAGGGTTGGGCGGCAGCGAGATGTCCCGCCACTTTGCCATTCGTTCCAAAGAGGAAGCTGCGGCGTACCTCAATCATCCACTGCTGGGCTCACGGTTGCGCACCTGCACGCAAATGGTGCTGAACATCGAAAACAGCTCGATTGCCGGCATATTCGGCCATCCCGACGATCTCAAGTTTCACTCTTCCATGACGCTGTTCGCCCAGGTAGCCGGCGCTAACAGCGACTTTCATCGAGCACTTGACCAGTATTTCCACGGCATCCTGGATGACTGGACGTTGTTGCTGCTGGACTCAAAACAGGCCCAACTGCCCACCAATCAAGGTTGAAAAGTCGTCGTCCACGAAGGGCAGGATGGCGTCCGCCACCGGTTGCAGTTGCCGGGTGACGTAGTGGTCGTAGTCGATGGGCGCGCTGCGGATCTCCAGCGGTTCGGGCCCGGCGACGGTGATCACGTAACTGATCCAGCCACCGTTCTGGTATTGCCGCGGACGGCCCTGCTGGTCGTTGTAATCATCGGCAATCCGCGCGGCCCGCACGTGAGGCGGCACGTTGCGCTGATAGTCATCGAGGGTGCGGCGCAGGCGCTTGCGGTAGATCAAGCGATCGTCGAACTCCCCCGCCAACGTCTTGCGCACGTAGTCGCGCACATAATCCTGATAGGGTTTGCGATTGAAGATGCGCAGGTACAACTCCTGCTGGAATTGCCGGGCCAGCGGCGACCAGTCGGTACGCACGGTTTCCAGGCCTTTGTAGACCATTTCGTCAGTGCCATCGGCGCGGGTCACAAGCCCGGCATAGCGCTTCTTGCTGCCCTCCTCGGCGCCGCGAATGGTCGGCATCAGAAAGCGCTTGTAGTGGGTTTCGAACTGCAACTCCAACGCACTTTCCAGACCGTATTGCTGCTGCACATGCTCGCGCCACCACTGGTTGACGTGATCCACCAGCGCGCGGCCAATCTGTGCGGCTTCTTGTTGACCATGTGCACGGCGCAGCCAGACGAAGGTCGAGTCGGTGTCGCCGTAAATCACTGTGTGGCCCTGGGCTTCGATCAGCTGTCGCGTACGCAGCATGATCTCGTGACCGCGCAGCGTGATGGACGACGCCAGGCGTGTGTCGAAGAAACGGCAACCGCTGGAACCGAGCACGCCGTAAAAGGCGTTCATGATGATTTTCAGGGCCTGGGACAACGGCGCATTGTGTTCGCGCTTGGCGGTTTCGCGCCCTTCGGCGACCCGGGCGACAATGGCGGGCAGGCAATGCCGGGTTCTGGAAAAACGCGCGCCGCGAAAGCCTGGCACCGACTCGCTGTCATCGGGATGTTTGAGCCCCTCGATCAAGCCCACCGGGTCGATGAGGAAGGTTCGGATGATCGATGGATAGAGGCTTTTGTAGTCGAGCACCAGCACCGATTCGTACAGGCCCGGTTGCGAGTCCATGACAAACCCGCCGGGGCTGGCCTGAGCAGGCTTGTTGCCAAGGTTCGGCGCGACGAAGCCCTGGCGGTGCATCAGCGGCATGTAAAGGTGGGTGAACGCCGCCACCGAGCCGCCACTGCGATCCGCCGGCAACCCGGTGACGCTGGCCCGTTCCAGCAGAAAGGTCAGCAGTTCGGTCTTGGCGAAAATCCGCGTCACCAGCTCGCAGTCCTTGAGGTTGTACTTGGCCAGGGCCGGTTTGTCCTCGGCGAACATGCGGTTGATTTCGTCCATGCGCTGGTACGGATTGTCGATCGACTTGCCCTCGCCAAGCAGGGTTTGCGCGACGTTTTCCAGGCTGAACGAGGGGAAACTCCAGGTCGCTGAGCGCAGGGATTCGATGCCGTCGATGATCAGCCGGCCGGCGGCCGAGGCGAAGTAATGGTTGCGGCTACCGTGTTCACGCCACTGCATTTCTTCGCCGCCACGCCCCAGTCTCAGCGGCACCGCCAGGCGCCGGGCGTGTTCGTGGAGCACGCGCAGGTCGAATTGCACGACGTTCCAGCCGATGATCGCGTCGGGGTCATGGCGGGCGAACCATTCGTTGAGTTTTTTCAGTAGCAGGGTTCGGGAATCGCAGTATTCGAGCTGAAAATCCACCTCGCTGTCGTTGCCATTGGGCGGGCCGAGCATGTAGACCTGGCGCTCGCCGCAGCCTTCCAGGGCGATGGAGTACAGTTCGCCCTGAGCGGTGGTTTCGATGTCCAGGGAGACCAGCCTGAGGCTCGGGCGATAGTCGGGGTCGGGTTTCATCTGCGCATCGAGCAGCAGGCCCTCGGCGTTCGGCGTGCCACTGAACCGGACCGGCGCGGTGATGAAACGCTCCATCATGTAGCGTTCCGGCGGGCGCACATCGGCTTCGAACAGGTCGACGCCGGCCTTGCGCAGCGCGGTTTCCAGGCGTATCAACTGACCGTGCTGCTGGCAATACAGACCGAGTACCGGGCGGTGCTCGAAATCCAGCAACGCCAACGGCCGCAGCTCGACGTTCTTTTCGCCGCGCAGCAGCGCTTCGGCCTGCTCGCGCTGGGCTGCGGGGATGAACGCCACCGACGGTTGATGAGGCAGGCGGATCCGCTGGGGACCGGTGTCGGTCGCCAGCCAGAACTCGACTTCCGTACCGGCCGGGGTATCGCGCCAATGCCGGGTCAGGACGAAGCCCCGCTGTAAATCCACCACTGCAACCTCACATTTGATTCAGGTCGCAATTCTACTCGTCATCGAAGGCGATAGCCCGTCTGGCTCCAACGTCTCGGACAGACCTAGAACCTGTGGGAGCGAGCTTGCTCGCGATAGCGGTGTGACAGGCAATAGAGATGTCGAATGCTATGGCCTCATCGCGAGCAAGCTCGCTCCCACAGGGTTTGATGGAGCCCATGGATGAGTGAATAACTATGGAATACTCCAGGTTTTCGGAAGAAAAACCGCTGAATGACGTTTTTTGCGCGTTATCTGCCGTTTTCTGCCTTGCCCTCAGCGCCTGCGTCTACGATTCTTCAAGGACAACGACAACACCTGAGAAACTGCCATGAAAACCGTCGCCCAACTGCTGAAGTTAAAGGCTGAACAGAATCATGAAGTCCACACCATTGCACCGCATCAAATGGTGCTGGAAGCGCTGATGGTCATGGCCGCCAAAAACGTCGGCGCTTTGCCGGTCCTGAAGAATGGCGAGGTCGTGGGCATCATCAGCGAGCGTGACTATGCGCGCAAACTCGTGCTCAAGGGCCGCTCCTCCGTCGGTACGCCGGTCGAAGACATCATGGTGTCGCCGGTGATCACAGTGGACACCCATCAAACCGTCGAAACCTGCATGGGCATCATGTCCGACAAGCGCCTGCGCCACTTGCCGGTGGTGGAAAACGGCACATTGATCGGTTTGCTGTCGATCGGCGACCTGGTTAAGGAAGCCATCGCCGAACAGGCTGAGCTGATTCGCCAGTTGGAGCAGTACATTCGCGGCGAATAGTTCAATCCGGCCAATGCCGCGCGAAGACCGGTGCCAATGTCGGGTGCCGGTCGATGCGCGTAAGCCACGCGAAAAACCCGGGTCGGGCACTGCGTAAATACTCCCGGCTGCCCGCCCATCTGGAAACCACCGTCGCCAGCACATCCAAGGCTCCCGGCGTCTCGTCGCCCAGATACAAATCGCCCGAAAACTGATCGGCAAACACCTCCCAACTCCTGTGCAGTCGCGCGCGAGCGCCGGCCATGAGGTTTTGCCTGGACGATTCATCCGCCTCGGCCAACCAGCGCTCGGGGTAATCGATGATGCCAATCGCCGAATAGCAATTGCTGACGATGTACACCAGGCCGCGAATGGCCTGATCCCGCGCGGCGGTGTTTTTCGGCAACAGGTTTGATTTGGGGAACGTGAGCCCCAGGTGAATCAGAATCGCCGCGCTCTCGGTGAGAACGCTGCCATCGGGCAACTGCAGTGTCGGGATCTGCTTGAGCGGATTGAGTTTCTCCAGCGCGTGGGTCGCCTCGGGAGAGGTTTCAACGTCGATGAAGCGGTAAGGGATATCGCAAAGCTCCAGTGCCGCTTCTATCGCGGCAGCGCCGGAGTTCTGGTGTCCGTAGAGCTGGTACATAAGCACCCCCCTTTTACGATTGTCTCTTTGTAGCAGCTGACTCTGACCATGCTGGAAAATTTCTTTTTATGCCACTGCATCCAAATCGCTTTCCGATGGGTAGTACCTGTAGCAGCCCTGATGCTGCCAAGCGGGTTACTCATTTAAGGAGAGACATTCATGAACGCCAAACAGCTGATTTGCCTTGCCGGATTGCTCGCAGCCCTCCCTGCGGCCTACGCCCAGACCGACCTGCCGGACAGCATCAAAGTCCCGGACGGACACAAGGTCACCCTGGAAACCACCGGAGTCGGCGAGATCACTTACGAATGCCGTGACAAGGCTAATGCCGCCGGCCAGACCGAGTGGTTCTTTGTCGGGCCTAAAGCGGTGCTCAATGATCGCAGTGGCAAACAGGTCGGCACCTACTTCGGGCCGCCTGCTACCTGGCAAGCGAAGGATGGTTCGAAAGTCACCGGTACCCAACTGGCTGTCGCGCCGTCGAGCCCGGGCAACCTGCCCTATCAATTGGTCAAGGCCAATCCGGCTGAAGGCAAAGGCGCGATGACGGGCGTCAGCTACATCCAGCGCGTAGCCCTCAAAGGTGGCGTGGCCCCGAGCGTTGAATGCTCGGCGGCCAATAAGGGCAAGCAAGAAGTGGTGAAGTACCAGGCGGATTATATTTTCTGGGCGGCCAACTGAAACCAGGTCCGCGGAAAATTGGTCTACGCTGCTCTGCATATGCCCCGGCGCTCTGGCCCGGGGCTACTGCCCATTCTTGACGGCTGAGCACAGTGTCCTTGTCCGAAACCTCTTTCGATTACGAAGCCCATCTCGCCGCCTGCGCCCGTGGTGAACGTCAGGCCCTGCGTGAGTTGTATGTACAGGAAAGTCCGCGCCTGCTAGGTGTTGCCAAACGCCTGGTGCGCGACACTGCGCTGGCAGAGGACATTGTCCACGATGCGTTCATCAAGATATGGAATGGCGCCGCGCGTTTCAATCCGGCGCGAGGGTCGGCGCGGGGCTGGATGTTCAGCCTGACGCGGCATCTGGCGCTGAATTTCATCCGAGACAATAGCCGAGAAATTCAAGGTGAAATCGACGTGCCGTACGACGTGGAAACATTCGATGCTCAGGCTCATTCCGGGCGCATTTATCATTGCCTGGAGCAACTGGAACCTGCACGGCGCACCTGCATTCTGCACGCCTATGTCGACGGTTATTCGCACGCTGAAATCTCACAAAAACTCGGTGCCCCACTGGGCACGGTCAAAGCCTGGATCAAGCGGAGCCTGACGGCATTGCGGGAGTGCATGGGATGACCAAACCTGCGAATGAAACTCCGGAAGAGCTCGACGAACTGGCCAGCGAATATGTGCTGGGTACGCTCTCGGCCGAACTTCGTACCGAGGTCCAACAACGCCTGCGCGACGAACCTGATTTACGGGCAGCCGTGGATGCCTGGGATCGCCGCTTGCTCGGCCTGACCGACCTGGCGGAAGCTCACACGCCGTCGCCACACCTTTGGCATCGCATCGAGCGCAGCGTCAACAACTTGAGTCAGCAACCTTCGCCAATCGCCGCTCGGTCTTCATCCTGGTGGAATCTGTTGCCTCTTTGGCGTGGGCTCGCCGGTGCGGGCCTGGCGGCCACGTTGCTGCTCGGCGCGTTGATGCTGACGCAAACCACCGTCAAGCCAACCTATCTGGTGGTGTTGGTCGGTCCTCAGGACAAGGCGCCGGGCTGGGTGGTTCAGGCCAGCAATTCGAGGGAAATCCAGCTTATCCCGCTGGGTGTCATAGAGGTTCCGGCCGACAAGGCACTGGAGTTCTGGACCAAGGCCGATGGCTGGCAAGGGCCGGTGTCACTGGGGTTGGTCAAGCCGGGGCAAACACTTTCCATCCCGCTGGGCAAACTGCCGTCACTGCAACCCAACCAGTTGTTCGAGCTGACCCTGGAAAACCCGAATGGCTCGCCGATCGGCAAGCCGACCGGGCCGATTCAATTCATCGGTCGAGCGGTGAAAGTCATCTGACCGCGATCAGCCGAACGCCGCGATAAACTCCATCGTCGTGACAATCGAGTGGGCATTCCCCGCCCCACGTACTGCCGCAAACACTTGCGCACCGCTGGCGCCTGGTTGGTAGGGGCTGGGGGGGGTTCCAGCGCGCCAGTTCGTCGGGCTCTGCGCGGTGATGCGGGACGTAGAAAATCTGCATGCCGGCCTTGCGAGCGGCCGCCACCACCGCTTTCAGGTTGGCCAGAGTACCCACGCTGTCAGCCACCGGTTTAGCGCGGCCGTGGAGTTTGCCGCCTTCGCTGAGGAAGTCGTTGCAAGGATCCACCAGCAGCAGGCCGGTGTGGGCAGGAACATAGGAACTGGCATTCATGATCGACTCCTCAGAGGCAAAGGCACCCGCCAGCTATCCAGTGTGGAAGCGCCGGTCGCCCCTACCGCGGTCACCCGACGACTGAACCATCACGCCTACGTGGGGGGTATCGTTCGTCCTATCATTGCCGTCGATGTTCACCATCACCTCAATGAAGTTCTCATAAAAAATCCGCGGCGCAACATCGGCTCCATACCCAACAACTACACCCCGGAGCACACCATCATGAAACGCCAAACTATCCTCAGCATCGCTTTCTCGGTTTTTGCAGTTAACGCTTTCGCCGCTACCTCTGCTCACCCGGTTGTCGCTGAAGGCGGCTCGGATCGTCTGATTGAAAGTCGTGTGGCCGAAGGTGGTTCCGACCGTCTGATCGAAAACCGCGTTGCTGAAGGTGGTTCGGATCGTCTGATCGAAAACCGCGTTGCGGAAGGTGGCTCGGATCGTCTGATCGAAAACCGCGTTGCTGAAGGTGGTTCCGACCGTCTGATCGAAAACCGCGTCGCTGAAGGTGGTTCGGATCGTCTGATCGAAAACCGCGTTGCCGAAGGTGGCTCCGATCGTCTGATCGAAAAACGCGTTGCTGAAGGTGGCTCGGATCGTTTGATCGAAAACCGCGCTGCATAAATGAATGGTTTACCGCAGTACTCAATGAAAAACCCGGCCTTATCAGCCGGGTTTTTTTACGCCTGTTTTTTGCGGTCGGTCACTTGCCGGCCCGCGCCATGCAACGCTGATAACGCTCATCGACCCGCTTGGCAAACCACGCCGTCGTGAGTTTGCGGGTGATTTTCGGGCTTTGCAGCACGATCCCCGGCAACACCGCACGCGGTAATGGCCGACCTTCCGCCTTTTCGGCCAGGGCGAAAACCCGTGCATATAGCTGGGTGTCCTCGAATTCGAAGTTTTTGCCCTCCTCCAATTGGTCCCGAATGGTCGGATTGCGCATACCCAGTTGCTTGCCGAGGGTACGCACCGCCAATTCCGTGGTGCCAGGCATGATCGAATCGTAGCGGACCAGGTCACCATCCAGCGCCAGCGGTATGCCCGAAGCGCGACTCACCGCGTTCTGAAACGCGGCATTGCGACTGGCGTACCAACCGGCATTGAAATCGGCAAAGCGATACAGCGGTTGTTTGTAGCTCACCGGATAACCGAGCAAGTGGGCGATACCGAAGTACAAGCCGCCGCGACGACTGAACACTTCATGACGGATCGAGCCGTCCACCGGGTACGGATACGCCTTCGCCTGTTGCTCGGCGAAATCGATGCTGACCTGCATCGGCCCACCGGTGTGCACCGGGTTGAAGCCACCGAACAGCGTCCGGCCCATGGGAACCATGCCGATGAAGTCATCGAAGATAGCGCTGAGTTCTTTTTCGCTGCGCGCCGCATTGAGTCGGTCGTTGTAGCTTT
Organism: Pseudomonas sp. NPDC098740; assembly: GCF_044760065.1. NCBI lineage: Bacteria > Pseudomonadati > Pseudomonadota > Gammaproteobacteria > Pseudomonadales > Pseudomonadaceae > Pseudomonas > Pseudomonas sp. NPDC098740. Next base: position 3,352 of record NZ_JBIWAM010000009.1, on the reverse strand, counting down.
TTCCGTTGGATGAACTCACCTGCAGCGCACCGCTCACCAGCAGGCCGGGGATATGGACTTTGTCAGCACGGCGGTCGATCTCCTCGCGGGCGATTTTGCCCAGGCCCGGTACCGGTGGATCCACCTGAAAAGTCGACTCCTGCTCGGTGACCGCCAGTACCGAGCACAGGTTTTGGGTGGACGGATAAATGTTCTGGGCAGCAAATGCTGCGTAAATATCGGTAGCCCAGCCCTGGCGATCGGCGGTTTTGGCCGGCAGCAGACGCACGATCTCGGCCTTGACCTCGGCAGGCTTGCGCGCAGGTAGCTCTTGCGTGCGCTGAGTGCCGCAACCGGCCAGCACCAGCAGAGCGGCGACGCTCATCATCAATCGATTGGCTTGCATGTTGCTCCATCAAATCCGTTGAGCCGGGGTAACCATACGATCAATGGCATGGCGCAGGCTATGACTCTCGCCGCCCCCCACTGTTCCCCATAGCAGCGCGGGACCTTTTTCCGTTGGGCAGACAACCTGCCCGTCCATCTCGGCTGAACCATACTTGAGCCACACACCGAGGAGGACAGCTCATGAACCGTAGCGACGTACTGATCATCGGCGCCGGCCCGACCGGGCTGGTGTTGGCGCTGTGGCTGAGCAAACTTGGTGTGCAAGTGCGCATCATCGACAAGACGTCGGCACCCGGAACCACTTCGCGGGCGCTGGCTGTCCAGGCGCGGACGCTGGAGCTGTATCGCCAGCTCGACCTCAGCGATGCGGTGGTGCAGAACGGTCATCGAGTGGCCGCGGCGAACTTCTGGGTCAAGGGCGAACCCGTGGCGCGCTTGCCGCTGAGCCGCATCGGCGAAGGCCTGACACCCTATGCGTTCCTCGAAATCTTTCCTCAGGACGAACACGAACGGCTGCTGATAGACCGCCTCGAAACCTATGGCATCAAGGTCGAGCGCAACACGGCGCTGGAGAGTTTCATGGAAACCGGTGACGGCATCACCGCCTATCTGCGTTTGGCCGATGGTCAGGAGGAAACCTGCCAGGCTTGCTATCTGGCAGGTTGTGACGGTGCGCGGTCGATCGTGCGCAAGACCCTGGACACCGGATTTCCCGGCGGCACTTACCAGCAGATTTTCTACGTCGCCGACGTGCAGGCCAGCGGGCCGACGTTCAACGGCGAACTGCACGTGGATCTTGATGAAGCGGATTTTCTCGCGGTGTTTCCCTTGGCCGGTGAAGGCCGCGCCCGTCTGATCGGGACCGTACGCGACGAGCGCGCGGACCAGGTCGACACCCTGCAATTTGAAGACGTCAGCAGCCGGGCCATCGAGCATATGAAAGTAAAGATCGAGCAACTGAACTGGTTCTCGACCTACCGCGTGCATCATCGTGTGGCGGATCATTTTCGCACCGGGCGCGCGTTTCTGTTGGGTGACGCCGCCCACGTCCACAGCCCCGCCGGTGGACAGGGCATGAACACCGGCATTGGCGATGCCATCAACCTCGCCTGGAAACTCGCGGCAGTGTTGAGCGGCGGCGCTGAGGCCAAACTCCTCGACAGCTATGAAACCGAGCGCATCGCGTTTGCCCGTAAACTGGTCGCCACCACCGATCGGGTGTTCAGTTTTGTCACGGCCGAAGGGCGCATGGCCGATTTGCTGCGCACGCGTCTGGCGCCGTTCGTGATTCCGAAAATGGCATCGTTTGAGGCGTCCCGAGAACTCCTGTTTCGCACGGTGTCGCAGATCACCCTGAATTATCGCGGGATGCCGTTGAGCACGGGCGTTGCCGGTCATGTTCACGGTGGCGACCGCCTGCCTTGGGCTCACGATGGTGAGGGGGACAATTTCGAATCGCTGAAGTGTCCGACCTGGCAGGTGCATGTGTATGGCGACACCAGCAACGAAATGATCGCCTGGTGCCACGAACATCATTTGCCATTGCACGTATTTTACTGGCGGCCGGCGTTTGAAGCGGCTGGCCTGGGGCGTAACGGGTTTTACCTGTTGCGGCCGGATACGTACGTGGCGATTGCCGACAATTCTGCCGACCCCAAGATGATCGAGCGGTACTTCCAGGATCACGGGATCAGGCCGTTTTTTGGTTCTTCCCGATGATCGTTCCCACGCTCTGCGTGGTAACGATCCTGCTTAAACAGTTAGATCCCGGTCAGCGCCAGGTCCATCGCGAAGTAAGTGAAGATCAGATCCGCCCCCGCCCGCTTGATCGCGCCAAGGCTCTCACGCACCACGCGAGCCTCATCGATTGCCCCGGCCTGGGCGGCGAATTTGATCATCGCGTACTCGCCGCTCACCTGATACGCCGACAGCGGCAAACGCGAGGCTTCACGGATGTCGCGGATGATGTCCAGGTATGCGCCGGCCGGTTTGACCATTAGCGCGTCGGCGCCTTCCTGCTCGTCCATCAGTGATTCGCGCACGGCTTCGCGGCGGTTCATCGGGTTCATCTGATAGCTTTTGCGGTCGCCCTTGAGTGCGCTGCCGCCGGCTTCACGGAACGGACCGTAGAGCGCGGACGCGAATTTGGTCGAATAGGCCATGATCGCGGTCTGGTTGAAACCCGCTTCATCGAGCGCCCGGCGAATGGCCTGGACCTGCCCGTCCATGGCGGCCGACGGGGCGATCACATCGGCGCCGGCACGGGCCGCGGCCACCGCTTGTTTGCCGAGATTGATCAGGGTCTGGTCGTTGTCGACTTCATGGTTGTGCAGCACACCGCAATGGCCGTGGTCGGTGTACTCACAGAAGCAGGTGTCGGACATCACGATCATGTCCGGCACCGCATCCTTGGCGATGCGCGACATGCGCGACACCAAACCGTTGTCGCTCCAGGTGTCGCTGCCGTTGCCGTCCAAATGGTGCGACACGCCGAACGTCATCACCGACTTGATTCCGGCCCGGGCGTAGCGCTCGATTTCGCCAGCCAGTTTCGACTCCGGAATGCGCATCACGCCAGGCATGCTCTTGATCGGCACGAAATCATCGATTTCTTCCTCGACGAAAATCGGCAGCACCAGGTCGTTCAAGCTGAACTCGGTTTCCTGGAACAGGCTGCGCAGGCTCGCATTGCGGCGCAGACGGCGTGGACGTGCTTCGGGGAACTGACTGGACATGAGGGGTTCCTGAAAAACGGAGGACGAGACGAAAGTCGTAGGGGGCGAAGCTTATGCCCTGACCTTGCAGGGCACAAACCTCAGGTGAGGAAAAACCCTTACCGGTTCGGCAATAATCACCGCGATACAAGCCGTTGTAATTGGATGGACTCGCCCAAGCCGAGGCGTCAATGCGCCACGGTGGCAGTCTAATCAGCCAACGACAGCGAGGGCGAGTCCATGAAAAAGCA
>NZ_JBIWAM010000008.1:0-288477 GCF_044760065.1 Pseudomonas sp. NPDC098740 | reverse complement strand
CGTTGTTTGTCAGTAGGCAGGAACCGCCGTATACGGAACCGTACGTACGGTGGTGTGAGAGGACGGCGGGGGCAACCCCGCCTCCTACTCGATCCTGAAGGTTTTGTACCGTCTGGTCGGGCCCCATCGCGAGCAAGCTCGCTCCCACATTAGTTTTGCGTCGTGCATATAACCAATGTGGGAGCGAGCTTGCTCGCGATGGGGCCATCAGCCTCAATACAACTTCCGGCCAGTTGAATTATCGATCATCGACACTTTATCTGTCGGTCTGGTCAATAAATTACTGAGCGACTGGTCAAACTTCTGCAAGGCCCTGACTTGCGCATCCTGTTGTTCGTTTATCTCGGCAACTATCTCTTCGCTGCGTTTATAGTCCGCCCATAACGGACTCAGTTCTTTAGCGTCATGACCTTGCGCAGTGCCGATGTAGTTGAAATTGGTATCGTAGAACGCGGCGCTGACATTCGCGCTGATATCCGAACTGCGCGACGTCATCAGTTGACTGCGCGCGTCGACGGCGGCGACCACGTCCGGTTTAGCGGCCCTGAGACTTTGCATGTCCGGGTACACCGTCACCGAACCGAACTGACGTTGCAAGGACGCTTTATTCGAGCCTGTTTATTTATGGCTGGCGCAACAGCTATCAGTTTTCCAAAGGGATCAGTATTTTTTCTTCTGGCGCTAACACCATAAACACCAACAGCTTGGCAGGCTTGGTCGCGCTGGCATTTTTCGAGACCAGATGCTCCGACCCCGCCGGCTCATACCAATATTCACCGGCCTTGTAAGTGATCGCCTTTTCACCTTTGACCTGGGAGATGATTTCTCCCGAAATGACGTAAGCCATGGCCGTGCCCTCGTGCTTGTGGGCGATGGACGATTGGCCGGGCAGATAGTCGACCTCGATCATCAGCGCCTTTTTATTGGGCACGTTTTTCAACATCTGGTCCTGCAACACGGTGACCTTTTCCGAAGGCGCGGCTTCATGAGCGTATGTCGCGGCGGAAAAGGTCAGGGCCAGGGCGGTGAGGGGGGCAGCACAGTAGCGGAAGGCTTTCATGGGTATCACCTGCTGTGGTTAGTCGTCAGGGACCACAGTAAGTCTCGGCCAAGGCCAATCAAACAGCCAATTTTCGTGAAGGCGAGGGGACCAATCATGCGCGCTGAAAAACAAGATCGCCGTCTACAGCCACTTCTGCAGGGGTACCCATTGCCCTGTAGGAGTGGCCGAAGGCGGCGACCTAACTTTCTAAACGATAGGAAAGCTGTTGAAGTCGACGCTGTTGGCCAGGCGGCTGTCGATCAGGCCGATAAAGCCTTGTACTTCAGGGCAGTTGAAATGCATTTGCATGGCCGCTTCCGATTGCCAGCGGGCGCTGACAGTCCAGCGGTTGTCGTCCTCGGGGCAGCGGTCGACCATATAGGAATCACAGCCCGGTAGTTCGCGCAGGGTGTCGACAATCTTTTGCAGTTGCTTGCCCAGTTCGTCCGAGCGGCCGGCGGCGGCCTGCACCTTAACGGTATTGATCACTTCGTTGGACATTGCTCACACTCCTGAATCAGGCCGAACGAATCCTGCTCATTGAGGGATAACACTTTTGCAGGATAGGCCTGCATCCCCGGACCACCAATAGCCAATCGCGGGATAAAAACGCAGACCAATCTGTCAGGCGACCTGCTGCAAAATGTCCCGCAGCCGGTCCAGGGCGATGTCGATGTCCAGGGTTTCAATGGCGCCAAAACCCAGGAAAAGCCCGGCCTGCGGCGCTTGCTGATAGAAAAAGCTGTCGATGGGATACACCCCGACTTCAACCTTTTTTGCAAGTGTGATCACCAATGGAATATCAATAGACACTTTGCACATAACCACCATGTGGAACCCGGCGGTGGTCGGGACAGCCTCGAGCCACGGTGACAGATCGCCGGCCATGCGCTCGAGGATCCGCTCACGACGCCCGGCATAAATCGTATGGCAGCGCCGGATGTGCTTGAGCAGACAGCCTTCGGCGATGAACTTGGCCAGCGCCCATTGGGGCAGGGTGGACGTGTGCAGATCGGTGAGCTGCTTGGCGCGAATGACCGCTTCGAGTATTGCCGGCGGCAGGATCGCATAACCCAGGCGCAGCTCCGGCAGCAGGGTTTTCGAAAAGGTCCCGACGTAGGCGACGATGCCGCGTTCGTCCATGCTTTGGAGCGAGTCGGTAGGCCGGCCTTCATAGCGAAACTCGCTGTCGTAATCGTCCTCGATGATGATCGCGCCCAACTCATGGGCCCGCTCCAGCAGCGCCACCCGGCGCGCCTGGCTCATCGGCATGCCGAGCGGGAACTGGTGCGACGGGGTGACGTAAATCAGGCGGGTGCCAAGGGGGATTTTGTCCACCTGAATGCCTTCCGCATCCACCGGGACGCCGATCACCGTGGCGCCGTGGGTACCGAACAACAGGCGTGCGGGCGGATAGCCGGGGTCTTCCATGGCGACAAGGCTGCCGGGGCGCGTCAGTACCCGGGAGATCAGGTCCAGCGCCTGTTGCGCGCCGTTGCACACCACCACGTCTTCGTCCTGGCAATTGACCCCGCGGGAAAACGCGATGTGCCGGGCGATCGCATTGCGTAGCGCCGGCAAGCCTTCGGGCAGGCTGTAGAAACCCTTGGAAGCGGAGATCTGGCGCAAGGCGTGAGCGGTGCAGCGCCGCCAGTCATCCTGGGGAAACTGGCCCTTGCTGGTGGCGCCGCCGATGAAGTCGTAGCGCAACGAGCCTTCCAGCGTCGGATGGCGCAGGAACACCGGGAGGTTGCGCCAGGATTCGATGACCTCGGCACTGGCCAATTCCGAATGGCTCTGTTTACGGGTGATTTTTGCCGGTCGGGCGTTGACGTAGGTGCCTTTGCCGATGACCCCGGTGAGGAAGTTTTCGTAGGTCAGTTGCGTGTAGGTGTCGGAAATGGTTTTGCGCGAAATGCCCAATTGTTCGGCGAGTAAACGACTGGGCGGTAGCTGCGTCCCGGCTGCCAGACGGCCGGATTCGATGGCGCTGCGCAGTTGGTTATACAACTGGCCTGCCAGGTCCTTGCGGCCGTTGATGACAACGTGAAGTTCCATACCGGCGAGGCTCCTGGGGCGATTGAGGCGCGTGTGCGTCGGGCCAGATTACCCGCATGAACGCCTGCGCAAAAGTTGCGTGGGCGAAAAACCTCCGATTGGTCTGGTGCCTGAGTGGTCCACGGTTATTTCGCAGAATTGGATCTGTAACGCCTGTGTATCAACGCCTACCTTGAGGGGCACGCATTCGATCCACGAGGTCACTCCATGAACGCCCGCCTGGATTACTACAGCGCATCGCCCAAAGCGATGAAAGCGATGATTGCCATGGAGGCCTTGACCAGCAACCTCAGCATCGAGCCGGCCTTGCTGCACTTGATCAAAATCCGTGCCTCGCAACTCAATGGCTGCGCCTTCTGCACCGACATGCACTCGGTGGATGCCCGGCGACTCGGCGAGACTGACCGTCGTTTGTATTCGATCGTGGTCTGGCGCGACAGCGGTTTCTTCAACCCGCGAGAACGCGCGGCGCTGGCCTGGACCGAAGCCGTCACGTTGCTCTCTGAAAGCCATGTACCGGACGAGGTCTACGCGCAGGCACGGGAGCAATTCAGCGAAGGCGAGATGGTCGATCTGACCATCGCCGTCACCACGATCAACAGCTGGAATCGCCTGGCGGTGAGTTTTCGGCAGACCCCTGGAGGCTGAATCGATTTTCTGCCCTGAGCGTCACATCAGGTTCATAAACCCTGCGCAGGATGAGGCTATCAAGGACAGATCGACAGGGAGTCAGCGATGCGATTCATGGAAACCACAGAGCGTCAGCGAGTTGCTGAGTACCGCTCGCCCGTAGAAAAAACTTCATCCTGGCGCACCCTGGCGGCAGGGATCGATCCGGTGCTGGCGCAGTCTTTTCGGGTCAGTGCCCGTTGCGGCTGTTTCATGCAGGCGGCCCGCAGTCTCAATATCAAGACAACACTGTTGCGCAAACACTTGGCGCAACTTGAAGCGCAACTGCAGTGTTCGCTGTTCAGCCATTCAGAGCATGGCGTTGCCCTCAGTCGTGACGGATTGCATCTGCAATCGCAGTTGATTGCACTGGCCCACGAGCGCGACTTGCCGGTGATCGAACAGCCGTTGATTCGCCTGGCCGTCGCCGAATCGATCCTGCATGACATTCTCGGTCGCGATCTGGTTGCCTTGTTGCGGCGCAACGCCAGCGTGCGCCTGGACATCATCACCCTGGACAGCGAACTGTCCCTGCAAGCGGTCAGTGCCGATGTGGTGCTGTGGCTGGCCGGCACCGATTCACCGCTGCCCGGTCCGAGTTTTGCTATCAGCGAGCCTCAGCGTCTGGCGCGGCTCGACTACCTGCCCCACATCGCCAAACGGTATTCACGGGTCGCGTCCCGCCCTGACAGCCTCGATGACCTGGCGGATTTCCTGCTGGTGCAATGGCAGCATGACCGTCAGGTCGACAGCTTTCGGCCGTGGAATACCCTTGTGGACCAACGCCTGGCCGGAGTGGTGCAGTTGCATTCCTATGAACTGATGCTGGAGATGATCCGTTGCAGCGCCTGCATTGGCCTGCTGCCCGGATACATCAGCCGCTTCGACCGCGGCCTTATTGAATTGCCGGGGCTGTTCAGTCAACCGATGCAGCGTCAGGTGTGGGTGGCGGTCGGTGCCGAGTCCGAGGGTTCAGCGCAGGTGCAGATGATCGTTGAGCTGATCCAGAATACCTTCGAAGAGCGGCGGGAGTGGTTCGAAGGGTGACCGCCGTCCAAAATGTGGGAGCGAGCTTGGTCCGGGCGGCGATCCGACGATAGCGGCCGGACAGTCGACATCAATGTTGAATGTGATGGCCCCATCGTCGGATCGCCGCCCGGACCAAGCTCGCTCCCACATGGGTTCTCGCCAAATCGGAAGTAGGCGGTATAGAGTGGTCGGCCATGTCTGTATCAAGGATGAATCACCCATGCCCGCCACTGACGCTGTCATTTCCCTCGAACGTTTCAACGAATCTCACATCGACGGCATTACTGCGCTTTACAACGACCCGGCCATTACCCGTCAGGTGCTGCAAATGCCATTTCAGTCCCCCGAAGTCTGGCGCAAACGCCTGGAGTCGGACAACGAGCGTGTGGTGCAGCTGGTGGCGCTGCATCAAGGGACGGTCATCGGCAATATTGGCCTGGAGCAGTTTTCGCGGAGCCGCCGCAGCCATGCCGGTAATCCGTGCGTGACGGCGGATGGGTCGATGCCTTGAGCATGGCGCGCCTGCGTCGCACACCAAGGCCGGTTGAGTCACTCGCCCAACGCGAACGCCACCGCCGCCTGTGCATGCAGTTCGGTGGTGTCGAGCAAGGGCAGGGCGCTGTGCTCGGGTTTGATCAGCAGGCTGATTTCGGTGCAACCGAGGATGATGCACTACCGTTCGTCTAAAAACCGCCTTCACCTGTCAGATTTGACAGTAGCCAATGTTCGCACCTTTGGTGTGTGATGAGCCTGTACCCCCGAAGGCCAGGGTTAGCCACACACACAGGGAATGAATGATGGATATCCAGTCTGCCGTGTTGAACGAATTATTCGTACTGTACCCAGTGATTATTCAAGGCTGGATCACTCCTGTCTTGCCGACCGGTATCGCGCAGGGTGGCATTCCAAAAGCGCTTTACGATGGTCAGTCCGCGGGGCTTGAGTGTCTGGTCGACCCCTTGACCGAGGTTCGGTCCGGGACCCTGGCGGTGGATGATCGTGTGGATTTGTATGTCAATGACGGGCCGACACCTGTTGCCGGCAAAACCATTAACCCTGGCGAGGAACAACAGCGCATCCGCCTGTACGTACCACACGGAGAGCTGCAGGACGGCGTCAACACGCTCCATTACGTCGTCACCCGTCCCGGCGGGAACGGCTCTGATAAATCCCGAGTGCTGGAGGTGCTGTACCACCTTCGCGCGCCCGGCGAACCGGTCCCGGCAGGTATGCGTTTGCAGATTCCGGCCGCCGTCCGGGAGCAAGGGGTGGACGCCGGTCAGGCTGCACAAGGCGTGGTGTTCGGCTTCGACTATGCCAACCGGCGAGCCTACGACCGTATTCGCCTGACGCTGGGCACAGTGCCTGTTGATCGGGTGGTCGCCCCCGGCGAAGCGGGCCCTGGTCTGCCCGTTGTTACGCAAACGCTGTTCACCGATACCTTTAAACAAAGTGGAGACAACCCCAATACGCTGGTTTTCTATTCGGTCACGGATCAGTTGGGCAACCGCAACACATCGGCAGACGAACAAATTGATGTCCACCTTGAACGTCTCACGCTATCGCCCCCGACGCTGGTCTCGCCCGCCCTCAACCCGATTGACCCATTGGCTTATCCGCAAGGCGTTACCGTGCGTGCCGAGTTCCTGGCAGCACTGAAGGGGGACAAGGCAAGACTCGTGGAAAAGAACCCGCCGGGGGGCGCCCCTGCCTTTCCTCTTGTAGATTTCGGGGCGAACAAACGCGCGGATTTCAAGCTGGATCCGGCCTTTCTCATCGCCCGTCAGGGCAAGCCGCTCGAGGTGTTCTGGAACTTGAACCGTGGCGGCAAAAGGGTCGCCTCGTCAGACCCTCTACCGTTGAGTGTCAAGCCGATCGCCGCCGAAGATCCGCGCTTTCCAACACCGGCGATTGATCGTGCGAGCGGCGAACTGGACGTGACCAACCTGCTGCCTACCGATCAGCTCAGGGTCGCCGAATGGTTGGGGCATACCAGCGGGCAACCGGTGTGGTTGCGGTATGACGGAGTCGATGCCAATGGCACTGCCATTTTCTTTGAAGACCGCAAGGGCGAACCGCACACCACGTTGCCCGGTCTGAACCGTCCGGTGCCGTTGGAGTGGTTGAAAACGCTTAAGGATGGCAGTGAGTTGAAGGTCAGTTTCAAGGTGAATTTTGATGGGGTAGCGAATGAGGCGGCGGCGGTGAGGTTTCCGGTGCGCACGTACAGCGTGAAAGCTGCTGCGGCTACTGTCCTCACGTTCACCAATGATCCCTACCTGATTGCGCCCGCCGGGCGCGTCAAAAACATTGAGTTAAGTTTACGCACTCCTGCAAACCAACCTGTTCCGGGGGCGAACGTGACTCTGGAGTTGCCAGCCAACGTGATCTATGCCGATGGCGGCAGCGGGGCGCGGGACTTCACCACGGAAGCTGACGGCACACTGACCGTAAGGGGGGTAAAAGGCCATACCACACCGGGGACGTATCCGCTGGTTGCCGTCAGTGGTCAGCAGCGTGCGAGCGCCAGTTTGACCATTACCCCTCAAGGGTTGGTCGGGGAGATCCCTGTGCCTGAGCTGAATGATTTTGTCTACAGTCGGGACGGCACCCGCATCTATGCGTGTAGTGGGGTTGGATTTTTCATGGTCATTGATGCCTTGACTTTGCAGGTTCTCAGGACAGTCTACGTCGGCGGGGACACGCCATATTGCATCGCCGTAAGCCCTGACGACACCCGTCTCTATATTGGTCTGTACTACTCCAACGTGGTGGTAGTGATTGATACGATGGACTGGTCAATTATGGTGAGAATTCCCGCAGGTTCGAATCCTCGTGCTATCGCCTTGAGCTCTGACGGGGCTCGTGCCTATGTACTGAATACCACAGGTCTAGGTATCACTGTCATAGATACCGAGTTACTGAAACCAGACGCGTTCGTTTCAATCCCATCCTCTCGTAGGTTCCTTCTAGGGATGACTATCAGCCCGGACAATACTCGTGTCTATGTCGTTGCTATAAACAACACCACCAACGAAGGCCCTAGCACCCTCATCGTTGTTGATACGCAGAAACTGGAAGTAATTAATCGCTTCCAGATACCCTTGCCGGCGGCGGAAAAAGTAATCATCAGTCAGGATGGTCAACGTGCGTATATCATCAGCGCGTATGGCGGACCACTAGTGGTCCTTGATACAAAAAGTGGGGCTCTCATTAAATCTATTCCTATGAGTCCGACACCGGCACATAACGGGACAGGTGGTTTCGTTTTCACGGCAGACGGTTCTCGTCTTTTTACCTGCCACCCTGTTGACTACTTTGTGAGCAACGTTGAGGTCATTGATACAGAAAAACTGGTGCTGAGTTACACCCTGTATAATTGCCCGGCACGCACATACAAGATCGATCTTAGCCCCGATGATACTCGCCTGGCTGTCGGCGTAAGGGAGAAGGGGGTCGTAGTCATCGCCACCCGCTAAACCGAGTGGTACACCGGAGCATGGCCAAATTGGCGTTGGAGCAGGCCATTGCGCTGTACCGCAAGTTTGGCTTCGACACGGAAGGGTTGTTTCGTGAGTATGCGGTCCGTGATGGATCGCTGGTGAAAGCCCTGAGCATGGCGCGTTTGCGCCGTACGCTCAGGGCTTCCTGAGTCAGTCGCCGAGAGCGAAGGCCACGGCGGCCCGGGCATGCAGCTCAGTGGTGTCGAACAGCGGCAGGGCGCTGTGCTCGGGTTTGATCAGCAGGCCGATTTCCGTGCAACCGAGGATGATGGCCTGGGCGCCGCGTCGGGTCAGCGATTCAATGACCTGCTGATAGACCTTGCGTGACGCCTCGCTGATCACCCCGACGCACAACTCGTTATAGATGATCCGGTGGACGGCTAGTCGCTCATCGGCCTCCGGCACCAGTACGGTCAGCCCCATTGAAGTCAGGCGTTCCTTGAGGAAGTCCTGCTCCATGGTGAACGCTGTGCCGAGCAATCCAACCTTCAGCGCGCCAGCCTCGACGGCAGCCTGACCCGCCGGGTCGGCGATGTGCAGAAACGGAATACTGATCGCGGCCTGAATCTGCCCGGCCACTTTGTGCATGGTGTTGGTGCACAGCACCACGCAATCGGCACCGCCGACTTCCAGCCTGCGCGCCGCATCCACTAGAATCGCCGCCGCATCGTCCCAGCGTCCGGCATGCTGGGCCTGTTCGACAGGGCCGAAGTCGACGCTGTACATTAGCAATTTCGCCGAACGCAACGGCCCGAGCCGGTCGCGAACCTGCTGGTTGATGAGGCGGTAATACTCGGCGCTGGACTCCCAGCTCATGCCGCCGATAAGGCCGATGGTGCGCATGTCGTGCTCCTGTTGATGGCAACCCTTTGTTCGAGCATGCCCTTATTTGAGAGTACCCGTGGCTCTTCATCGCGATCTATCAGGAAATTTCACATGCCAACCGCGCTGAGCCAAGAGCTGCTGGACGGCAGACTCTGCTTGCAGCTTTTGCCCCGTGCCGCTTACAGCGCACGTGATCCTGTGCAGTGGCAAACCCTTGGGGTGTCGCTGGAACGTCAACACGGCGTGCACGCCATCGATTCGGATCACCGGGTGGATTTCGATACCTTGCCTGGCGTGCTGGCTTACACCCCGGTCGGCGTGGAAGTGTTTTCCGAATCGGCCAGCGGTGGCGAATACCTGCTGATGCGTCTGGACGAGCCGTTGGCCGATCAGCATTTCCCCTCGGTTGACTACCGCGTGCAGTCTTCAGGTAATCGCCGTGCACTGATGCTTGGTCGTGAACTGCGGCGTCTGTTGCTCGCTCCGGAACCGGACAGGCTGGCGCTTGAGCAAAGGGCGGTGGAATTCGTTGGTTTGATGAACCCGAAGACCAATACCGCGCAACGTGTCACGCCCAGGGTTTTCACCCAAGTGCTGGATCAGATCGCCGAGCAGTTCCACGAACCCCTGACGCTGCAACAATTGGCCGCCACCTACGGACAAAACGAGCTGCGCTTCCTGCGCGACTTTACCCGGGCCATCGGCCTGACACCCCACGCTTACCTCGTTGAAGTGCGGCTTCAGGCGGCACGCCGGATGATCGAACACACCGACCTGTCCCTGGCCGACATCGCCCTGTACGCCGGCTTCGCCCATCAGTCCCACATGGGCAGTGCCTTTCGTAAATACCTGGCCATGACCCCCAGCCAATACCGTTCACGCTTTTAGTCGTACGCCGGCAGCGCGCATCTGCCATGCTCAAAGTCCGCAGCACCGCTTCAACAAAGGAACACCGCAATGGACGACGTACAGCAACTGGGTGAGATGCTTCGCCATTACGCAGAAAGCGAAGCGCACAAGAAGCAACTGTTCGAGTCGCAATCGGCCGTGTGGGCGACGCGCATTGGCGAACTGTTCGATCAGATCCAGCAATGGCTGGAACCGGTCCAGGCCCCTAATCTGCTGGAGGTGAGCCGCGAGGCCTATGTCGCCTCGGGGCCGAGCGTTCCGGTCGAAACGTCGACCTTCAAGACCGAGAAGCTGTCCATTGTGATCGCCGGTAAACCGGTGGAATTTGTGCCGGATGTGATGGGTGCCGGTGGTCAGATTTCACTGGCCGTGATGGGCCTGACAGCGGCGCGGTACGGCAGCATTTCGCTGGTGTGCCTGCCGCCGTCCAGTAGCTGGCAATGGCGCAAGACCAATGGCTTGAAAGACCCGGATACCTTTGCGTTCGATGCGAACTTTTTGGCGCAGCAGTTGCAGAGCCTGATTCCCCGCGAGCGCAGCTGAATTCTCTAAGGCTGGCACAGACCCCTGTGGGAGCGAGCTTGCTCGCGATGAGGCCATAACATCCAACATCCATGTTGACTGTTACACCGCCATCGCGAGCAAGCTCGCTCCCACAATGGGCTGCATCAAACCTCCAGATTTCCCCACCCGTGCTTCAATTCCTCCGGCGCCACCGCCTTCACGATCTTGCCCGTCGCCAATTCCACCCGCCGCGCCACCTCGGGTCATCGGCAAACGGGATCAAACTGGCTTCATCCAGACTCTCTGCCGTCTGGTGCTTCAGGCAGTATTCAACCGCCAGCCAAAGCCCCACCACGCCCAGCACATTCAGCACGACCTCAATCATCTCAAGCCCCTTGCCTCAGGCAATCTGCGCTTCGCGGTGGGCCATTTCGACGTCCGAAACCCGCACCGTGCGCCAGACGTTGTAAGCCATCAGCAACATGCCGCTGAGGAAGAACACACCGCCGGCGAAGCGCACCACGAACCCTGGATGGCTGGCCTGCAAGGCTTCGACGAAGGAGTAAGTCAGCGTGCCGTCATCGTTGATCGCACGCCACATCAAGCCCTGGGTGATGCCGTTGACCCACATCGAGGCGATGTACAGCACCGTGCCGATGGTTGCCAGCCAAAAGTGCAGGTTGATCAGCGGCGTGCTGTGCATCTGCGGTTTCGCTTGGGTCGATGATGGCATTTTGGTAGAGTCCGCGCTTCATAAGGGAGTAGTACGCAAAGGAGTCTGCTTTGAGTGTGGGCAAGAAGATTTTAGGGTTAACCGCGTTTCTGCTGATGTTGACCCTGTGGGGCGGTTACTTTTATGTGTTCCAGGAGAACCGTGGCGGTCAGTTGGGAGGTGCGTTCGACGGTTACGCCTGGTGCGGCACGCCACCGGCCGCCGATGCGCTGTCGCTGGGCAAGGATCAGTTGACCCTGCGCATCACCAACAACCTGCGTGGCGAGTTCCTGCTGAGCGGCGCGGTGATTGTTTCCGAACGCACCTTCAATCGCTATGATCTGGGCCGTAACGAGCTGCGCCTGCGCCTGGAACCGCTGCAATGGTCCTACGGCGCCACGCCGATTTTCCTCGAACAGGTCAAAATCAAACCCCTGAGCCGCAACCTCGCCTCAGACAACAAAAGCGCCTACGCAGAGCTGGAGCCGCGACCGATTGGCGTGCAGGGGCGCGCCACCGAGTTTCCCTTCGACACCTACCGCTATGGCTACAAACCGGTGCTGTATTACCTCAAGGGCAATGAGCGCATCGACCTGCGCTTCCGCCACATCACTACGGTAATGGAGATGTCGAACACCTTTACGCCCATTCAGAAGTACAACCGGGTCGAGTACATCAATGAGAAAAACTCGTTGGTGCGCGACGAGGATTACAAGCCTTACGCCGCCAACGAATGTGCGTTCAGCGTCGAGCGCAAAGGCTCGTTCAAGGTGATCGTCCTGCTGTTGTTGCTGGTGATTTGCCTGCCGCTGATGCACGTGTTTTATCGCGACGAGCCCGGCATCGATTTTCTCGCCACGCTGGTGAGTATCGGTGCAGTCCGGATATTGCTGGTGGGGCCGTTGCAGGACTTTCAGCTGTACAACATTGACTTCCTGTTTGGCGCAGCGATATTGCTGGTGGGCACGGTGTCGTTGATCAAGGCGATGCGAGCGAATAGTCGGCGGGAGTTGGCGCTCAAAAGCGGTTCGTCTTGGTGATTCCACCGTCTATGGTTCTTCGAGGTGATGCCACCGTCTATGTAGCAGCTGTCGAGCAGCGCGAGGCCGCGTTCGGCGACGAAGTCGTCGTAAACCCTACAAACGCGGTTTTCCTGTAAACCTATCGCCTGATTTCACGACGACTTCGTCGCCGAACGCAGCCTCGCGCTGCTCGGCAGCTGCTACAGAGCTGGCGCAAGGGTTACTTCAACGCCGGATCCCCCATGTTCATTTTCTTCCAGCCTTGCAACAGCACCTGTGCCTTCGGTTCCTGCCCATTGTCCAGGTAGTACTGGATCAACGACAACCGAGCATTGCGATTGGCCGGTTGCACTTTCAGCAATCGCTCCAGCTCTTCACAGGCCTCATCGACCTTGCCACTGTCGTGCAACGCCACTGCCAACACGTAACCGTACTGGGCGTTCTGAGGCTCCAGTTGTGCGGCTTTGCGCAACGCCGACATGGCTTGGCCTGATTTACCCGCGCGCACCAGCGACAGGCCTTGAGTGTGTTGCAGCAGAGCGGCATCCGGATGTGCTTTCAGGCTCTGCTCCAGCAGCGTCTGAGCTTCCTGATTGCGTCCGTTCGCCTCCAGCCATTGCACCAGCGTCACCAGCGCCGGGTAGAAATCCGGATCGCGCTTGAGGGCTGTGCGCAGCAGCGCTTCGACTTCGCCGCTACGACCGCTGGCCTGATAGAGCATGGCCAGGTTGAGGTTGGCTTCAGCGCGTTCGGCCAGGCTCTTCTGGACCTCCTCGTATTCGGCGATGGCTGCATTCCAGTTGTCCTGGGCGCTGCCCAAGCCATTACGGGCCACGCTCAGCAGATCCCGGGCCGCGACAATCCGCACAGCCTTCACCGGATCATGCAGCAACGGCGTCAGCAGCGACGCGCGCTCCGGTGGCGGCAAGAACGCGCTGATCGCCCGGACGGCGCTTTCACGCACCTGCGGGGCCGGGTGGTTCAAGTCCTTGGTGGCCAGTTTCAATGCCTGTTCGCTTGGGTACAGCGGCAACTCGGCGAGTAGGGTCGCGCGCTGAATCGCTGGCAAATTGCTGCGTTGAAGCTGCTCGTACAAGGCTTGTGCCGCGCCGGGCTGACCGTTGCGAATCAGCCACAGGCTTTCGTCGTAACGCGGTGCCTGGGCGGTGGTGGTGTTCCAGAGCTTGAATTGCTCGGTGACCTTGTCGCCAGCCTTGCCCTGGTGACAGGTCAGGCAAGCATCCGGCGTGCCGAGTTTTTTCGCCCGCTCAGGGTTGGGGATGCTGAAACTGTGGTCATGCCTGAAGTCATTGCCCATGTAGAACTTGCCGGGCATGTGGCAATCCACGCACTGCGAACCCGGTTGGCCCATGGTGTGGCGGGTGTGTTCGATGGAATCCTTCGCTTGCAGGCCCTGGCCATCAACGCCTGCCACCGAGGTCTTGCCGGCGGTGTTGTGGCATTGCAGGCAGACACCGTTGCCCGGCGCCTTGAGCTCGGTGCTGTGCGGGTTGTGGCAGTTGCTGCAGCGCACGCCCTTGTCGAACATTTTGCTCTGGGCGTAGGAGCCGTGTTCGAACACTTCGTCCTTGATCTTGCCGTCCAGTGCGTACAACTCGCGGGTCAGGGTGCTCGGCAGGTAGTCATCCATCAAGCGTTTGCCAGCGGTGAAGCCGTCGCCCAGTGGCGCACGGCGCGAGTGGCAGCGGGCGCAGGTTTCGATTTCGACAGTGGCGTTCTTGTCCTTCAGGTCTAAGGCAAAACCGGCATGGACCAAGTCACCTTTTTTTGCCGTCCATTCCAGGTGATTGGAGGCCGGACCGTGGCAAGCCTGACAGCCGACACCGAGGCTGTTCCAATGGCTGTCGAAGGTGTTTTTCGGGGCATCGAAATTGCGTTTGTAACCGGTGGTGTGGCACTCGACGCACATGAAGTTGGCGTTCTGGCTCGGCTTGCTCCAGTGCACGGATCTTTGAAGTTCACACCCTGGCCCGGATAGAGGTGAAACCAGCGGTGCTTTTCGGTATCCCAGGCCACGCCGAGGGCCTGCAACCGACCTTCGCCGACCTCAATCAGGTATTGCTGTAACGGCGCGATGCCGAAGGTGTAGGCGACCTTGAAGTCGGCATTCCTGCCGTCAATCCCGGGGGTATTGACCCAGAACCCGTCGCCCTTGCGCGAGAAACGAGTGATTTCGTTTTCCGCTTTGAAGGTGACGTTATTGAAGTCGCCCAGCATCGTCTCGGCATTGGCTTCCTGCATCGCCAATTGGTGATGGGAACCTTGCCAGTCCTTGACCTGCTCGCTGTGGCAGCCTTGGCATTGTTGCTCATCGACCATCGTTGCCGGCGCCACGACGATCGGTTGCGGTTTGGCCGGCTGAGCGACCGGCGTACTGACAGGCGCATACGTCACGGGGGCCGGTTTGCTGCTGAACAGAAACCAGCCGATGCCCGCTATGGCCAACAGCAAAACGCCGAGGACGACGGGAAACAGGTAACGGTTAATGAAGGTCGGTGGCGAATCAGGGTTTGGCTGTGCCGCTTTATTTTTATGTTTCGGCATTGCGACTTCCATAGTCCGGGTGCGTTTGCCGTCGGGCGCGCTTTCAAGCTCGATGCAGCTTTGCCGGATGGCCGGCGTCTGTCAAATGACGGTTGTGATCCACTGTGCGGCGTTGCCATCCTCGGGTGCCACGGTCACGGTGATGCGCTGGGTGGACCCCAAACTCGACATCAACAAATTCACCAGTGTTTACATCGAACCGACCCAGCTCTATCCCAAACCTCAACCGACCGTGAAAATCCCTCAGGCGACCCTGAACGGAATCACCCGTTACTACGATCAGGCACTCAAGCGCGAAATCGGTAAATCCCTGCCGTTGGCCGCAGGTCCTGGTCCGGGTGTGATCGTGGTGCGCGCCGCCATCACCGCCTTGAGCAGCAAGACCGAAGGCCTGAAACCCTATGAAGTGATCCCGATCGCTTTGGTGGCAGCGGCTGTGAGCACGGCCAGTGGCATTCGCGATCAGGAAACCGACCTGGCCACTGAGGCACTCGTGGGAATGATGTGGAGTTGCTGCATCACTCACCGGCAGGTCGCCGCCTGAACGCCGAGTTTGTCACGGAGTTCTTCCTGTCACTGCGCGTAGGAAACCAGCGGCAAGGCCCACAGATAACTTTGGGTCGTCTGTTGGAAATCCAGCTCGGCGTAAAGCCTGGCGATCGATTCTTGGGCCGGCGATTCGCCCGCCATCGCGATCTTGCCGATCCGCATATCGAGGTCCTGAGCACCGACGCCGCAACTGACGAACATCGTCATCAGGCTGAAACCGGCTGCGCGAATTGCAACGTGCATATCAAAGTCCTCATTGGCCGAAGGTGACGTTGGTCCCGGCGAACTGTGCGAATTGCGGTAGGCCATCGCCGTTGCTGTAGCCGCCGTTTGGGTGGGGGCGAGTGTTGATTGGCACGGTGGCGCGCAGCAACTGCGCCACACCAATAATATCGCCGGGAGCGAGGGTTAAGTGCCACGCATCAGAACGTCATTGGTGTGGACATTGGTGTCGTGAGGCGCGGGCGTGTAGTCATCCTGGAGGGTGGGTACCGGGCCTGTAGGACACTCTGTTGAAGCTAGCAGCTGACGCCGGGTTCGCCAGCCGAAGGGGGAATCCTTGGTTTTTTGTACACGTTTGCGTGAGTTCCGTGTACTAAAAAGTTGTTGGGAAACAGGGGGTAGAGATCCATGGACTGCCGATGTGGCGAGGGGGACAAGCCCCCTTGCCACATTGATTGGATTATTCAGCGTTTTTTTGCCTGCTCGCGAAGTCGCTCCTCCTGCTCTCGCAACTCCGGTGTGAACTCAGCCCCGAAATCTTCGGCCTCGAACACCTGGCGAATCTCGATCTCGGCGTCGGTGCCTGGCATCGGGTTGGGGCAGCGCTTGACCCAGTCGATCGCCTCCTGCTTCGACTTCACGTTCCATAGCCAGTAGCCGGCGATCAGCTCCTTGGTTTCGGCGAACGGGCCGTCGATCACCGTGCGCTGGTCACCCGAGAAACGCACGCGGGCGCCTTTGCTGCTGGGTTGCAGGCCATCGCACTCGATGAGGATGCCGGCTTTGACCAGCTCCTCGTTGTAGTTGCCCATCGCGGTCATCAGTTCTTTGCTGGGCAGCGCGCCGGCCTCGGAATCCTGGCTGGCTTTCACAATGATCATGAATCGCATGGTCTTATCTCCGCTGGATGTGAGTGACTCACAGGCTAGTCGAATAGCCATCGCCTGAATCGACAATGCGTCTTACGGATGATCGCCGAAAAGCAGATTTGTTTCTCGACACTAAACTCGCTATGCGGTGATGGGGGCGGGTTGTATCCAATGCGTGCGACGAGACTTCACAATTTGTATCTGGGCATAGGTCGTCGGGCCATTTCGTGGTTAACTTCGGCCTCTTCAAAATTCTCTACAACAACGTCAGAAGGACTCCGTTCATGGCTCAAGTCACTCTTAAAGGCTCCCCGGTTCAAGTCAACGGCCAACTGCCACAAGCCGGTTCCAAGGCGCCAGCCTTTTCCCTGGTTGCCGGCAATCTGTCCGACGTGACCCTGGCGAGCTTCGCCGGCAAGCGCAAAGTGCTGAACATCTTCCCAAGCGTCGATACCCCGACCTGCGCGACTTCGGTTCGCAAGTTCAACGCCCAGGCCAGTGATGTCGCCAACACTGTCGTGCTGTGCATTTCCGCTGACCTGCCGTTCGCCCAGGCTCGCTTCTGCGGCGCCGAAGGCCTGGAAAACGTACAAAACCTGTCGACCCTGCGCGGTGCCGAGTTCATCGAGAACTACGGCGTTGCCATCGCTGACGGCCCGCTCAAAGGCCTGACGGCCCGTGCCGTCGTGGTTCTGGACGAAAACGACAACGTTCTGTACAGCGAACTGGTCAAGGAAATCGCTGAAGAACCGAACTACGAAGCGGCACTTGCCGTTCTGAAGTAAGCGCAACTTTACAATTGTTAACGGCCTGGCCCTGTCCAGGCCGTTTTCATTTGTGATTCAGTGTCTTGGCAAAACATCCTGTTACGTAAGCCAAAGGTAAATTGCCGGTAAAGCCGCTTTGCTTAATGCCCGCCAGTGCTTATCGTTCAGCCTCCTGTAGAAGAAGCCCACGCGCCCAATGGTTGATCATTCCATGCAATCCTCCGTTTCCCGTAGTCCCCGTCGCTGGCTGTTCGGCCTGCTTGTCCTGTTGGTCATCGCTGGCCTGTGCTGGAAATTCTGGCCCGCCGGCACTGCCCAAAAAGAGGGCGCAGGGCAAAAAGCCGTTGCCGGGCATACCGGCAGGTCGGGGGGGATGCGTCCGGGTTTCGGCGGGGCGACCGGACCTGTTCCAGTGCGTGTCGCGCCAGCGGTCAAGGGCGACTTCCCGCTGTACTACAAGGCGCTGGGCACCGTGACGGCGCTGAACACCATCAATGTGCGCAGCCGCGTCGGCGGTGAGCTGATGAAGATCTCCTTCGAGGAAGGGCAGATGGTCAAGGCGGGCGATCTGCTGGCTGAAATCGACCCGCGTTCTTACCAGAACGCCTTGCTTCAGGCCGAAGGCACGTTGCTGCAGAACCAGGCACAACTGAAAAACGCCCAGGTCGATGTGGAACGCTATCGCGGCCTGTATCGCGAAGACAGTATCGCCAAGCAGACCCTGGACACCGCCGAAGCGCTGGTGGGCCAGTATCAGGGCACGGTAAAAACCAATCAGGCGGCGGTTAACGACGCCAAGCTCAATCTGGAATTCACCAAAATCCGTGCCCCGATTGCCGGGCGTGTGGGCTTGCGTCAGCTGGACGTCGGCAACCTGGTGGCAGCCAACGACACCACCGCGCTGGTGATCATCACCCAGACCCAACCGATCAGCGTTGCCTTCACCTTGCCGGAAAACAGCCTCGACGTTGTACTGGCGCGCTACCGCACCGGCGCCAAGTTGCCGGCCGAAGCCTGGGACCGTGGCGACACCAAGTTGCAGGCCACCGGCGTTTTGCAGAGCCTGGACAACCAGATCGACGTCACCACCGGTACCCTGAAATTCAAGGCTCGTTACGAGAACCGCGATCAGGCGCTGTTCCCGAACCAGTTCGTCAACGTCCACCTGCTGGCCGACACCCTCAAAGACGTGGTGCTCGCACCTTCGGCAGCGATTCAGTTCGGCACCAACGGCACGTTTGTCTACGCCCTGGACGGCGACAAGAAAGTCGCGATTCGTCAGTTGAAAGTCGGCGCCAGTGACGGTGAAAACACCGTGATTACCGAAGGCCTGGCCCCTGGGGATCGCGTGGTTCTTGAAGGCACCGACCGCTTGAAGGAAGGAAGCGAAGTGGAAGTGGTCAACGACACCAAGGATGTACCGACCACCCCGACCGGGCACCTGCAAGGCAAATCGGCCGCCACGGCGCCTGACGCGACGACCACCGACAAGGCGAAAAAGGGCGGCGCATGAACATCTCGCGGCTGTTCATCCTTCGCCCGGTAGCCACTACCCTGAGCATGCTGGCCATTATCCTGGCCGGCGTGATCGCCTATCGGCTGTTGCCGGTGTCGGCATTGCCTCAGGTCGATTACCCGACCATCCGCGTCATGACGCTGTATCCCGGTGCCAGCCCGGATGTCATGACCAGCGCCGTGACCGCGCCCCTTGAGCGTCAATTCGGGCAGATGCCCGGCCTGACCCAGATGGCTTCGACTAGTTCCGGCGGCGCTTCAGTGCTGACCCTGCGTTTCAGCCTCGACATCAACATGGACGTCGCCGAGCAGCAGGTGCAGGCGGCGATCAACGCTGCGACCAATTTGCTGCCCAAGGACCTGCCGGCGCCGCCGGTGTACAACAAGGTCAACCCGGCGGACACCCCGGTGCTGACGCTGGCCATCACCTCCAAGACCATGCTGCTGCCCAAGCTCAATGACTTGGTCGACACGCGCATGGCGCAGAAAATTGCCCAGATCAGCGGCGTCGGAATGGTCAGCATTGCCGGTGGCCAGCGTCAGGCCGTGCGGATCAAGGTCAACCCCGAGGCGCTGGCGGCCAATGGCTTGAACCTGTCTGACGTACGCACCTTGATCGGTGCGTCCAACGTCAACCAGCCCAAGGGCAACTTCGACGGCCCGACCCGGGTGTCGATGCTCGATGCAAACGATCAACTGACCTCGCCCAAGGACTACGCCAACCTGATTCTCGCCTACGCCAACGGCGCGCCGCTGCGGCTCAAGGACGTGGCGGAGATCGTCGATGGCGCGGAAAACGAACGTCTAGCGGCGTGGGCCAACGAAAATCAGGCCGTGCTGCTGAATATCCAGCGTCAGCCTGGCGCCAACGTCATCGAAGTGGTTGACCGGATCAAAGCCCTGCTGCCGAGCATCACCGACAACCTGCCGGCCGGTCTCGAAGTCACCGTGCTGACCGACCGCACCCAGACTATCCGCGCCTCGGTCACCGACGTGCAGCACGAATTGTTGATCGCCATTGCGCTGGTCGTGATGGTGACCTTCCTGTTCCTGCGTCGGGCCAGCGCCACGATTATTCCGTCGGTCGCGGTCCCACTGTCGCTGATCGGTACCTTCGGCGTGATGTACCTCGCGGGTTTCTCGGTCAATAACCTGACCCTGATGGCACTGACCATCGCCACCGGTTTCGTGGTGGACGATGCGATCGTCATGCTGGAGAACATTTCCCGATTTATCGAAGAGGGCGACAGTCCCCTGAATGCGGCGCTCAAGGGCGCCAAACAGATCGGCTTCACGCTGATCTCCCTGACCCTGTCGCTGATCGCAGTACTGATCCCGTTGCTGTTCATGGCCGACGTGGTAGGGCGGTTGTTCCGCGAATTTGCCATTACCCTGGCGGTGGCGATCCTGATCTCCCTGGTGGTGTCCCTGACACTGACGCCGATGATGTGCGCGCGGTTGCTCAAACGTGAGCCGAAGGAAGAAGATCAGGGCCGTTTCTACCGTGCCAGCGGCGCCACAATTGATTGGATGATCGCGGCTTACGGGCGCAAGTTAAAGTGGGTTCTCAAGCATCAACCGCTGACCCTGATGGTGGCCATCGGCACGCTGGCGTTGACCGTATTCCTTTACATGGTGGTGCCCAAGGGCTTCTTCCCGGTGCAGGACACCGGGGTGATCCAGGGTATTTCCGAGGCGCCGCAGTCGATTTCCTTTGCGGCCATGAGTGAACGTCAGCAGGAACTGGCCAAAGTGATCCTGGCGGATCCGGCGGTGGAGAGCTTGTCGTCCTACATTGGCGTGGACGGTGACAACTCGACGCTCAATAGCGGTCGCCTGCTGATCAACCTCAGATCCCACAGCAATCGCGACCTGAGCGCCACCGAGGTGATTGCACGTCTGCAACCGGAACTGGACAAACTCACCGGCATTCGCCTGTTCATGCAACCGGTGCAGGACCTGACCATCGAAGACCGCGTCAGCCGGACTCAATATCAGTTCAGCATGTCGTCGCCGGATTCCGAGCTGCTCAGTCTGTGGAGCGGTCGTCTGGTGGACGCACTGGCCCAACGGCCGGAGCTGACCGACGTCGCCAGCGATTTGCAGGACAAAGGCCTGCAGGTGTATCTGGTGATCGACCGCGATGCGGCGTCGCGGGTCGGTGTGTCGGTGTCGAACATCACCGATGCGCTGTACGACGCCTTCGGTCAGCGGCAGATTTCCACCATCTACACCCAGGCCAGCCAGTACCGTGTGGTGCTGCAATCGCAGTCGGGCGAGAGGATCGGCCCGGATGCGCTGAACCAGATTCACGTGAAAACCACCGACGGCGGGCAAGTGCGTCTGTCCAGTCTGGCGCACATCGAGGAGCGTCAGGCCCAACTGGCGATCACTCATATCGGGCAGTTTCCGGCAGTGATGATGTCCTTCAACCTCGCGCCTGGCGTGGCGCTGGGGCATGCGGTGGAGATCATCGACCAGGTGCAGAAGGACATCGGCATGCCGATTGGCGTGCAGACCCAGTTCCAGGGCGCGGCCGAGGCATTCCAGGCGTCGCTGTCGAGCACCTTGCTGCTGATTCTGGCGGCGGTGGTCACCATGTACATCGTGCTCGGTGTGCTGTACGAGAGCTACATCCACCCGATCACCATTCTCTCCACCTTGCCCTCGGCGGCGGTCGGCGCTTTGCTGGCGCTGCTGTTGAGCGGCAATGACCTGGGCATGATCGCGATCATCGGCATCATTTTGTTGATCGGTATCGTGAAAAAGAACGCGATCATGATGATCGACTTCGCTCTCGACGCTGAACGCAATCAGGGCATGGACCCGGAAACGGCGATCTATCAGGCGGCGCTGCTGCGTTTCCGGCCGATTCTGATGACCACACTGGCGGCGTTGTTCGGTGCGGTGCCGCTGATGCTGGCGACCGGTTCCGGCGCGGAACTGCGTCAACCGTTGGGTCTGGTGATGGTGGGTGGCTTGTTGGTGAGTCAAGTGCTGACGCTGTTTACCACTCCAGTCATCTATCTGTATTTCGACCGCCTCGGTCGGCGCTGGGGTCGCAAGTCTGAAGCCGTGGAAGCGGTAGAACAGCCATGAACCTGTCCGGACCTTTCATCAAGCGCCCGGTCGCGACGATGTTGCTGAGCCTGGCGATCCTGCTGCTGGGCGGCGTGAGCTTCGGCCTGTTGCCGGTGGCGCCGTTGCCGCAGATGGATTTCCCGGTGATCGTGGTCCAGGCGAGTCTGCCCGGTGCTAGCCCGGAGGTCATGGCCTCGACGGTGGCCACGCCGCTGGAGCGCTCTTTCGGCGCCATAGCCGGGGTCAACACCATGAGCAGCCGCTCCAGCCAGGGCTCGACCCGGGTGATTTTGCAGTTCGACCTGGACCGCGACATCAACGGCGCGGCGCGGGAAGTGCAGGCGGCGATCAACGCTTCGCGCAACCTGCTGCCGAGCGGGATGCGCAGCATGCCGACCTACAAGAAGGTCAACCCGTCCCAGGCGCCGGTCATGGTGCTGTCGCTGACCTCCGACGTACTGGAAAAAGGCCAGCTCTACGATTTGGCCTCGACGATTCTGTCCCAGAGCGTGTCTCAGGTGCAGGGTGTCGGCGAAGTGCAGATCGGCGGCAGTTCCCTGCCGGCGGTGCGCATCGAACTCGAACCGCAGGCGCTCAACCAGTACGGCGTAGCGCTGGACGATGTGCGCAACACCATCGCCAACGCCAACGTGCGCAGGCCAAAAGGGTCGGTCGAAGACGGTCAGCGGTTGTGGCAGGTTCAGGCCAACGATCAACTCGAGAAAGCCAAGGATTACGAGTCGCTGATCATTCACTACGCGGACGGCGCGGCCCTGCGCCTGAAGGACGTGGCCAAGGTCAGCGACGGCGTCGAAGACCGCTACAACAGCGGTTTCTTCAACAACGACGCGGCGGTACTGCTGGTGATCAACCGCCAGGCCGGCGCCAACATCATCGAGACGGTCAACGAAATCAAGGCTCAACTGCCGGCGTTGCAGGCCGTGTTGCCGGCCAGCGTCAAACTGAACGTGGCGATGGACCGGTCGCCGGTGATCAAGGCGACCTTGCACGAAGCGGAAATGACCCTGCTGATTGCCGTGGCGCTGGTGATTCTGGTGGTCTTCCTGTTCCTCGGTAACTTCCGCGCCTCGTTGATTCCGACCCTTGCGGTGCCTGTGTCCCTGGTCGGCACCTTTGCGGTGATGTACCTCTATGGATTCTCCCTGAACAACCTGTCGCTGATGGCGCTGATTCTGGCCACCGGGCTGGTGGTGGACGATGCCATTGTGGTGCTGGAGAACATTTCCCGGCACATCGACAAAGGCGTACCGCCGATGAAGGCCGCGTACCTGGGGGCGCAGGAAGTCGGCTTCACCTTGCTGTCGATGAACGTCTCGCTGGTGGCGGTGTTCCTGTCGATCCTGTTCATGGGCGGGATTGTTGAAAGCTTGTTTCGCGAGTTTTCCATCACGCTGGCGGCGTCCATCGTAGTGTCGCTGGTGGTCTCGCTGACGCTGACACCGATGCTCTGCGCCCGCTGGCTCAAGCCGCATACGCCGGGTGAGGAAAACCGTTTGCAGCGTTGGAGTCAGCGCGCCAACGAGTGGATGGTCGGCAAATACGCCACCAGCCTCGACTGGGTGCTGCGTCACCGGCGACTGACCTTGCTTAGCCTTATCGTGACAGTCGGCGTTAACATTGCGTTGTATGTCGTTGTTCCTAAAACATTTATGCCTCAGCAAGACACCGGTCAACTGATCGGTTTCGTGCGCGGCGACGACGGACTGTCATTCAGCGTGATGCAGCCAAAAATGGAAACCTTCCGCCGCGCCGTGCTCAAGGATGACGCGGTACAAAGCGTCGCCGGCTTCATCGGCGGCACCAACGGCACCAACAACGCCTTCATGCTGGTGCGGCTGAAACCGATCAAGGAACGCAACATTTCTGCGCAAAAGGTCATCGAACGCCTGCGCAAGGAAATGCCCAAGGTCGCCGGTGCGCAGCTGATGCTGATGGCCGATCAGGACCTGCAGTTTGGTGGCGGTCGTGAACAGACCACGTCCCAGTATTCCTACATCCTGCAAAGTGCCGATCTTGGCGAGTTGCGCGAGTGGTATCCGAAAGTCGTTACCGCACTCAAGGCTTTGCCGGAGCTGACCGCAATTGACGCCCGTGAAGGGCGCGGCGCCCAACAGGTGACCCTGATCGTCGATCGTGATCAGGCCAAACGCCTGGGCGTCGACATGGACATGGTCACCGCGGTGCTGAACAACGCCTACAGCCAGCGGCAGATTTCGACGATTTACGACAGCCTTAACCAGTATCAGGTGGTCATGGAGGTCAATCCCAAATACGCCCAGGACCCGATCACCCTCAAACAGGTTCAGGTGATCACCGCCGACGGCGCGCGGATTCCGCTCTCGACCATCGCTCATTACGAAAACAGCCTGGAAGACGACCGCGTTAGCCATGAAGGCCAGTTCGCCTCCGAGAGCATTTCCTTCGACATGGCCGAAGGCGTGACGGTGGAGCAGGGCACGGCGGCCATCGAGCGGGCTATCGCCAGACTGGGTATGCCGGAAGACGTGATCGTGAAAATGGCCGGCACCGCCGACGCCTTCGCCGCCACCCAGAAGAGCCAGCCGTTCATGATTCTCGGCGCGCTGGTGGCGGTGTATCTGGTGCTCGGTGTGCTGTATGAAAGCTACATCCATCCGCTGACCATTCTCTCGACCTTGCCGTCGGCCGGGGTCGGCGCGTTGCTGTCGATTTACGCGCTGGGCGGTGAGTTCAGCCTGATCTCGTTGCTCGGGCTGTTCCTGCTGATCGGCGTGGTGAAGAAAAATGCCATTCTGATGATCGACCTGGCCTTGCAGCTGGAACGGCATCAGGGCATGGCGCCGCTGGATTCGATTCGCAGCGCTTGCTTGCAACGTCTGCGGCCGATTCTGATGACCACCCTGGCGGCGATCCTCGGCGCGTTGCCGTTGCTGCTGAGCCGCGCCGAAGGTGCGGAAATGCGTCAGCCACTGGGCCTGACGATCATTGGCGGGCTGATCTTCAGCCAGGTGCTGACCCTTTACACCACCCCGGTGGTTTACCTCTATCTCGACAAACTGCGCCATCGCTTCAACCACTGGCGTGGGGTGCGTACCGATGCTGCTCTGGAAACTCCGCTATGACTGACCGTTCGCTTATCACTCTGGCTGCACCGCTGGTAACGGCCCGAGGCTCGCGTTTGTTGAGCCTGGCGCTGTGCGTGGCGATGCTCAGCGCCTGCGCCATCGGCCCGGATTACCAGCGCCCGCAAGCGGCTGCACCGGCGCAATACAGGGAAGCGGCAGGCTGGCGTCAGGCCAATCCCAGCGATTCCCTGGCCCGTGGCGCCTGGTGGGAGTTGTATGGCGATCAGCAGCTCAATGGCCTGATCGAAAAGCTTAACAGTGCCAACCAGACCGTTGCGCAGTCCGAAGCCCAGTACCGTCAGGCCCAGGCCTTGGTGCGCAGTGCCCGTGGCGCGTTTTTCCCGACCGTGGACCTGACCGTCGGGAAAAACCGCTCCAGCCAGGGCACCGGCAGCAGCAGTTCGAGCCTGACCAGTTCTTCCAGCGGGATTCGCGACACTTACACCGCACAGGCCGGGGTCAGTTGGGAGGCCGACGTCTGGGGCAAACTGCGCCGAGGCCTTGAAGCCGACACCGCC
Source organism: Pseudomonas sp. NPDC098740 (assembly GCF_044760065.1). Classification (NCBI taxonomy): domain Bacteria; kingdom Pseudomonadati; phylum Pseudomonadota; class Gammaproteobacteria; order Pseudomonadales; family Pseudomonadaceae; genus Pseudomonas; species Pseudomonas sp. NPDC098740. The sequence continues at coordinate 262,993 of NZ_JBIWAM010000008.1, read as the reverse complement.
AATGCCGAGGCGAGTTTTGCCGATCTGGCGGCGATGCGCTTGAGTCAGCAGTCGGAACTGGTGCAGAACTATCTGCAACTGCGCGTGATCGACGAGCAGAAACGCCTGCTGGAAGCGACGGTCGAGGCCTATCAGCGCTCGCTGACAATGACTGAAAACCAGTATCGCGCCGGTGTCTCCGGCAAGGATGCTGTGGCGCAGGCTCAGACTCAGCTCAAAAGCACCCAGGCTGACATGGTTGATTTGATCTGGCAGCGTGCTCAATTCGAGAATGCCGTTGCCGTACTGATCGGGCTACCGCCGGCCGAGTTCAGCCTGGCTGAAAGCAAAGACATTCCTGCGTTGCCCGAGATACCGCTGAGCCTGCCTTCGCAATTGCTCGAGCGCCGCCCGGACATCGCCTCCGCTGAACGCTCGGTGATGGCGGCCAATGCCAACATCGGTGTGGCCAAGGCGGCCTATTACCCGGACTTCACCCTGAGTCTGAACGGTGGTTACAGCAGCAGCACCTCTTCCAACTGGATCAGCGTGCCGAACCGCTTCTGGTCGGTCGGACCGCAATTGGCCATGACCTTGTTCGACGGCGGTCAGCGCTCCGCGGAAGTTGACCGCAGCGAAGCGGCCTACGACGAAACAGTGGCCAAGTACCGCCAGACCGTGCTCGATGGCTTCCGTGAAGTGGAAAACTACCTGGTGCAGCTCAAGGTCCTGGAAGACGAAGCGGGCGTGCGCCAGGAAGCACTGGACGCGGCGCGTGAGTCCTTGCGTCTGACCGAGAACCAGTACAAGGCCGGGGTGATCGCGTATCTCGATGTGGTCGTGGTTCAAGCCACGGCGTTGAGTAATGAACGCAGCGTGCTGAGCTTGTTGCAGAGCCGGCTGATTGCCAGTGTGCAATTGATTGCGGCGTTGGGCGGTGGCTGGGATGGGGCGTTGCAAGTGAGTGAAAAAGAGTAGCGCCCCCTTCTCTGACGGCAACTCGATACTCCGTAGCAGCTGTCGAGCCTGCGAGGCTGCGTTCGGCTGCGTAGCAGTCGTGAAATCAGACGACACGGTGTTTCAGGAAGACCGCGTGTGCCGGGTTTACGACTGCTTCGCAGCCGAACGCAGCCTCGCAGGCTCGGCAGCTGCTACTGGTGGACGCGGCCGTCGCGAGTTGTCAAACAAGCGCTTCATCGGCTTGATGGCCCTTTGCTAATTTTGTCAGTGCGTTCTTTTGCGCAATCAGTACAATCGCCCGATTTGCCCCCCGAGAGCGGAGGGCTGTCACGAGTAGTCTCATGCTTATCGGTAGCTATTCCCCCACGCTGGTCATCATCTCGCTTTTTGTGGCGATTCTCGCCTCCTATACCGCGCTCGACCTGACCGAACGCATCGCCACGGCCAAGGGCCGGGCCGTGCATTTATGGACGGCGGGCGGCGCTTTTGCCATGGGGGTTGGCGTGTGGTCGATGCATTTCATCGGCATGCTCGCGTTCAAATTGCCCATCGACCTCGGTTACGACGTCGGCATCACGTTGCTGTCACTGCTGACTGGCATCCTGTCCTGCGGCTTTGCCCTGTGGCTGGTCAGCCAGCCACAATTGCCAGCCTGGCAATTGGCATTCGGCGCGCTGGTCATGGGGGCTGGGATTAGCGCGATGCACTACACCGGCATGGCCGCCATGCGTATGCAGCCGGGTATCGATTACGATCCGACGCTGTTCGGCGCTTCGCTGCTGATCGCCGTAGTCGCCTCGGGCGCCGCGTTATGGATCGCTTTCCGTCTGCGCCAGCACACACCTTATGTCGGCCTGATCCGTGGCGGTGCGGCGGTGATCATGGGGTTCGCGATCGTCGGCATGCACTACACCGGCATGGCGGCGGCGCGTTTCCCGGATGGCAGCTTCTGTGGCGCGGCCGTCAGTGGCCTGAACGGCAAGGGCCTGGACAATCTGGTGCTGATCACCACCCTGGCAGTGTTGAGCCTTGCCTTGTTGACCTCGATTCTCGATGCGCGCCTTGAGGCCCGCACCGCAAGCCTTGCCCACTCATTGACCGAGGCCAACCGCGAACTGACTCAACTGGCTCTGCATGACACCCTCACCGGCCTGCCGAATCGCGTATTGCTGGCTGACCGCATCGATCAGGCGATGTCCATGGTGCAGGAGCAGGGCGGTTGTTTCGCATTGATGTTCATCGATCTGGACGGCTTCAAACCAGTCAACGATGCCTTCGGTCACCATATGGGCGATCTGTTGTTGCGTGAAGTCGGTCTGCGCTTGCGCGAGGATTTGCGCAGCCATGACACCCTGGCGCGGATCGGCGGTGATGAGTTCGTTTTACTGGTGCAGCTCGGCGAACAGAATGACGCATTGAGCCTGGCAGCCCGTCAGGTTGGGCTGATCGGGCGTTCGTTCCGGGTCGCCGAACATGATTTGCAGATTTCCGCCAGCGTCGGCATCGCTATCTATCCGGGCAACGGTGAAACCGCCGAGGAATTGCTGATGAACGCTGACGCGGCGATGTACCACGCCAAGGGCGCCGGGAAAAACGGCTACAGCTTCTTCGATGCCTCGATGAACAGCAACGCGCGCAAACAGCTGCAATTGCTGCAGGACTTGCGTATCGCCATTGATCAGCAGCAATTCAGTCTCTATTACCAACCCAAGTTCGATGCCAACAATGGCCGGCCGGTCGGCGCCGAGGCGTTGCTGCGCTGGGTGCATCCGACCCAGGGCATGTTGCTCCCGGACAAGTTCATCGAACTGGCGGAAAAGACCGGGCTGATCATTCCGATTGGCGAGTGGGTGCTCAACGAAGCCTGCCGTCAGATGCGCGAGTGGTACGTGCTCGGGTACACCGACTGGCGCATCGCAGTGAACCTTTCAGCCCTGCAGTTCTGCCACGCAGGCCTGGTCCAGAGCGTCGCCAAAGCCTTGGCCACTCACCATTTGCCGGCCAACAGCCTGACCCTCGAGATCACAGAAACCACCGCCATGAGCGATGCCGATGCGAGCATGACGGTGCTTCAGGAGCTTTCGACAATGGGTGTCGACCTGTCGATCGACGACTTTGGCACCGGCTATTCGAGCTTGATGTACCTCAAGCGCCTGCCGGCTAACGAACTGAAGATCGACCGGGGTTTTGTCCGCGATCTGGAGCGTGACAGCGATGACGCCGCCATCGTTTCCGCCATCGTCGCCCTCGGCCAGGCACTGGGGTTGCGGATCGTCGCCGAAGGGGTGGAAACCGACTCGCAGCAAGACTTCCTGACGCAACTCGGTTGTGATTCGCTTCAGGGTTATCTGCTCGGGCACCCGCTGCCGGCCGAACGCTTCATGGTGGATATTCTGCGTGCAGAGCAATTGGCGGCGAGCTGAGAACACTGTGATTGATGTGAGCCCATGCAAAAGCCAGCGATGACGGTTATTCTTGGCCCCGACTGCTAACGCTTGGAATGGGGGAAATTTCGCATGGACAAAGTCATCGTCATCACTGGTGGCAGCCGTGGTATCGGCGCCGCCACAGCCCTGTTGGCCGCCGAACAAGGCTATCGGATCTGCATCAACTACCTGGCCGACGAATCCGCTGCGCAAACTGTGCTGGATCAAGTCCGCGCCCTCGGCGCCCAAGCCATCGCGGTGCGCGCTGACGTCAGCATCGAAGATGAAGTGATCGCGCTGTTCCACCGCGTGGACACTGAGCTGGGCCGGGTCACGGCACTGGTGAACAATGCCGGCACCGTCGGGCATAAGTCCCGGATCGATGAAATGTCCGAATTCCGTATTCTCAAAATCCTCAGAACCAACGTCCTGGCGCCGATCCTCTGCGCCAAACACGCGATCCTGCGCATGTCGCCCAAGCATGGCGGGCAGGGTGGCAGCATCGTTAACGTGTCCTCGGTGGCCTCACGCCTGGGCGCGCCAAGTGAATACGTCGACTACGCCGCCTCCAAAGGTGCGCTGGATACGTTCACCATCGGCCTGTCCAAAGAAGTGGCCGGCGAAGGCATCCGCGTCAACGCCGTGCGCCCTGGTTACATCTACACCGATTTCCATGCGTTGAGCGGTGACCCGGATCGGGTCAGCAAGCTGGAGTCGGCAATTCCGATGGCTCGGGGCGGGCGTCCGGATGAAGTGGCTGAGGCGATTGTGTGGTTGTTGTCGGATAAGGCTTCTTATGCCACGGGGACGTTCGTCGATCTGGGCGGGGGGCGCTAAGTCCATAGATTTGCATTGTTTGGGCGGGCCTCTTCGCGGGCAAGCCACGCTCCCACAGGATTTGTGTCGTTCACAACCTTCTGATCGACACCGTCCATTGTGGGAGCGTGGCTTGCCCGCGATGAGGCCGGTACAGGCAAAACCAAACCCTCAGAACGACCGCACAATCCGGCCCAACGTCTCCATCGCCTTCTCGGCAGTCTCATCCCAGGGGCTGCCGTAATTCAGGCGGATACAATTCCTGAAGCGCTGGGTCGGTGAAAAAATTGGCCCGGGCGCAATGCTGATCCCTTGCGCCAATGCCATCTGAAACAACTTCAGTGAATCCATCTGCGGTGGCAGTTCCAGCCACAAAAAGTAGCCGCCGGCCGGTTGACTGACGCGGGTTTGTGCCGGGAAGTAGCGCGCGATGGCGGCGAGCATGGCGCTTTGCTGTTCTTCCAGGGCGTAACGCAGTTTTCGCAGGTGCCGGTCGTAGCCGCCGTGTTGCAGGTAATCGGCGATGGCCGCCTGGGCCGGCATCGACGCGCACAGCGATGTCATGAGTTTCAGCCGTTCGATCTTCTGCGCATAGCGCCCGGCGGCGACCCAACCGATGCGGTAGCCGGGGGCCAGGCTTTTGGCGAACGAACCGCAGTGCATCACCAGCCCTTCGGTATCAAAAGCCTTGGCCGGTTTCGGCGCCTGTTGGCCGTAATACAGTTCGGCGTAGACGTCGTCTTCGATCAGCGGCACCTGATGGCTGCGCAATAGCTCAACCAGTTCCTGTTTCTTCGCCTCGGGCATCGTCGCGCCCATCGGGTTCTGGAAGCTGGTCATGCACCAGACAGCCTTGATCGGGTGCCGTGCCAGGGTTTGCGCGAGTACGCCAAGGTCGATGCCATCGCGCGGGTGCACAGGGATTTCCACGGCTTTGAGCTTCAGCCGCTCCAGGATTTGCAGGCACGCGTAGAACGCCGGGGCTTCGATGGCCACCAGATCGCCGGGCTCGGTGACCGCTTGCAGGCACAGGTTCAGCGCTTCCAGCGCGCCGTTGGTGATCAGCAGTTCTTCCATGGGCAGCATCAGCCCGCCGACCATGTAGCGCAGGGCGATTTGTCGACGCAGTTGCGGGTTGCCCGGCGACATGTCGGTGACGACCATGCGCGGGTCCATCTCGCGGGCGGCGCTGGCCAGGGAACGGGACAGGCGCTGCAGCGGGAACAGGGTCGGGCTGGGGAAGGCCGAGCCAAAGGGCACGGTGTTCGGGTCCTTGATCGAATCGAGGACCGAGAACACCAGTTCGCTGACGTCGACTTCGGTGGACTCATTGACCTGACTGCTGATTACCGGCTCCGAGAACGGGCTCGGCGCGTGCGCGTTGACGAAGTAGCCGGAACGCGGGCGAGCGCGGATCAGGCCGCGGCGTTCGAGCAGGTAGTAGGCCTGGAACACCGTGGACGGGCTGACCCCGTAGGTCTGGCTCGCGTAGCGCACCGACGGCACGCGCTGGCCGGGGCCGAGAACGCCGGAGTGGATCAGTTCAGCGATGTCGTCGGCGAATTTTTCGTAGCGTTTCATCGAGTGCCTGGATGGGTGTCATTCATTGAAAAAATGGGTGGCAGTCAGGTCGCCAAGATCGCAGCCTTCGGACGATCTTTGGCTTTGCATCTTAAAGGCTCAACGATTCATCGGCGCAACAAACCGGCTCTTCGCCACGCTATAAATCTCTGGCTCATCACTGTCGACAATCTTGAAACTGATCGTCTGCGAACTGCTGCTCGGCCGTTCCGTGGTCATTGCCACCGACACCGGTACATCCACAATCTCGCCCGGTGCCAGGCTCAGTTCGATCTTGCCTTGCAGCAGGAAGCCTTCGCCATCGACCAGGGTCAGACGGTAATCCTGACGTTGCTGGGTCTTGTTGATGACTTTCAGGCTGTAGATGTTTTCGATCTGCCCCTGACTGTTCTCGCGGAACAGGCCACGGTCCTTGCTCACGTCCAGCGAGACCATCGGCCGCTCCACCAGCGCCAGGGCAAGCGCACCGATCATCACCAACAGGACCGCGGTGTAGCCGATCAATCGCGGCCGCAGCAAATGGGTCTTGCCGCCCTGCAATTGATGCTCCGAGGTGTAGCTGATCAGCCCGCGGGCGTAGCCCATTTTGTCCATGATCGAATCACAGGCGTCGATACACGCGGCGCAACCGATGCATTCCATCTGCAAGCCGTCGCGGATGTCGATGCCGGTCGGGCAGACTTGCACGCACAACTGGCAGTCGATGCAATCACCGAGGCCGACTTCTGCCGGTGCCACGTCACGTTTGCGCGGGCCACGGTTCTCGCCGCGGGCCAAGTCGTAGGAGATGGTCAGGGTGTCTTTGTCGAACATCACGCTCTGGAACCGCGCATACGGACACATGTGCATGCACACCGCTTCACGCAGCCAACCGGCGTTGATGTATGTCGCGCCGGTAAAGAACAGCACCCAGAACAGGCTGACGCCGCCCATCTGCAAGGTCAGCAGTTCTTCGACCAGCGGCCGGATCGGGGTGAAATAGCCGACAAAGGTCAGGCCGGTCAACAGGCTGATGGCCAGCCACAAGGTGTGCTTGGCCGAGCGGCGGACCAGTTTGTTCAGGCCCCAGGGTGCGGCTTGCAGCTTGATCCGCTGGTTGCGTTCGCCTTCGGTGAGCTTCTCGCACCACATGAAAATCCAGGTCCAGGAACTCTGTGGGCAGGTGTAACCACACCAGACTCGCCCGGCGAACACGGTGATCGCAAACAGACCGAACGCGGCAATGATCAGCAGCGCCGACAGCAGGATGAAATCCTGCGGCCAGAAGGTCGCGCCGAAGATGTGGAATTTGCTTTCGCAAAGGTCCCAGAGCACAGCCTGGCGGCCGCCCCAGTTCAACCACACCGTGCCGAAGAACAGCAAAAACAGAAACCCCGCGCCGCTCATCCGCAGGGTGCGGAATAAACCGGTGAAGCTGCGGGTGTGGATCAGGTTGTCGCTGGACTTGGCCTTCATCTTTGGACGCGAAGGCTCATAGCGTTGAACGGACGGGGCACTTTCAACAATTCGGACGGGGATTCTATCGCTCATGGTCTTTCGCTCATCAGCCTCCATCAGGCCTGAGCACTATGAGCGGCGATCTGTTTGCATAACAGACTCACCTATTGCAATAAAAAGCGGATCAGATGGACATTGATCCGCTGCCTGCGACAAGTTGATGCACCCGCTACAGCGGGACGCAGACACCTATATCAAGCGTCTGCGGGTGTTATTGATCCGGGTCAGTCAAATCACCGAATCACTGTCAGTGGCCTTCAAATGCTTACGCCCGTCGACTGCGCCTGCTACGGTCAATGCGTCGGCTTCTGCTTCGGTGATGTAGACGCGCTGGCCGTCGAGTTCCACCGCCGACATGGCTTTTTCCGGGTCGGTAATGATGGTGACGTCTGGACACAGACGAATTTCTTCGCCGTTCTCGGTAATGAAGAAGCAGGTCTGGTTTTCGATGCGCACAGTCATGGAGGTGTCCTTTTTTCTGCGGGTTCTAAAGTGTTAGGGCACAACCGAGGATCATCGTTCTGTGCAACCGATTAATGGTCGACGCGGTCCATCCTCAATAGAGCAACTTTCTATCCAGTCATCACAAGGACAACACCATGAACGCCTGGTGGCATGAGGTTTGGGTGACGCTGCAAGCGGAGTTCGCCGACATTGGCGACGCTTCACAACTGACGCGCATTACCGTGCGCTTGCTGATGGCAGCGGTGTTGGGCGGGATTCTCGGCTTCGAACGCGAGCACAAGGGCAAGGCCGCCGGGGTCCGCACCCACATGCTGGTAGCTCTCGGCGCCGCGCTGTTCGTGCTGGTGCCGCAAATGTCCGGTTCACAGGCTGATGCCATGAGTCGGGTGGTGCAGGGTGTGATCGCGGGGATCGGCTTTCTTGGCGCAGGGACTATTCTGAAAAACACCGAGGGCGACGAGGGGCACGTCAAAGGCCTGACCACCGCCGCCGGGTTGTGGATGACCGCCGCCATCGGCGTCTCGGCCGGGTTGGGGCGAGAGGCGACGGCGGTGCTCAGTACGTTGCTGGCGTTGGCGATCCTCAGTGTGATGCCGAGGATCGTAAAAATGCTGGAACGCGATCCCCCGTAGGAGCTGCCGAAGGCTGCGATCTTTTGATCTTGAAAAGCAACATCAAGAGATCGCAGCCTTCGGCAGCTCCTACGGTGTGACAACCACCGGCGGCATGGTGCTCGGCGGGTCCTCGCGCGGCGGCGGGGTAGTACCGGGCGGATCTTGCTCAGGCACAGGTTCAGGCTCGGTTGGCGGAATGGTCGGGTTGTCGATGTTTGGATCAGGCGTTTCGGCAGGGATCGGAATGCTCATAACTTCAACCTCCAGTGGCACATGGCGTAAGTCGTGCTTAAGTGTGTTGACCACTGTGTAAAGGAATTGATTCCTCCGAAGGCCCAGGCAAATCCTCGTGAACTTTTACCGGCGCCTGTCGCTCGGAACCTAAGTGAGTTCATTCCGGGGCGGACGATCCTGCGGGATGGCTATCCTGTTACAAGCCACAGACACAAGAGCGTCCATGGGGCGTAAAGGAGAGATGCTCGATGACTGCTGAAAAACCGACAGAGCTGAACTACAACCCTCATATGCCGCTGTCGCAGGCTTTACTGCTGCCGCGCATCGCAATCGAAAACACCATGCCGACCCTCGATGGCGGGCAGTTCGCCGTCAAAACCGTGGTGGGCCAGGACGTGGTGGTGACCAGCAAAGTGTTTGCCGACGGTCACGACAAGTTGGCCGTGCGAGTGCGCTGGCACGCCGAGGGCGAGGAAACCTGGCAAAGCGAAGTCATGGCCGACTTGGGCAATAACGGTTGGCAGGGCCAGTTCCGGGTCGCGCGCCAGGGCCGTTATGTGTTTTGCATCGAAGCCTGGATCGATCAGTTCGCCAGCTTCTGTTATGAGCTGGAGAAAAAACACGCCGCCAGGGTGCCGATCAGCCTGGAATTGCAGGAGGGGCGAACGCTGGTCCAGCAAGCCGCCGAACGCACCGAAGGGCAACTGAGTGAACAACTGGCGACGCTGCACCATGAATTGTCGGGCCTGCTCGAAATCGAGCAGGTCGAGCTGTTTCTGCACCAGCGTAGCGCCGGGTTGATGACGCAGGCCGATCATCGTGCCTATTTGAGCATCAGCCCTGAGTACCCGCTCGACGTCGAACGGAACCTGGCGCAGTTCGCCAGTTGGTATGAATTGTTTCCGCGTTCGATCACTGACGATCCGGCCCGTCATGGCACCTTCAACGATGTGCATGCGCGGCTGCCGATGATCCAGGACATGGGCTTCGATGTGCTGTACTTCCCGCCGATCCACCCGATCGGCCGCAGTTACCGCAAAGGCCCGAACAACTCCCTGACCGCCGGGCCGGACGATCCGGGCAGTCCGTATGCCATTGGCAGCGAAGAGGGCGGGCATGAAGCCATACACGCCGAACTGGGCAGCCGCGAAGACTTCCGGCGTCTTGTCGCGGCAGCCGCTGACCATGGACTGGAGATCGCCCTGGACTTCGCGATTCAGTGTTCCCAAGATCACCCGTGGCTGAAGCAGCATCCGGGCTGGTTCAACTGGCGGCCGGACGGCACGATCAAATACGCCGAGAACCCGCCGAAAAAATACCAGGACATCGTCAACGTCGATTTCTATGCCGCCGATGCGATTCCGAGTCTTTGGGTCGAGTTGCGCGACATCGTGGTGGGTTGGGTCGAGGAGGGCGTGAAGCTGTTTCGCGTCGACAACCCTCACACCAAACCGCTGCCGTTCTGGCAGTGGCTGATTGCTGATGTGCGGGCGCTGTACCCCGAGGTGATTTTCCTGGCCGAAGCCTTTACCACCCCGGCGATGATGGCGCGATTGGGCAAGGTCGGTTACTCCCAGAGCTACACCTATTTCACTTGGCGCAACAACAAGTCCGAGCTGGCCACTTACTTCACCGAGCTCAACGAATCGCCGTGGCGTGAATGCTACCGGCCGAACTTCTTCGTCAACACACCCGACATCAACCCGGCGTTTTTGCATGAGTCGGGGCGCGCCGGTTTTCTGATCCGCGCGGCGCTGGCGACCATGGGCTCCGGTCTGTGGGGCATGTATTCAGGCTTCGAACTGTGCGAAGCGGCCCCGGTGCCGGGCAAGGAGGAGTACCTCAATTCCGAGAAGTACGAAATCCGCCCACGAGACTTCAACGCACCGGGCAACATCATTGCCGAGATCGCCCAGCTCAACCGCATCCGCCGGCAGAACCCGGCGCTGCAGACGCACTTGGGCCTGAAGGTCTACAACGCCTGGAACGAAAACATTCTGTATTTCGGCAAACGCAGCGCGGATGGCAGCAATTTCATTCTGGTGGCCGTCAGTCTTGATCCGCTTAACGTCCAGGAAGCGAATTTCGAATTGCCGCTGTGGGAAATGGGCTTGCCCGACGACGCCAGCACCCAGGGCGAAGACTTGATGAGCGGTCATCGCTGGACCTGGCACGGCAAGTACCAATTCATGCGGATCGACCCGGCGCATCAACCGTTCGGGATCTGGCGGATTACTGTGTAAACGCAGCACCTGTGGGAGCGAGCTTGCTCGCGATGGCGATTGAACATTCAACAGATGTGTTGCCTGCCAAATTGCTATCGCGAGCAAGCTCGCTCCCACAGGTCATCATCGCGTTTGAGAACAGGCGCTCGGCTCAGCGACTTTCGAATTCAACAGGAGTTTCAAATGGCGAAGAAACCCAAGGCAGCCACCTTTATCAAGGACCCGCTCTGGTACAAGGATGCGGTGATCTACCAGGTTCACGTTAAGTCTTTTTTCGACTCCAACAATGACGGGATCGGCGACTTTCCCGGTCTTATCGCCAAACTCGATTACATTGCCGATCTGGGCGTCAACACCATCTGGCTGTTGCCGTTCTATCCCTCGCCACGGCGCGATGACGGCTACGATATTGCCGAATACCGTGGCGTGCACTCAGACTACGGCACTATGGCCGACGCCAAGCGGTTCATCTCGGAAGCCCACAAACGTGGCCTGCGGGTCATTACCGAACTGGTCATCAACCACACCTCGGACCAGCACGCCTGGTTCCAGCGTGCGCGTAAGGCCAAGAAAGGTTCGGCGGCGCGGGATTTCTACGTCTGGTCCGATGACGATCAAAAGTACGACGGCACTCGCATCATCTTTCTCGACACCGAAAAATCCAACTGGACCTGGGACCCGGTGGCCGGCCAGTACTTCTGGCATCGCTTCTATTCCCATCAGCCAGACCTGAATTTCGATAACCCGCAAGTCATGAAAGCCGTGCTGTCGGTGATGCGCTACTGGCTGGACATGGGCATCGACGGTCTGCGTCTGGACGCGATTCCGTACCTGATCGAACGCGACGGCACCAACAACGAAAACCTGCCCGAGACCCACGACGTCCTCAAGCAGATCCGTGCCGAAATCGACGCCAATTACCCGGACCGCATGCTGCTGGCCGAGGCCAACCAATGGCCGGAAGACACGCAACTGTACTTCGGCGACACCGACGCCAAAGGCCTGAACGGCGACGAATGCCACATGGCGTTTCACTTCCCGCTGATGCCGCGCATGTACATGGCGCTGGCCCAGGAAGACCGTTTCCCGATCACCGACATTCTGCGCCAGACACCGGAGATCCCGGCCAATTGTCAGTGGGCGATTTTCCTGCGCAACCACGATGAGCTGACGCTGGAAATGGTCACCGACAAGGAGCGCGATTACCTGTGGAATTACTACGCGGCCGACCGTCGGGCGCGGATCAACCTGGGCATTCGCCGCCGCTTGGCGCCGCTGATGGAGCGCGACCGTCGTCGTGTGGAGTTGCTGAACAGTCTGCTGCTGTCGATGCCCGGCACGCCGACCCTGTATTACGGCGATGAAATCGGCATGGGTGACAACATCTACCTCGGCGACCGTGATGGCGTGCGCACGCCGATGCAGTGGTCGATTGACCGTAACGGCGGTTTCTCCCGCGCCGACCCGGCCAGCCTGGTGCTGCCACCGATCATGGACCCGCAATACGGCTACCTGTCGGTCAACGTTGAAACCCAGGCCGGCGACCCGCATTCACTGCTGAACTGGACCCGGCGCATGCTCGCCGTGCGCAAGCAGTCCAAGGCCTTCGGTCGCGGCACACTGAAAATGCTCTCGCCGAGCAACCGGCGGATCCTGGCCTACACCCGGGAATTCACCGGACCGGACGGCAAGCACGAAATCATCTTGTGCGTGGCCAACGTGTCCCGCAGCGCGCAAGCAGCGGAACTGGACCTGTCGGCCTACGTCGGCATGGTGCCGGTGGAAATGCTCGGCGGTAACGCCTTTCCGCCTATTGGTCAGTTGAATTTCCTGCTGACCCTGGCGCCTTACGGCTTCTATTGGTTCGTACTGGCGGCGGAAAACCAGATGCCAAGCTGGCACGTGGAACCGGCGCAAAGCCTGCCGGACTTCACCACGCTGGTGCTGAAAAAACGCATGGAAGAACTGCTCGAAGCGCCGTCCCGCAGCACGCTGGAGCAGAGCATCCTGCCGAGCTGGCTACAGAATCGCCGCTGGTTTGCCGGCAAGGACGCGGCCATCGAACAGGTCAACATCGCTTACGGCGTGCGCTTCGGCGATCCGCTGCACCCCGTGCTGTTGAGTGAAATTGACGTCACCAGCGGCGGCCAGACCAGCCGCTATCAGTTGCCGTTCGGCTTTATCTCCGAAGATCAGGTGGGTGCCGCGCTGCCTCAGCAACTGGCCTTGTCTCGCGTCCGGCGCGTGCGTCAGGTCGGTTTGATCACCGATGCCTTCAGCCTCGAAACCTTTGTGCATGCGGTTTTGCAGGGCATGCAAAGCGATATCGTGTTGTCTTCCAGTGCGGGCGAAATCCGTTTTCAGCCGACGGCGGAACTGGGGAATCTCGGTCTGAGCGGGGAATCGGAAGTGCGTTACCTGTCCGCCGAACAGTCCAACAGTTCGGTGGTGATCGGCAACAGCCTGGTGCTGAAACTGATCCGCAAGGTCGCGTCCGGCGTGCACCCGGAACTGGAAATGAGCGCGTTCCTGACCCACGCGGGTTTCCGCAATATTTCGCCGCTGCTGGGCTCGGTGGTGCGCCGCGATCCGGCGGGCGAGGACAACCTGCTGATGATTGCCCAGGGCTACTTAAGCAATCAGGGCGATGCTTGGGAATGGACCCAGAACAACCTCGAACGGGCGCTGCGCGACGAACTGGCCGACGCCATGTCCGAGCAGGAGCAACACTACAACGCGTTGGGCGAACTGCGAGACTTCGCCGGCATGCTCGGTCAGCGTCTGGGCGAAATGCATCAGCTGCTGGCGGCGCCCAGCGACAACCCGGACTTCGTTCCGCAGGTCACCACCCAGAAAGATGCCTTGGCCTCGGCCAAGGATGTGGCAGCGCAACTGGAGTACGCGTTTAAGTTGCTCAAACAGCATCAAAGCGAATTGAACCCGGCAGACAAAGCCTTGGTCACTCGTTTACTGGACAACAAAAAAGCCATCCTCAGCCATGTTCAGGAGCTGGGCAAAAAAGCCGTTGGTGGTCTGCGCATTCGCGTCCACGGCGACTTGCACCTGGGCCAGGTGCTGGTGATCAAGGGCGACGCCTACTTGATCGACTTCGAAGGCGAGCCGGCGCGGCCGCTGCATGAGCGACGGGGCAAACACAGCCCGTACAAAGACGTCAGTGGCGTATTGCGTTCCTTTGACTACGCTGCGGCGATGGCGATCAATGTGCACAACGTCGATAACACGGCCGATGCCCAAGCCGCTCGTCTACGTGTCGCCGATCGCTATTTAAATGAAGCAAGACAAGCATTTGTCGACGCTTATCGGCTGGCGGCAGCTAGTCTTGCTCATGCATGGCAAGATCCGGAAGGCGAGGACGCCGCATTGGCGTTGTTCGGCCTGGAGAAGGCAGCGTATGAAGTGGCCTATGAGGCAGAAAATCGCCCCACCTGGTTGCCCGTGCCGTTGCACGGTTTATATGGACTATTGAGTGGGCTTAAACCCTTTTCCGATCTTGGTGGAGAGTAGTCATGAGTTTCTCGAACAAGGAACAGGGTCACGCTAAAGAAGCGTTGCTGCCCAGATCGCGGGACATCGACGCGCTGGTACGCGCCGAACATCACGACCCCTTTGCAATTCTTGGCCCCCACGGCGATGGTGCCGGCGGGCAATTCATTCGGGCCTATTTGCCGGACGCCTTGAGCGTGCAGGTACTGGCCAAGGACTCCGGGGAGGAACTCGGCAACCTGGAGGCCACCCAGACACCGGGCCTGTTCGTCGGGCACTTCGATCGGGCGCAGCCGTATCTGCTGCGAACCCGGTGGGCCGGCGGCGAACAAATTTCCGAGGACCCTTACAGCTTTGGCCCGTTGCTTGGTGAGATGGACTTGTACCTGTTCGCCGAAGGCAATCACCGCGATCTCAGCGCTTGCCTGGGCGCGCAGCTGCAAACCGTCGACGGTGTCGATGGCGTGCGATTCGCCGTGTGGGCACCGAACGCCAAAAGGGTGTCGGTGGTGGGTGACTTCAACAACTGGGACGGTCGCCGGCACCCGATGCGCCTGCGTCATCCTACCGGTGTATGGGAAATTTTCGTCCCGCGCATGCAAGCGGGGGAAACATACAAATACGAAATCCTCGGCACCCACGGCATTCTGCCGCTCAAGGCCGACCCGATGGCGCTGGCCACCTCGCTGCCGCCGGACACCGCGTCAAAAGTCGCTTCGCCGCTGAACATCGATTGGCAGGATCAGGAGTGGATGCAATCGCGGGGCGACCGTCATCGGGTGAGTGCGCCGCTGTCGATCTACGAATTGCATGCCGGGTCCTGGCAATGTGAGCTGGATGATCTGGGCGAGGTCGCCCGCCAGTACACCTGGCATGAGTTGGCCGAGCGGCTGATTCCTTACGTCAAGGATCTGGGTTTTACCCACATCGAGCTGATGCCGATCATGGAACACCCGTTCGGCGGCTCCTGGGGCTATCAGCTGCTGTCGCAATTCGCCCCGAGCGCCCGCTACGGTACGCCGGATGACTTCGCCGCGTTCGTCAATGCCTGCCACCAGGCTGACATCGGCGTGATCCTCGACTGGGTGCCAGCGCATTTTCCGACCGATACCCACGGCCTGGCGCAGTTCGACGGCACCGCGCTGTACGAATACGGCAACCCGCAGGAAGGCTTCCATCAGGACTGGGACACGCTGATCTACAACCTGGGTCGCACCGAAGTGCACGGCTACATGCTGGCCTCGGCGTTGCACTGGCTCAAACATTTCCACGTCGACGGTCTGCGGGTCGATGCCGTGGCGTCGATGCTGTATCGCGATTATTCGCGCAAGGCCGGCGAATGGGTGCCGAACCGTCACGGCGGTCGGGAAAACCTCGAAGCCATCGACTTCCTGCGCCATCTCAATGACGTGGTCGACCTTGAAGCCCCCGGCGCGCTGGTGATTGCCGAAGAATCCACCGCGTGGCCGGGTGTCAGCCAGGGCACGCAACAAGGCGGACTGGGCTTCGACTACAAGTGGAACATGGGCTGGATGCACGATTCGCTGCATTACATCCAGCAAGACCCGGTATACCGCGCTCATCACCATAACGAACTGAGTTTTGGTCTGGTGTATGCCTGGTCCGAGCGCTTTATCCTGCCGATCTCCCACGACGAAGTGGTTCACGGCAAGCACTCCCTGATCGACAAGATGCCCGGTGACCGCTGGCAGAAATTCGCCAACCTGCGCGCCTACCTCAGTTTCATGTGGGCACATCCGGGCAAGAAGCTGTTGTTCATGGGCTGCGAGTTTGGTCAGTGGCGTGAGTGGAACCACGATCAGCAGCTGGACTGGTACTTGCTGCAGTACTCGGAACACAAAGGTGTGCAGAAACTCGTCGGCGACCTTAATCGGCTGTATCGCGAAGAACCGGCGCTGCATGATCAGGATGACGCGCCGCAAGGCTTCCAGTGGTTGATTGGTGATGATGCAATCAACAGCGTTTACGCCTTCATGCGCTGGAGCAGGGAGGGGCGGCCGGTGTTGGTGGTGGCTAACTTCACGCCGGTGCCGCGTGAGGGTTATCGCGTCGGCGTACCGTTTGCCGGGCGTTGGACCGAGGTGATCAACAGCGATGCGGCTACTTACGCCGGTTCGAACTATGGCAACAGCGGCGGGGCGTTTACCGAGGAAGAGCCGAGCCATGGCCAGGCCCTCTCGTTGGTATTGAACCTGCCGCCGCTGGCGGTGTTGATGCTGCGTCCGGAGGGTTGACCGAAAGATCGCAGGCTTCGCCAGCTCCTACAAGGTGTACGCCACCCAATGTAGGAGCTGCCGCAGGCTGCGATCTCTTGATCTTTTTACCACCGCATCCGCACACCCAAACTCCCAATCAACCCGTTCAAATCATTGTCGTCCACATCACTGCTGTAGTCGGCGCTGACGTAAAGACTCACGGCGGGTGTCACTCTGGCCACCAACCCCAAACCCACTTCGACGGTCGATGAATAACGGCTGCTGCTGATCTTCTCGACCTGATCGAGGTTCACCGTATTGCCGGTGTATACCGTGTGCCACACGTTGGTTCGCACATAGGGTTCGACCCCCAGGCCGTTGATGTTGTAACTACCTTTCAACCGTGCACCGACCCGGCCGCTCCAGGACGTCAGATCGCTGGACGAGGCATTGCCTGACCCGGCATACGGGGTGTCCAGGGTAATGCGTTGATTGATCAACTGCGCCTGGGGTTCGACTACCCAGTTATCGCTCAGACCAATGGGGAAACCACCTTCCACCGACAGCGTCACCGCGCTGCCCTCGGTCGCCAGTCGGGCGCCCTGGTCATTGCGGGTATAACCGTTGACCCGGCCGCCGCTGGCCGTCAAATCCACGTGCCAGCCTTGGGGCCCGGTCAGGCTCCAGTAGGCGCCGAGGCTCTGGCCTTCGAGGTTGAGGGTGTCGTGGCTGGGGTCAGCAAGGGCGCGACCGGTCAGCAGCCCGTTGCTGTTGCCTTGTAACTGAGTCGTGCCGCCGACCAGTCCGACCCGCTGGGTATGACCGCTACCGCTTTGCAGAGTCAGGATCGCCGGACCTTTGAACTCGCTACTGCCAGGGATAGCAAACCCCTGAGCCAGAACATCGGTTTGCGCCTGCCGCGAAGCCTGTCCATACACCTGATCCCAGGCCGAAGGCGCAGCGTCCTCGATGGTCAGGCGCGAACTTCGTGTATCGGAGGCGGCGCTGAAACGGCCGGAGTAGGGGGCGGTGAAAGTGACGGCGGGTAAGGTCATGACCGGAACATCCTGACGGTACCAAGGGGTGGTTTCATCCTCTGCCGGCCCTGCCTGTACTTCCATGGACGAGCACAGAAGGAGTGAACTCGAGACAGTGCAAAAAGTAACTTTGATCTCTTGTTGGGTGAATGACGTTTTCATGGAGGTCTACCTTGCAATCGCATGCCGAATCTCGCTCTGGCGTCTCTCTCCTACCCCGAATGAGGGGCGACCGAATGTAGTGGGGCAAGCCTCTGGCCGCCCGATTTTGCGGGAGTCTGGGGGGTTGCCCCGGGTAATATTTCCGGGGGTAGTAACGTGTAGCTAAGAAGACCCTTGACATCGCGTCAAGAAAATGTCCGATAAGTGGTATGTGTATTTTAGGACTTGCAAGTGACTGATTTACGCCGCACATCTAAGTTCTTGTTTGTTCGAAAAATCGTCAAAAAATCCGCATTCCAGAGCGGTTTTGATAGTGGGTTACCGGTTCACCAAGTCACCCTGACACCGACATTTGCGGCCGTTCCGCGCAGCTGATTGCTGTCGATATTGCTGGTGTAGTCGAGTCCGCCATACACGTTCACGGTTTTCGCGAGGCTAAGCACAACGCCGACACCGAGGTCGGCCGATGACGATTTTTGCTCGGTATCGATCCGGTCCGCGCCGTCGAAGGTTACCGAGTCGATACCGGAAAGGGTGTGCCACAGATTGGCTCGTACATAAGGTTCCAATGGGCGTCCACTGACTTGGTAAAGGCCTTTGAGTCGAGCACCGAGGCGACCGGTCCAGGCACTGTCGGAGTCGAATGAAACGTGGGAAATGCCGTCGTCCTGGCTGTCCAGCGAGACTTTTTGATGGATGACCTGCGCCTGGGGTTCAACCACCCAGTTATCCGTCACTTGAATCGGATAGCCGGTTTCCGCCGAAACAGTCAAGGCGTGGCCTCGGTTATCCAGTTTGAGGCCGCGTTCGGAGTGGCTGTCACCGTCGAGCCGGGTGCCCATGATGACGGTGTCGACGTACCAGCCCTTGGGATCGGTCAACGTCCAGTACAAGCCATAACTGTCGCCTTCAAGTTCCACTTGGCCAGCGCGCTTGTCTTCAAAGCCTTGGTTGAAACCGTCGACATCGCCCTGTAAACGCGTATGCCCGACAAAAAAACCAGTGCGCTGGGTCTGTCCATTGGAAGTCTGTGAGCTGTACACATCGTTACCAACCTGGAAACCGCTGAGCGAACCGTCGAGCCTTGGCGTTACGGTGCCGGCCCAGGTCTGATCGACGTTCTTGCCGTAGACCCGACCCCAGCCAGCGCCAAAGGCCCCGGTTTCGTTGAGCAGGCGCTGATCGCCTTGGCGATCATGGAAAGTGCCGAGTGCATTCAGGGTCAGTTGCGCGGCAGCGGGTGGCAGTACCGACCAGGTCGGAACCTCGGGGCGGTACAGCGGAATCGGTGACGCGCCCGGTACGGCTGCCGGTAAAACCGGTAGCGGTGGGCTGCCGGCGGGAGCGAGTGCGGCCACCGGCGTTGCGATGACCGGGACGACAATCGGTGGCAAGGCCGGATCCGGGTTTGGGATGGTGACGGTCGCGGGGGCCACAACGGCAGAGCGCAAATACCAACTGTTTTCGCTGCCTGCGCTAACGCCACCCTTGAACAGGTAGTAATCGAAGGCACCCGCAGATACCGGACCTTTGAGCGCAAACGCATCGGGGGTGCTGACAGCAGTGCCTTGAGCCTGCACCAACTCAATGCCGTTCTGCTGGGTCAACCCGCCGGTTCCGCCCAGATTGGTGACCGTGATCAACGTGCTGCCGGTCAATGTCCCATCGTTCACCACCAGTTTGTCGCTGGGGGAGTTGTCGTCTCCCACCACGCTTTGCAACAGCAACTGGCCGCCGTTGCCCGCGTAATTGCCTTGCACGGTCAGGGTGTCATTGGTGCGGGTATTGCCGCTGCTCAGGTCGATCACCCCGGCGTTGTTCAAGGTCGCAAGTTGGCCCGCAACAGCGGGCGTGATGCTGCCTTGGGCAGATGTCAGTGTGCTGCTGCTATCAATAGAGAACACCCCGGTGCCGCTGGCGGCGTCGCCCAGAATAAAGTTTCCGGCGAGGTCCAGTTGCGAACCGTTGCTCAGATTGACCGTCTCCCAGTTGATATAGCGGGCAGGGGTGGCTGAGCTGACATGATCGAAAATCAGCACATCGTTGCCCCTGCCGCCGTCGATGCCCGGGGTCAGGGCGAGGGTGCTTTCGCTCAGATTGCGCAGGGTCACACGGTCGTTGCCTTCGGCCAACAGGATCGCCGAGCGGATGATGCCGCCACCGTCCCAGACCAGCGTGTCATCGCCGGTACTGGCGCGGATCTCGCCCACGATTTCGCCGCCCGTCACGGTAATGCTGTCGTTGCCGCCGCTGACGCTGATGTTGCCGCCAATCCGTCCGCCAGAAACGGTAATGGTGTCGGTACCGAAACCGGTGACCAGATTGCCCTGGATCTGGCCGCCCGACAGGTCAAAGATATTGTTGTCGAGTTTCATGTCGACCCGGCCAATGGTCCCGCCCATCATGCGGGCGACGTCACCATCCTCGAAGGCGCCGACGATGGTGCCGCCGGTCATCAGAAACGTATCGCGATTGTCGCCTTGAGCGAGGGACTGAATAGTCCCGCCAGTCATCACAAAATCATCGATTCCATTGCCCTGGCTGACGGCGCTTGTAATCAACCCGCCTGTGATACGCAGGCGGTCCGCGCCGGCGCCTTGGTCCAGTGCGCCGGCGAGTGTGCCGGAATTCATCTCGACGGTGTCGCTGCCCGCGCCGAACGTCACGTTGCCATTGATACGGCCAGTGCCGTTGGCGGGGAACGTCAGGCTGTTATTGCCCGACAGGTCGGTGAGTGCAGCGCTGGTGCCGCTGTCACAGGTGAATGCATCGTTTCCGGGCCCTGCGATCAAGGTGCAAGCGGCGG
This sequence comes from Pseudomonas sp. NPDC098740, assembly GCF_044760065.1. Lineage (NCBI taxonomy): Bacteria > Pseudomonadati > Pseudomonadota > Gammaproteobacteria > Pseudomonadales > Pseudomonadaceae > Pseudomonas > Pseudomonas sp. NPDC098740. Next base: position 242,471 of record NZ_JBIWAM010000008.1, on the reverse strand, counting down.
AAACGGGAGGGCTGACGCCTATCAGCAACGAAGTGGGTACAGCGAGTATCTGCGGCAATGCCTGCAGCAATCGGGCGTAACGATTCATGTTGTATCCCTACCGCATGTTTCGGGAAATCATCCTTGGATCGTTCGCCGGATCTTCAATCAAGCCATCAAGTGAAGTTCATAAACTGCGTGAGACCTGCATCCTAACGAGTTGAATCAACTGCTCCTTCAGCTGCTTAAGGTGTAGACGCGTTTTTCGCCCGTGGTGGTGTTGCTGACGAATGGTCTGTTGAAAAAAGTACTTCAGAGGTGTACTTCCACCGCCAGCGGCAAATGATCCGACAGGTGCGTCCACGGCTTGCTCCCGAGTATTCGCGGCTCATGACTGCTGGCATTGCGCAGATAAATCCGGTCCAGACGCAGCAGCGGAAAGCGCGCCGGATAGGTTTTTGCCGGGCGACCGTGGTGACGTTCGAAGGCTTCATGCAGATAGTCGCGTCGGGCGAGGGCGGTGTTACCTTGCAGCTGCCAGTCGTTGAAGTCGCCGGCGATAATCACCGGCGCATCGTCGGGTAACGATTCGAGTAGTAGGCAGAGGAGCTGGAGCTGTAGTTGGCGATGGCTTTCCAGCAGACTCAAGTGAACGCAGATCGCATGGACTTCAGTGTGCCCCGGCACATCCAGAACGCAATGCAGCAGGCCGCGGCGTTCGGGGCCGGTGATCGAGACGTCGAGGTTGCGGTGTTCGCGGATCGGGTATTTCGATAACAGGGCATTGCCGTGGTGACCGTTGGGGTAGACCGCGTTGCGACCGTAGGCGAAGTCGCTCCATATGCTGTCGGCCAGGAACTCGTATTGTGAGGTCTGTGGCCAATCGTTGTAGCGAGTGGAATGGCGGTCGTGTTCACCGACGACTTCCTGCAGGAACACCAGGTCCGCCGACGTACTGCGTACCGCTTCACGCAGTTCCGGGAGAATGAAACGTCGGTTGAATGCGGTAAAACCCTTGTGGGTGTTGACCGTCAGCACTCTCAGTCGATGAATCGCCAGAGGCGTGTTCAATGGAGATGATCCGACGGCCTGCCACTTGGAGTCACTGGTCACGTTCACTCCTCTGAATCAGGACTGCTTATGTATGCGACTGATACAGCGGCGGGCAGTTCAGAGTGATTCGTCGCAAGCAGCCTTCACACCAAAATGTAGCAGCTGCCGAGCCTGCGAGGCTGCGTTCGGCTGCGTAGCAGTCGTCATCCAGAACATGGAGTTTGCCTGACACACCACATTGCCGGGCCTTACGACTGCTTCGCAGCCGAACGCAGCCTCGCAGGCTCGACAGCTGCTACATCGCTGCGTCAGACAAACACAATTTCGTAGGGCAACCGTATCCGTTCCAGAAGCACCGGGGGCAGCAGCGGGGCGAGGCCGATGGCGGGTTCGCCGTCGAGCTGGCTGGCATAGGCGTGGGTGGCGTGGCTTTTGCGCGCGACGGTCCAGGTGTCCAGGCGCACCTTGCGCGCGCGATGCCACGGGATGAGCCCTCGATCACGCGTTGGCCAGTGCCAGGCCCAGACCGGTACTTCGTTGAACGCCGCCCCGACCATGGCCGCGGCCTTGACGCTAGCCCGGCCGACGGCGTCATGGTCGACAATGCCATCCTCGCGCCAGGTGCTGAACACCACATCCCCGGGGCGTAAATAACGGGCAATGAATTGAGTCATCTGAAATTCCCGTTCGGCCAGGGCGTTGTCGGTGAAGCCGCCACGAATCCATTTGAGGCTGTGCATCGGCAGCCCGAGCCGGCGCAAGGCTTCGAGGCTTTCCTGGGGGCGGAACACGCTCAAGCGTTTCTCCGACCACTGTTGCGAGCCCGGATGGCTGGCGCTGCCGTCGGTAATCGAGATTAACTGGAGGGGATGCCCCAAGGCGCTGAGCAACTGCAGCAGGCCGCCGCAGGTCACGACTTCATCGCCAGGGTGTGGGGCAATCACTACAGCGCGTGCGCCGGCGGGGACCAGGGTCTGAGTGCTGATGACAGGAATGTTGTCCAGTTGCGGGGCGCTGTTCCAGATTTGTACGGGTAGGCTGCTTTCACTGATGGAGACCGATTTCATGGCTACGTCCTTGTTCTCGTTGATAGCAATGTGCAGCGCTCCAAACCCTGGATTGCCGCAAGCAGAGTATTGCTCATGTCACGCTATTCGTCGCCTCGCTGTTCCATCCGGTACGTTTTTTTATCCGACCTGCAGCATGTCCCGCAGGAAATCGCCAAAGCCCCCTCGTGCGCGGCTGTCCAGTCGGGCACTGGTGAGCACCTGCGGACGTTGGCTCCAGGCGATAGTCGCCCCGCAGCGTTCGAGTTGCCGAACCAGTTGCACATCTTCGTCGCTGGCCAGCGGTTCGAAACCACCGGCACGCCGGTAAGCCTCGGCACTGATGCCCAGGTTGGCACCATGGATATGCCGGTGGCCGTCGCGGGCCTGATAACGCTTGTGATAGCGAATCTGTGTCGCCTCATCGAAGGCCGCGTTCCACTGATCGACCGTCACCGTGCCGCACACTGCGTCGGCACCGAGGTCCAGTTGCGCCACCAGCCAGTCCTTGGCGACCCGGCTGTCGGCGTCGGAGCAGGAAATCCAGCGCACTCCCCGATCCAGTAGAAACCGTGCACCCGCGGCGCGCGCCTGGCCGACGTTACGCGCCTCGATCGCCAGGCTGTGCACTGGGTAACTGTCAACAATCTCTGAGGATCGGTCAGTGCAACTGTCGAGCACCACCAGCACCAGGACCGTTTCACCCTCCAGCCGTTCATGGCACGCGGCGCGCAGGGCGGCCCGTATGCACTGCTCGATCAACTCTTCTTCGTTATGCGCCGGGATCAAAATGCCAATCATCGCAAGCCCTCCAGCACGGCCACGGAGCGCGGCTCACGGCTCCAGAGTTCCAGCAGGAAATCGGCCTCCTGATGCAGGACCAGGCGCGGTAAGTGCAACTGTTCGTGAAGCAGGTCATGGACCTGTCGGGCGTTCAGCGGGCAGCCATCGATCGGTGGGCGCCAGTGGCAGGCCAGGAGTTGGCCGTCGGCGGTCAATGATCGGGCGGCGTGTTCGATCAGGCACTTGAGGTCTTCGGCATCCAGGTAATAGCCGACTTCGCTGAGCACGATCAGGTCAAACTGCTCGTTGGGCCAATCCCCCGGCAGACGGCTTTGGCGGACTTCGACATGGTCGAACAGACTCAGGCGAGTGCGAGCCAGCGCCACGGCGGCGGCTGCCGTATCGCAACACAACAGGCGATCGCAGCGAGTGGCCAGATCAGCGCTCAGTTCCCCGTTGGCGCAACCGGGTTCGAAGATCGCGCGGTAGTGCGGTCGGGGCAGCGCGGCCAGCGTTATGGCGCGTTTGCGCTGTTCGTACCAGCGCTGACGGAACGACCAGGGATCGTCGTTGCCGGCGAACAAACCGTCGAAATAGCGATCCTCGACGCTCATACAAACACCACTTCAAACGGTTGCAGTAACCGGTCCAGCACATACGGTGCCAGCACCGGTGGCAAGCCGATTTTCGGGTCGCCCTCCAGTTGGCTGGCGAAGGCATGAATGGCGTGACGTTTGCGCGCCACCAGTGCCGGGGCCAACAGAATCTTTCGCGCCCGGTGCCAAGGCACGAAACTGTCTTCGGGGGTTGCCCAGTGCCAGGTCCAGACGGGCAGCTCATGCAGCGCAGCACCGACCCGTTTCGCCGCTTCGACACTGGCACGACCCACAGCCTCGTGATCGCAATGGCCGTCTTCACGCCACGTGGTAAAGACCACATCGTTGGGCCGCAGATGACGTTCGATGAACTCGCACAACTCGGCTTCCCGTGCCGCCACCTGACTGTCGGCGAAACCACCGCGCAGCCATTTCAGGCTGTGCAATGGCAGGCCGAGACGGCGCAAGGCCTGGGCCGATTCCTGCGGGCGGACCACGCTCAGGCGTTCCACCGGCCAGCGCTCGGAACCGGGATGGCTGGCACTGCCATCAGTGACTGAAATCAGTTGCAGCGGCCGGCCGGCCGCAGCGAGCAACTGCAGGAACCCGCCGCAACCCAGCACTTCGTCATCCGGATGGGGGGCGATGATCACGGCGCGCGAGCCTTCCGGCACCAGCGTCAGGATGTCGGTCACCGGTAATTGGGCCAGATGGCTTGAGGTTTGCCATAAATGCAGAGGCGTTCCCTGGCCGACAATGGGGTTGGTTTTCATAACATCCATGTCTCCGTCAGAACCTGTTGCCCAAGCGCGGCGAGATCCCGTTCGGCGTGGCTTTGGCGCAGGAATACCGGCAGGTCGGCGATCAGGCGGGCGAACTGCCGATCCTTGCAATAGGGGCCGGCACCGAGTGCGTGGCCGACATGCCGGATAACCTGTTCGGCGGCGTGTTCAACCACCGTGCGGGCGCGCCGGGCCAGCAGTTCGGCGTCGTCCAGCGGAGCGGCGTCGATCATCAATGCGCTGACCCGCAATACCTCGGCGGCAGCATGCAGCGCACTGTCGACCGCGCCCAGGTGGGCGAGGGCGTGGGGTTCTTCACGTTGAGCGCAATGGCTGCGCAGACGTTCGGCGATGCTCTGTGCCGCGCCGTACCAGCAAGCGGCAATGCCGATTCCGCCTTGCCAGAAGCCGGGACGTTGCAGGTAATCGCCAGGGTTGCCAATGGCTTGTGCTTCGGCACCTTCGAACAGCACCTCAACGCTGCCAGTGGCACCCATTCCGACGGCTTGCCAGCCCTGATCCGTCACGGTCACGCCGGGTTGATCCAGCGCCACCGCAACCAATTGCTGCCGGTCGTGATGATCCCATGCCGTGAGCAACGCGTGACTCAACACCGAAGCTCCTGAACACCAGGCCTTGCGCCCATTCAACACAACCATCTGACCTTGCGGCCTGACTTGCACGCGCGCTTGCGGTGGTTCTGCGGCCCACATGCCCCACGTGCTGCCCGGCGTAGGCGAGCCACCCAGTTGCTGGATGATCGCCAGGGCGTCGGTATGGCCCTCGTACAACTTGCACAACCCCAGATCATGCCCGCCGACCTCGGCCAGACGCTGAAACCGCTCCAGTGTCTGGCCACCGCCAGGCAGCGGAAGCTGATCGAGACCCGCCTCAACCAGCGCTCGCAGGCACCGGCCTAACGCTTGCGTGTCGGCGTAATCCGCGGGCTGATGCTGGAGAAATCCCTGAAGGTCCATTTCACTCTTCTTCCTCACGCTGCAATTCGAACAGCAGCAGCGAACGGCCAGTGACCGAATATTCGTGATCGAACTCGAAGCGTTCCTGACCACGAATCGACGGTTGATTGGTGTCGATCATGCAGGTCCAGAAACCGCCGTCGGGCACTTCCGGAAGCAGGAAATTGACGATGTCGTGATGCGCGTTGACCACCAACAGCAAGGTGGCGTCGGCGCCCTTGCGGCGGATACCGGTTTCCTGGGCGCGGCCATCCATCAGCATCCCGAGGCAGCGGCCATGGCCTTCTTCCCATTGTTCGATGGACATTTCGCTGCCATCCGGCGCGAGCCAGGTGACGTCCTTGACGCCGATGTCCTCGTTGTAGTTGCCCACCAGGAACCGACCGCGACGCAGGATCGGGTAGGCCAGGCGCAACTTGATCAGCCGTTTAACGAACTTGAGCAGGGCCTTGCCGTCTTCGCTCAGGTCCCAATTGACCCAGCCGATCTCGCTGTCCTGGCAATAGGCGTTGTTGTTGCCTTCCTGGGTTCGGGCGAATTCGTCGCCGGCCACCAGCATCGGCGTGCCTTGGGACAGCAGCAGCGTGGCAAAGAAATTGCGCATCTGCCGCTGACGCAGTTCATTGATCTCGGGATCGTCGGTCGGGCCTTCGACGCCGTGGTTCCAGGACAGGTTGTTGTTGCTGCCGTCCTGATTGTTCTCGTCGTTGGCTTCGTTGTGTTTGTCGTTGTATGACACCAGGTCGTTAAGGGTGAAACCGTCGTGGGCGGTGACGAAGTTCACCGAGGCGTACGGCCGCCGGCCACGCTGATTGAACATCTCGCCGGAGGCGGTCATGCGACTGGCGAAGTCCGCCAGTTGGCCATCGTCACCTTTCCAGAACGCACGCACGGTGTCGCGGAATTTGTCATTCCACTCGACCCAGCCCGGCGGAAAGTTACCGACCTGATAGCCACCGGGGCCACAGTCCCAGGCTTCTGCAATCATCTTCACCTGGCGCAGCACCGGGTCCTGACGGCAGGCCACAAGGAAGCTGTGACGTTCGTCGAAGCCATCGTGGTAACGCCCGAGAATGGTCGCCAGGTCGAAGCGGAAACCGTCCACGTGCATTTCCGAGGCCCAGTAGCGCAAGGAGTCGGTGACCATTTGCAGCACGCACGGGTGACTCAGGTCCAGGGTGTTGCCGGTGCCGGAATCGTTGATGTAGAAGCGCTTGTCGTCGGGCATCAAACGGTAGTAGGAGGCGTTGTCGATGCCGCGCATGGACAGGGTAGGGCCTTGTTCGTTGCCCTCGGCGGTGTGGTTGTAGACCACGTCGAGGATCACTTCAAGATTGGCTTCGTGCAGGTGCGCAACCATCTCCTTGAACTCGGCGATCTTGCCACTGGCCAGGTAACGAGGGTCGGGGGCGAAGAACGCGATGCTGTTGTAGCCCCAGTAATTGGTCATGCCTTTGTGCAACAGATGCTGGTCGTTGACGAAGGCATGAATCGGCAGCAATTCCACCGTCGACACGCCGAGTTTGCGGATGTGTTCCAGCACGTCATCGACCATCAACCCGGCGAAGGTGCCGCGCACATTCTCGGGGACGGAGGGATGACGCATGCTGATACCGCGCACGTGAGTCTCATAAATGATGGTCTTGTCCCACGGCACGCTGACCCGATGGTCGTGACCCCAGGTGTGAGCCGGGTCGATCACTTTGCACTTGGGCACGAAGTGCGCGCTGTCCCGTTCATCGAAGCTGAGGTCGGCGTCGGGGTGGCCTATGGTGTAGCCGAACAGGGCTTCGGACCATTTCAACTGGCCGACCAGTTGTTTGGCGTAGGGGTCGATCAGCAGTTTGTTGTGGTTGAAGCGATGACCATTAGCCGGATCGTACGGGCCGTAGACACGGTAGCCATAGATCATCCCCGGATGCGCGTCGGGCAGGTAGCCGTGGTAGATCTCGTCGGTGTATTCCGGCAGCTCGATGCGTTCCAACTCGACCTCGCCGGCATCATCGAAGATGCACAGCTCGACCTTGGTGGCGTTGGCGGAAAACAAGGCAAAGTTGACCCCTAGGCCATCCCAGTTCGCGCCCAGCGGGAAGGGCAAGCCTTCACGGATTCGCGAGGCCTCGACCTGAGGTTCTGGCGCGGCTTTCTTTGGACTGGTCATGGGTGCTCCTGCAAAGGGGGGACATTACTCAATTATAAAAAGTCGGGGCTCTGGTTTTTTTTGAGGGCGAGCGAGCCCTCGGTGGCGAGAAAGCTCGCCACGAGGTCAATCAGGACACAGGGGAGAGGCGTCAGACAGCGGGCGGTTTACGCGCTGCTCGAGGCTTTTTCTCGTTGGCTTTTTCGCCCGGCGGGATCACCTTGGAGGCAGCTGCGGGCTTGGCTTTGGTTTTTGGCTCCGCTGCCTTGCCATTGGCTTTGCTGGCAGGGGCCTTGGTGCCGGCGGTTTTGCTGCCAGCGGCCTTCGGCGATTTGCTCGGTGCCAGGGCTTCGGCTTCAGCCAGTTTGCGGGCCATCTCCCAGTGGCGAGCGTCCTGGCCCTCGGGTTTTCCTTCCGATTCCCAGATCTGATAGGCAAATTCGCGGATGCGTTTATCGTTGGTACTCATCGCAATGCTCCTGAACTGAACTCAAGGGGTAGTTTGGATAAAAACATTGATTGAGAAATCCCCTAGCGCGGCGCTGATGTTCAGCTCCCTTTGGGGTGTGACTGTTGTGCTTGAAAAAAGTCCCTTCAAATTTTCATCAGGGGCGGTGAACGGTAATTTGACCCGTGTATCGCCCCACAGCGGCGCGTCAATCCGGGGTTCGGCACTGTTTTTCAGCAGTTCGGCGCAGCGTATCGGTACGATCACGATGGCGCGTTTTCCTTCCAGCGAGCGAGCAAATGCGAGCACCCGGTGAGCCTCGCTGCCGACGACTTCAAGCGCTTGATACGTCCCTCGCCGAAACAGCTCGGTGTGTTCGAGCCGCAGGTTCAACACATGAGCGATCAGCGCTTGTTTAATGCGCCCGTCACGCCAGTTAGCCAACAGTTCGGGCAGTTCCAATGGCGTCTGCATGGACTGCTGACGGCTGGCGTAATCCACCGGCCGGCGGTTGTCAGGATCGACCAGCGAAAAGTCCCAGTACTCGTTGCCCTGATAGAGATCTGGTACCCCCGGCACGGTCATGCGCAGCAAGGTTTGCGCCAATCCATTGAGTGCGCCGGGGACGGCGATGCTCTTGGCGGCTTTGCCGAGGGCAGCGCGTAGCAGTTCACCTTCGGGGCTCAGAAGCAGACGTTGCAGGAATTGCTGAACTGCTTGTTCGTAAGCCTCGTTCGGCGCGCTCCAGCTGCTTTGCAACTTGGCTTCGCGCAAGGCTTTCTGTTGCCATTGCCACAGCCGTTGAGTGTAGTTCTCCAAGGCTGTTTGATCGTCACTGCGCACATCGAGCGGCCAACTGCCGAGGATCGCTTGATAGAGGATCAGCTCATCGCCCGCAGTCGGCATCTGGTCGTCGTCGCGCAGGGGCCGGGCGAGGGCCTGCCAGAGCGGGACTTGCTCGGCGTACCAGGCACTGCGCTCGCTCAGCACCGCCAGGCGCGCGCGGGTGTCTTCGCCGCGTTTGTGGTCGTGGGTCGCGGTGGCCAGCAAATTATCGGGGAACGCTTCAAGACGGTTGATGCAAGCCGCATGGAAATCGGCCACCGGCGCGCTGAACTGCTCGGTGCTGAAGCCCACATCATTGCGCGACAGCAACGTCGCTGAACGATAGAACGCGGTGTCTTCCACGGCCTTCGCCGCCGCCGGCGACGTCAGTTGCTGAAAACGCACACAGCCATGCTTGAGCATCTTGCGCGGCCGGCCCAACGAGCGTTTGCGCCATGATTCACCGCCCAGCCAGCGGGCCAGGCAATCGAGTACCGGCCAGTCGGTCTCGCCGAGGGTAAGCCTGGCACCGTCCATGGCTTGCTGGAAAAACACATCGTCTTCAGCGGAACGCCCACGGGGGCTGATATAGGTGCGGTACACCGGGAAATGCACGATCAGTTCCTGCAACGCCCGACGAATCGCACCGAGGGTCAGGTCGCGGGTCATCAGGTCATCCCGGGCCACTTGCAACAGGGCCTGGGCGACGCTTTCGAAGTCTCCGGCGAGGGAACCGTTGAGGATCTGCTGACGGGCCAGTTGCGCTTCCTGACGGAAATCGGCGGGCCGTTCGCTGTAACGATTCCACAGTTCGCCCAAGGTGTCGGCGCCTTCCGGAGCGTGTTGCAGCAGCGACAACTGATTCATGAACTCGTAACCCGTGGTGCCATCCACTGACCAGTCACGGTGCAGGGTTTCACCTTCGCCGAGGATCTTCTCGACGTAGATCGGCAGGTGACGATCCGGTGACAGGCTGTCGACCCGCCGCCGCAATTTGCGGCAGTAACCCCGAGGGTCGGCGAGACCGTCGATGTGGTCGATGCGCAAACCGTCAACCAGTCCTTCGGCTACCAGCTCAAAGATTTTTGCGTGGGTGGCTTCGAACACGGCGGGGCGTTCAACCCGCAAGCCACCCAGTTCGTTGATATCGAAAAAACGCCGCCAGTTGATGTCATCTGCCGCCGTGCGCCAACTGGCCAGGCGATAGCTTTGGCGTTCAAGCAACAAGTGCAGGCGCTGGAAACCTTCGGCGGTGAGCGAGTCGTAAGCGCTGAGGTTTTGCTGGATGGCCTGCAGAATCGCCGGATCATTGGCCAGTTCACGCAGCTCTGCTTTCAGCGGCATCGCCAGACTGTGGGCGTCGGTCTGGTAGCTCAAGGTGCTGAAGCGGTCTGCCAGCGACTTGAGCGATTCGGCGGTCAGCGGGTCATCGGTTCTGAGCAGTTCGCCGTAATTCGTCGGGCAGATCGGGAAGTGATGCTCATAGTGCTCGACATAAAACGCGCCCTTTTGCGCATCGAAGCGCAGGGGCAGGGTGCCGTCCTGCAAGGCGATGCCGTAGTCGCTGCCGAGGAAGGGCAGCAACAACTGGCCTTCCATCAACGGGTCGGGTGAATGCCACTGGATATCGAAGAACTCGCCATAAGGACTCAGGCGTCCCCATTCCAGCAAATCCTGCCACCAGGGATTATCGCCACCGCCGACGGCCATGTGGTTGGAGACGATGTCGAGGATCAGCCCCATGTTCTGCTCGCGCAATGCGCTGACCAAACGCCGCAGCGCCGCTTCGCCACCCAGTTCCGGGTTGACCGTGGTCGGGTCCACGACGTCGTAGCCATGCATGGAGCCGGCGCGGGCGCTCAGCAGGGGTGACGCATAGACATGGCTGATGCCGAGGCTGGCGAAGTACGGCACCAGCGGCACCGCATCGTCCAGCGTGAAGTCTTTATGGAACTGCAGCCGCAGGGTCGCCCGCAGCGGTTGGATAAGCGTTTGCTTCATTGGTCACGCTCGGCCGCCTGAAGCCGCGCACAGGCGAGCAGTTCCAGGCGCCGGGCGGCGTCCGGGTCATCGAGCAAGGCTTCACTGTCGCCGGGCAAGCGTCTGGACCAGTTGGGGTGCGTGTCGGTGGTGCCGGGCAAGTTGGCCTGCTGTTCGATGCCCAGGGCATCTTCCAGTGGCAGCAACACCAGCGGCGCACGGGTATGACCGAGGAAACGTATCGCGGCGTCGAGCACCTGATCGGTTTCATGGGACTCTTCGCGAAAGTTCTGCGGGTCCTCGCTCAACACCCGGCGCAGGCCTTCGCGCTCGCGTTCGCGGTGGTGGCGCCATTCGATTTCACCCGGGGCGTCGACCAGGCCCAGCCGGGCGTTCCAGTCGATATCGCGGCCATGCCACCAGCCATTGAGCGTCGGCAGGTCATGGGTACTGGTGGTCGCGAGGGCGTTGTCCGGCCAGTCGAGAATGGTTTTGAAGTGCGCGTTGTCCTGTTCGAACAGCAGCACGCGCATGCCGAGGATCGAACGGGCGATGAGCTTTTCTCGCAAACCATCGGCCACGGTGCCGAGGTCTTCACCGAGGACGATGGCCTGATGACGATGGGACTCGAGAGTCAGCAAACGCAGCAGGTCGTCCACCGGGTAATAGAGGTAGGCGCCGTCGGCGGGTGACGCGCCATTGGGGATTACCCACAGCCGTTGCAGGCCCATGACGTGATCGATGCGCAGGCCACCGGCGTGAGCAAAATTGGCACGGAGCATTTCGATGAAGGCACGAAATCCATTGCGCACCAGACCTTCGGGCGAGAACGCGGAAATCCCCCAGCCCTGACCGGTGCGGTTGAGGATGTCCGGTGGTGCACCTACGGTCAGCGAGGCGAGCAACTCGTCCTGACGACTCCAGGCCTGACTGCCACCGCCATCGGCACCCACCGCCAGATCGGCGATCAGGCCAATGCTCATACCGGCGCTGCGGGCGGCGGTTTGTGCGCGCTCCAGGCAGCGCGTGATCAGCCATTGGCAAAAGGCAAAGAAGCCGATGCGTCCGGCGTTCTCTTCGGCGAATTCGGCCAGGGCAGCGCTGCGCGGGTCCTGCCATTGCTCGGGCCACTGCCGCCAGTCGAGGCTTGCGCCCTTGGCGGCGCGGGCTTCTTGAATGGCTTCGAAGCGGCAGTGGTTTTCCAGGGCTTCGCCAGCAGCGTGGCGGAAGCTGCTGAAGTCGGCATGCAACGGGTGTTCGCCCTGCACAAAGCCTTCGTACAACGCCTGCAACAGGCGATGTTTGGCTTCGGCCGCCACCGGCCAATCAATCAACGGTAATGCTTCGAGGTGCTTGAGTTCTTCAGCGAGGCCGGTTGCATCAATCGCGGTGCGCAACGCTCGTTCACCCAGTATGGCGCCCGGTGCGGCGTACAGACTGTTGAGAAACAAACGGCTGGACGGCGAATACGGGCTGTAACGCTGGGTGTCGCTGCCGAACATGGCATGCAGCGGACTGATCGCCAATGCTTCGGCACCGCGTTCGCCGGCGACTCGGGCCAGGTCTTCCAGCGCCTGGGTATCGCCGAAACCGCCATCGCCCGGACGGCGCAGCGAGTACAGCTGCACGCTCAGGCCCCAGGTGCGAGGGATCGGACTGCCTACGGCATCGCCGACGCTGTAGCAGCGCGTCGGTGCAACGGCCAAGGTAAATTCCTGTCCGTCGATGCTGACGTGTTGATAACCGACCGGGATCAGGCCGGGCAGTATCGCCTCGGCATCCAGTTTCAAATGAAGTCGCGAGCCATCTTCAAGGTGGATTTCGCACGGTGTTTCGGGCTCAAAGTAATGCGCCAGGCTGAGGCCGACACCGAAGTCTGCGGTGAGTAGCGGTGGCAGGTGCCGGGTCTGTTGCACTTCCTGCAATTGCAGCAGGCTGGCGTCGATTTCCTGGGCGCTGCTGGCGGGGTGGCCGAGTCCGGTGAGGACGTTGCGTAACACTGATGGAGCGACTTTTTGTGGGCGGCCGTTGGCGTCGATCCAGTCGACAGCCAGGCCAGCTCGGCTGGCCAGTATTTCCAGTTGCGCATCGCTCATTGGCGCTCTCCATCCGGGGTTAGCAAAGGGGCTGCGGCCGTGAGGCTGACTAGCGCGCAATACGGGGCAAGCGTGCCCTGATCCAACAGACCGGCTGACTGTGGCGGGTATTCGAACAACAACGAAGCGTCGGCCTGTGGGGAGTGGACCACAGGTGTATCGCTGAGGTTCAGGTCGATGCACAGCAGGCTGCCGTCGCCCAGTCGCCAGCGCGCCGTTATTGCGCCGGCGGCCAGCACCTCGGCGCCCAGTGCTTGAGCACCGGGGAGGCGGGGAATGATCTGCTGATGGCGGATCTGCAACAGTTTGCGATACAGATCGTGCACGGTGGATTGTCGGGTTGATGTCAGATCGGGGCGTGAAGCCTCGAAGGTCTGGCGCGCGTTGGGGTCGGGAATCTGCTCGCGTTTGTGCGGATCAGCAAACGCGCTGAACGCTGCAAACTCGTTACGTCGCCCTTCGCGGACCAGCTCCGCCAGTTCACCGTGATGGCTGGTGAAGAACAGGAACGGTTGCTCGGCGGCGAACTCGTCGCCCATGAACATCAGCGGGATCATCGGTGACAACAGCAGTAATGCGGTGGCTGCCTTGAGCGCATCGGGGTTGGCCAGTTGATGCAGCCGTTCGCCGAAGGCGCGATTGCCGATCTGGTCGTGGTTTTGCAGAAACAGCACGAAAGCACTAGGCGGCAAATGACCGCTGGGCTCGCCACGGGTTGTACCGTGACGGGTCACGTGGCCTTGAAACACGAAGCCCTGGCTCAGGCAGCGGGCCAGTTGTTCGGTGGGGTTTTGCGCATAGTCGGCGTAATAGGCGTCGGTTTCGCCGGTCAGCAGCACGTGCAAGGCGTTGTGGCCGTCGTCGTTCCACTGCGCGTCGAAGCCTTCTTCCAGCAGACTGGCCTGGTTGTGTTCGTTTTCAACGGTCAGCCACACATGCCTGGCTGGATCGGTTTGCTGGCGAACCTTTTGCGCCAGTTCCTGAAGAAAGTCCGGGTCTTCGATGGCGTGCACCGCGTCCAGGCGCAAACCATCGAAGCGGTACTCGAGCAACCACATCAGCGCATTGTCGATGAAGAAGTCCCGCACCTCGCGCCGCCGGAAGTCGATGGCTGCACCCCAGGGGGTGTGCTTGTCTTCGCGGAAGAAGCCCTTGGCGTAGCGATGCAGGTAATTGCCGTCCGGGCCGAAGTGGTTGTAGACCACGTCGAGAATCACCGCCAGGCCATGGCCGTGGGCGGTGTCGATCAGGTGTTTGAGTTGTTCGGGAGTGCCGTAGGAGGCTTGGGGCGCGTAGGGCAGAACCCCGTCGTAACCCCAATTGCGATCACCGGGGAACTGCGCCAGCGGCATCAATTCGATCGCGCTGATGCCCAGCTCCACCAGGCGCGCCAGGTGCTGCTCGACTTCGCTGAAGCCGCCGAGCGCACCGACGTGCAACTCGTAGATCACCGCCTCATTCCACGGGCGCCCGCGCCAGGCGCTGTGTTGCCATTGATAGGCAAGTGGATCGACCACCACGCTGTGGCGGTCGATATCACCGGCCTGCGCGCGGGAGGCCGGGTCGGGCACCTCCAGCTCACCGTCGATGTTGTAGCGGTAACGCGTGCCGGCGGGGCAGCGGGTGTTGATCACGAACCAGCCATCTGCTTGGGGCAGGAGCGGCAAGGACTGTCCATCTTCCAGTTCGACACTGACGTAAAACGCATCTGGCGCCCACAAGGCAAAACGCGTGTGCTCTGCGTCCAGCATGATTGCGCCGTGGGGCCAGGTCTCAAGGGTCCGTAACGGCATCGTTGAAAACCTCTTAATGTTTGCCCGATTTACCCAGCGCCTTGGTCACCAGTTTTTCGTAGAGTTCGGCGTACGGTTCGACCGCCTTGCACCAGTTGAAAGGCGCGGCCATGGCCCGGCAGCGCATGGCATTGAGCAGGTCGGGGAAGGCAAACACCTTGAAGGCCCGGCTCAGGGCTTCCTGATAACTCTCGGCCGTGGATTCGTCGAACAGGAAACCGGTCACGCCGTTTTCAATGGTGTCGGCCAACCCGCCGGTATTGCGAGCCACCGGCAAGGAACCGAAGCGCTGGGCGTACATCTGGCTCAGGCCGCAAGGCTCGTAACGCGAAGGCATCAGCAGAAAATCACTGCCGGCGAACATGCGACGGGCGTCGGTCTCGTTGAAACCGATGCGCACGCCGATCTGGCCTGGAAAACGCAGGGCCAGTTCACGCATGGCTTGTTCTTCTTCCGGCTCGCCACGACCGATGATCGCGATCTGCCCGCCGGATTTGACGATGTACTCGGAGACGGCTTCGGTCAGGTCCAGGCCTTTCTGATAGACCAGTCGCGAAACCACAGCGAACAGCGGACCTTCGCAGGCGTCCAGGCCGAACAGCTTACGCACGTGGGCGGCGTTGACCGCTTTGCCTTCCCAATCGCCAATTTTGAACGGGCAGAACAGGTGGGGGTCGGTAGCCGCGTCCCAGCTTTCATCGATGCCATTGGGAATACCACTGAGCAGGCCTTGCTGGGTCTTGGCGGCAAGAAAACCGTCGAGACCGCAGCCGAAGGCCGGGGTGGTGATTTCCTGGGCATAGGTGGCGCTGACGGTGGTGATGTGGCTCGAATAAGCCATGCCGGCCTTGAGGAACGACATTTTGCCGTAGAACTCCATGCCTTCCTGTTGCAAGGCATGCATGGGAATACCCAGTTCCGGGCACGAGCCAAGACTGGTCACGCCCTGGTAGGCGAGGTTATGAATGGTGAACAGCGTCGGGGTGCGCTGTCCACGCCAGTGCATGTAAGCGGGCGCCAGACCGGCAGGCCAGTCATGGGCGTGCACCAGGTCCGGGCACCAGTGAATTTGTGCAAGGTTGGCGGCGATATCGGCGGCTGCCAGGCCCAGACGGGCGAAACGAATGTGGTTGTCCGGCCAGTCGCGGCCGTTGTTGGCACCGTAAGGCGAACCTTCGCGCTCGTAGAGTTCGGGGCAGATCAACACGTAAATGACCAGACCGTCGGGCATGTCCATGCGCCCGATCTTGCAGGGGGGCAACGCGGCGTGACCACCGAGCTCACCAATGATATGAATTGGGTTTTCGCTATTCAGCACTTGCGGGTAACCTGGGATCAACACGCGCACATCGTGCAAATGCGCCATGGCTCGCGGCAGCGCTGCGGAAACGTCGCCCAGACCACCGGTTTTCACCAGATCGGCGATCTCCGAGGTGACGAACAGCACTTTCTTCTTGTTGGGATTCTGACTGGCCACCGGTGCCAGCGTCTTGGTGCCTGGGACGCTGATCGATTGGTGACTGAGGGCGCTCACGGCGCTCGTTTCGCCGACCTGCTGATGAGCACGTTCTCCCTGAATATCTAAAGCCGCACTGATCATATGAATCTCCCGTGTTGTTGATCTAATTCTTAGGTCTGGCAAACGGTTGTTCGTGGCCAATCCCTGTGGCCGGGCGCAAACGCGCTACGCATCGGTGAGCAAACGCTGCCAACGCGTTGAAGCAGAATGGCTGAAGTGGACATTGCAAGGATTGCACCAGTCGCAACGCACCTCCCTTTAACCTGACCCGTCACCAGCGGCAAAAGTTTCGACTTTCTTTCCGCTTTGTGACCCGCCGGTTTCGCCCCGCGGAACTGAGTCTAGGCCAGAACTTAGAGCGGGGGAGGCCAGATGGAAAAATTGTTCGACAATCGGTTTAAAGAGGTACGGACGTACCGCTTGGAGAGAGAAACGCACCGACGGAGGGCATGTTTTTTTACCGTTTTGCCTCAAAAAAAAGTCGAAATGTCACATGAATGTGCGAAGCGCGGCAATGCTCATGCACCGTTGTGGTGCGCGGCGGTTAGTCCCGTCTTTGGCCGAACCGCTGCCTTACAGCCGGCCATGTTGCCTTGTTATAGTCCGGGCCTCATTTTCTGCCCGGTAAAAGGATCACTGCCATGTCTCAGTACACTGCGTTCACCGTCGAACTGGCCGATAAAATCGCCCATGTGCAGATCAACCGGCCGGAAAAGATCAATTCGATGAATGTCGCGTTCTGGAGCGAGATCATCGAGATTTTCCAGTGGGTCGACGACACCGACGAAGTCCGGGTGGTGGTGCTCAGTGGTGCGGGCAAGCATTTTTCTTCCGGCATCGACCTGATGATGCTGGCCGGCGTGGCCAATGAGCTGGGCAAGGACGTGGGGCGCAACGCGCGCCTGCTGCGCCGGAAAATCCTCGCCCTGCAAGCGTCTTTCAATGCCGTCGACAATTGCCGCAAACCGGTACTGGCGGCGGTTCAGGGTTATTGCCTGGGCGGCGCCATCGACCTGATATCCGCCTGCGACATGCGTTACGCCGCCGAAGATGCGCAATTCTCGATCAAGGAAATCGACATCGGCATGGCTGCCGACGTTGGCACCTTGCAACGCTTGCCGCGGATCATCGGTGACGGCATGCTGCGTGAACTGGCTTACACTGGTCGCGCGTTCGGTGCCGAAGAAGCGCGTGGCATGGGCCTGGTCAATCGCGTTTACAGCGACACGGCCAGCCTGTTCGACGGAGTCATGGGCATAGCCCGCGAGATCGCCAGCAAGTCGCCGATTGCGATCACCGGCACCAAAGAGATGATCAGCTACATGCGCGACCATCGCATCGATGACGGCCTCGAATACGTCGCCACCTGGAACGCCGCCATGCTGCAATCCACCGATCTGCGCGTGGCCATGGCCGCCCATATGAGCAAACAGAAACCCGAATTTCTGGATTGATTAAAAATGACTTCACGCTGGACCACTGCAGTACTGGACACCGACCAGCCCGGCGGCTGGGCCGTGGCGCGCAGCCCCGAAGGCTTTCTGTTCGATGACAATGGCGCGCTGTTTTCGCGCGAATGGCTCAAGCGCCAGGACCTGTCGATCCTTGCTGAACATGGCATCGGTCACCTGGACGGCGAACCGGTCTATTTGTTGGAACTGCGCAGTCACAGCGATGTGCCGGGCTGCAACTGGAAAGGCCTGCGGGCGTTCATGCTCGAAGGCGACCATACGATCTACAAGGTGCTCGGTTATGCCGCGCAAATCGGCACCTGGGCCCGCGAACACCGCTTTTGCGGTAACTGTGGGCAGGCGATGACCCAAGTGACCCGGGAACGGGCGATGTATTGCGAGCCGTGTGATTTACGCAGCTACCCGCGCATTTCGCCGAGCATGATTGTGCTGGTGACCCGGGGCGATGAAGTCCTGCTGGCCCGTTCGCCACGCTTTGTCAGCGGGGTCTACAGCACGTTGGCGGGGTTTGCCGAACCGGGCGAGTCGGCCGAAGACTGCCTGATTCGCGAAGTCCGCGAAGAAGTGCAGATCGAGGTCAAGAACATCCAGTACATGGGCAGCCAGTGCTGGCCGTTCCCGCATTCGATGATGCTGGGTTTCCATGCCGAATACGCCGGTGGCGAGATTGTGTGTCAGGAAGACGAGATCGAAGACGCCCAGTGGTTCAACGTACGCGACATGCCGCCGTTGCCGGCGTCACGCTCGATTGCCCGTTACCTGATCGACGTCTATGTAGCGCGGCGCTTAGGCCACGCTGAACCAGTGTTGCCAAGCTAACCGCACGGTCAAGCCCAGCACCACTGTGATGAACACCGGGCGAATGAACTTCGCGCCGCCGCTGATGGCGGTGCGAGCCCCGAAGAACGCCCCGACCATCACCGACAGGCCCATGCTCAGGCCGATGATCCAGTCCACCTGCCCGGAAAACACGAACACCGACAGTGCGGCAATGTTGCTGACGAAGTTCATGCTGCGCGCCACGCCGCTGGCCTTCACCAAGTCGATGGGGTACATCAGCATCGTGCTGACGGTCCAGAACGCACCCGTGCCGGGACCGGCCACGCCGTCGTAAAACCCGAGGCCGAAGCCTTGGGTCGATTGCCACTTTTTCTTGATCGGTGCGTCGCTGTCCAGCGGCGCTTTCGGCGTGCCGCCAAACAACAGATAGACGCCGCAGCCGAAAACGATCACCGGGAGCATCTTGTTCAGCCATTCCGCCGGCAGGTAGTGAGCGACCACGGCACCGGTCAGCGCGCCCACCAAGGTGCCGACAATCGCGTGCATCCACTGCCTTGGATGGAACAGCTTGCGTCGGTAGAAGGTGAAACTGGCCGTGGCCGAGCCGAACGTCGAACTGAGTTTGTTGGTGCCCAGCACCAGATGCGGCGGCAGGCCTGCGGTCAGCAGCGCCGGAGTGGTCAACAGACCACCACCGCCGGCAATGGCGTCGATGAAACCGGCAATGAATGCGACGAGGGCCAGAATGGCCAGGGTGGTGAGGTCAACGCTGAGTTCGAAAGGCATGGAATCGGCTTATTCGGCGGGGCGCAGGACAGGGCTGCGGGGAAGGGCCGATATCTTACCTATAACCGTTCTTGCGGGCGACCGGTCAAGCGCTATCCATTGTTCGACAGGCAGCTCCTACGTTGGTGTTATGTGTGTCAGTCAGATTTGCGCTCAGGTCCATTCCCGATCTGCCACACAAACGGTGGCTCGGTCCCGTTGATCGCCCAATCCCCGACAATCCGTGCCTTGTAGATCACCGGATTGTGCGACGACACCGTCCGCGCATTGCGCCAGTGCCGGTCCAGCGATTTACCCACGCGCGTATCCGAAGCCCCCAGTGCATTGAACAGCTCTGTGGTCGCTCGCTGGATCAGCTCCGACACCACCACCTGAGCCTTGGCCGATTCGATTTCCGCCGCGACATTCGCTTCTTGTTCCAAGGCTTCATCACCCGAAAATCGCGCCAGATACGCCCGCTGCGCCGGTTGTGCAGCCCTCAAGGCGCTGGCCTCGGCCGCATACACCAGTGCCGCGATTTCACCGACCACTTGCTGCACTTGCGAATCCTGGCTGACGTGCTGCGCATTGCCATGGCTGTAGATGCGTTTGCGTTCACGTACCTGGTGAGCCACATCGCGCAACGCCGCACGACCGATCCCGGCCAGTGTCGCCAGCAGCACCAACTGATAAAACGCGGTCTGGTATTTGAAACGGGTGGCGAAGTCGATGATGTTCTCGGCCTCCACGTCGGCATCGATAAACCGTGAGGTGCCACTGCCGGTGGTGCGCTGGCCGAAACCGTCCCAGTCATCGCTCTGCACGATGCCCGGCTGGCGGGTCCGGACCGCAGCAATCACATCGCCGCCAGTGTCGCTGCGTTGCGCGTAGACGTCGATCCAGTCGGAAAACAGGCTGCCGGTGCTGTAGAACTTCTCACCGTTGAGCCGCCACTGATCACCGTGAGGCGAGACTTTGGTGATGACGTCGCCAATCGCCACGCTGCCGATTTCGGTCCAGGCATTGCCGGCGATGTCACCGTCGACGAAGCGCTTGAACCACAGATCCCGCGCCGGCCCGGGCGCCGAGTTCAAGCGATCCTCGGCAAATGCGAAGTGCCCGCGCAAGGCCTGAGGGACGTTGGAATCGGCTTCGGCCAATTCGATCAGCAGCTCAAACAGTTGTGGCAGGGAGGCGCCGCCACCGCCATATTCAATCGGAACCCGCACCGCGCCAAACCCGGCTTCCTTGAGCCACTGAATCGGTTCGTACGGAAGGCTGCGGGACTGTTCGCGCTCAACGGCACCGGCGGCGATGCGTTGGAAAATCGGCCGGAACCTTGCGGCCAGCGCTTCATAGTCAGTGCCAGTGGACAGCGGATTGATTACCTGGTGTTCGGTCATGGGACGGCTCCTTGGATCAGCAGTGGATGTCACTGGGGATTGCACGGTCCATGCCGGGTAGAGATAGCCAGGATTTGCTGGCGAGTGTGATCTTCGATGAGGCCTGAACTGTTGCTGTAGCAACAACAAAGCAGCAAATTGCCCCGACGCACCGCAAATCACTGTGGGAGCGAGCCGGCTCCGGGCGGCGTTCCGACGAAAGCGGTGGGTCAGTCAACATAGATGTTGAACTTCATAGGCCCTTCGCGAGCAGGCTCGCTCCCACAGGGTGCTCGCCAGGCTTAAGACAGTCGTTCCGCAAGCCACGTTTCAGTGCTGGCACGGTTGCTGCTCTCACCCCAGGACTTCCCTAACGTCCCGAGGACATGCCAATGAGTCAGCAAGCCGTCAAATTTGCCTACTGGGTGCCGAACGTCAGCGGCGGGCTGGTGGTCAGCAAAATCGAGCAACGCACCCACTGGGGCATCGACTACAACCGCAAACTGGCGCAACTGGCCGAGGAGGCGGGGTTTGAATACGCCCTGACGCAGATCCGCTTCACCGCCGGTTACGGCGCCGAGTACCAGCACGAATCCGTCGCCTTCAGCCATGCGCTACTGGCCGCCACCACCAACCTGAAAGTGATCGCCGCCATCCTTCCTGGCCCTTGGCAACCGGCACTGGCGACCATCGACCAACTGACTAACGGACGGGTGGCGGTGAACATTGTCAGTGGATGGTTCAAGGGTGAATTCCAGGCGATTGGCGAACATTGGCTGGAACACGACGAGCGTTATCGCCGTTCCGAAGAATTCATCCGCTCGCTGAAGGGCATCTGGAGCCAGGACAACTTCACCTTTCGCGGTGACTTCTACCGCTTCGACAACTACAGCCTTAAACCCAAACCGCTGGGTCAGCCGGAAATCTTCCAGGGTGGCAGTTCCCGCGCGGCTCGGGACATGGCGGCACGGGTTTCGGACTGGTACTTCACCAACGGCAACACCCCGGAAGGCATCAAGGCCCAGGTCGATGACATCCGCGCCAAGGCTGCGGTGAACAACCATTCGGTGAAAGTCGGCGTGAACGCGTTTGTCATTGCCCGCGACACCGAAGAAGAAGCGCGAGCCGTGCTGGCGCAAATCATCGATCAGGCAGACCCCGAGGCGGTGAATGCGTTTGGCGATGCGGCGAAGCAGGCGGGCAGGGCTTCACCTGAGGGCGAGGGCAACTGGGCCAAGTCGACGTTCGAGGATCTGGTGCAGTACAACGACGGCTTCAAGACCAACCTGATCGGTACGCCGCAGCAGATTGCCGAGCGGATCGTTGCGCTGAAAGCAGTGGGCGTGGATCTGGTGTTGGCGGGGTTTCTGCATTTTCAGGAAGAGGTGGAGTATTTCGGTCAGCGGGTGTTGCCGTTGGTGCGTGAGCTGGAAGCTAAAGCGCAGGTCACGCACACCGCTGCAGTAGCCTGATTTCCTCGGTCTCCCTGTAGGAGCTGCCGAAGGCTGCGATCTTTTGATCTTGCCCTTGAAAAGCAAACTCAAAAGATCGCAGCCTTCGGCAGCTCCTACAGGGGGGATATCATTTCAAGTCAGAAGTTATAGGCCCAGGTCGGACAAGCTTGGATGATCATCCGGGCGACGGCCCAGCGGCCAGTGGAACTTGCGGTCGCTTTCCTTGATCGGCATGTCGTTGATGCAGGCAAACCGATTGGCCATCAAACCGTTCTCGTCGAACTCCCAGTTTTCGTTGCCGTACGAGCGGAACCAGTTGCCCGAGTCGTCGTGCCATTCGTAGGCATAACGCACGGCGATGCGGTTGCCGGTAAAGGCCCAAAGTTCTTTGATCAGGCGGTAATCCAGTTCCTTGGCCCATTTGCGCGTCAGGAAACCTTTGGCTTCTTCGCGGTTGTAGGCAAACTCGGCGCGGTTGCGCCATTTGGTGTCCAGGGTGTAGGCCAGCGACACCCGTTCCGGGTCGCGGGAGTTCCAGCCGTCTTCGGCCAGGCGTACTTTTTCGATGGCCGATTCACGGGTGAATGGCGGCAATGGCGGACGAACTTCGGCATTAAACATTAATAGTCTTCCTATCAAAGTAAAGTTCTAGCAAGTTGTCGGGCTTGGTTAAAGTGTTACAGGTCCAATAACTTTCGCGCCATGCATTGCGCATTATCGGCGGCACTGTGATCACCCATGACAAGCGCCACGGTGATGGCACCGTCGATCAGGATCAGCAGCTGTTTGGCCAGCGTCTCCGGGTCTGTGGCGCCATGTTCGGTGCAGAGCTCGCGCACATAGTCGAGCAGCTTCTGTTTGTGGTCTTTGGCAACCAGGCGAACCGGGTCTTGCGGGTCGCCGGTTTCGCCGCTGGTGTTGATGAATGCACAGCCACGGAAGCCTCCGGAGGCGAACCAGGCCTTGAGCACGGTAAACAGGTTGAGCAGCCGGTCGGCCGGGGTTTCGGCCTGGTCGACTTCGCTTCTGTACCAGTGCATCCAGCGCACATCTCGGCGTTGCAGGGCCGCGACGGTGAGCTCCTCCTTGTTGGCGAAGTAGCGGTAAATACTCTTTCTGGAGACGCCGGCGGTTTTCACCAGAAGATCCATCCCGGTGGCAGCGATGCCACTTTTGTAGATCAACTTTTCGGTGACATCCAGAATGATGTCGCGTGTGTCGTTGCTGGTTATTTCGTTCATGTTGCGAACAGTAGAATGATCGTTCTCCTTGGTCAAGCAGGTATTTCCGTCGCCTACAAAATTGCTATCGCGAGCAAGCTCGCTCCCACAGGGGAACGTATTTCAAATGTGGGAGCGAGCTTGTCTCCGGGCGGCGTTCCGACGATGGGGCCATTACAGTCAGTAACAAGACCCGAACCCATCCATGGTGTAAGCTCTCGGGTTCTTCGGATTCGACCTTTTTGCGAGCCCTATGCCGTCGCTTTTCAAACGCTCTCTGCTGCCCAAACTGCGCAGTTTTCCGCTGACCGCCGATGCCGTCACCATTCTTTCCGGCGCTGCCGAGTTCCGCCGGTGCCTGCTGGAAAAGATCGCCAGCGCCACCCAGCGCATTTACATCGTCGCGCTCTATCTGCAACAGGATGAAGCCGGCCAGGAAATTCTCGATGCCTTGCACGCGGCCAAGCTGGCGCGTCCGGAACTGGACGTGGTGGTGGTCGTTGACTGGTTGCGCGCCCAGCGCGGCTTGATCGGCGCCGGCAAGCAGCCGGGCAACTCGGCCTGGTATCAGGAAACCACCCGGACTCATGCCAGTGAAGTGCCGGTGTATGGCGTTCCCGTGCAGACCCGAGAGCTGTTCGGCGTGCTGCATTTGAAAGGCTTCGTGATCGATGACTGTGTGATCTACAGCGGCGCGAGTCTGAACAACGTTTACCTGCACAAGTTCGACAAATACCGCTACGACCGTTATCACCTGCTGCAGAACAGCGCCCTGGCCGATTCAATGCAGCACCTGATTCAGCACGGTCTGATCGCTTCCAAAGCGGTGCATCGTCTTGATTTGCCGAACCTGCCAACCACCCGCAGCCTGCGCAACGACATCGGCGACTTGCGCAGCCGCCTCAAGCACGCGGCGTATGACACCACGACAGGCACCACGGAAAAGGGCGGTTTATCGGTCAGTCCATTGCTCGGTGTAGGCAAGAACAACCCGCTGAGTCGGGTGATTTGTGAGTTGATCGCCAGCGCTCAGCATCAACTGACCATCTGCACGCCATACTTCAACCTGCCGCTGACAGTGACCCGGGAAATCAATCGGGCACTGGCGCGGGGCGTGAAGATCGACATCATCGTCGGCGACAAGACGGCCAACGACTTCTACATCCCGCCGAGCGAGCCGTTCAAGGTGATTTCGGCGCTGCCGTACCTTTACGAGATCAGCCTGCGGCGTTTCGCCAAGCGTCATCATCGCAGTGTCGACAGCGGCCAGTTGAACCTGCATCTGTGGCGTGACGGCGACAACACCTATCACCTCAAGGGCATGTGGATCGATCAGCGCTACACCTTGCTGACCGGCAACAACCTCAACCCGCGGGCGTTCCGACTCGACCTGGAAAACGCCTTGCTGATTGATGATCCGAAAGGCGAACTGCTGGAGCCGCGTCGTAAAGAGCTGGCGGAGATTTTCGAGAACACTCGCCGCATCGAGCGTTACCAGGAACTGGAAACGCTGCTGGAATACCCGGCGGGGGTGGCCAAGTTTCTCAAGCGCGTGAGTCGTGTGCGGATCGAGCGGTTGCTCTATCGCATTCTGTAAGGCTTAAAGCAAAAGATCGCAGCCTCCGGCAGCTCCTACAGTGGGACGACGTACACCCGTAGGAGCTGTCGAAGGCTGCGATCTTTTCGCAGACAACGCCGACGTTTAGTTCAGCCCCAACTTCCCACGCAACGTCGACAAATCCTCAGCCAGTGTATTCACCGGCCCGACCAGCGCCTTGCGGTCGTTTTCCTTCACCTTGTCATACGTCTCGAAACCGCCGTCTTTGGTTTTGTACTTGGCCAGCGTCTTGTTCACCGTCGCGAAGTTCTTGTCGACTTTGGCAATGAAGGCCGCGTCCTGCTTTTCGATCTGCGGACGGAACAAATCGACGATTTTCTTCGCACCGTCGATGTTACCCTGGAAGTCATAAAGGTCGGTGTGGCTGTAACGATCCTCTTCACCGGAGATCTTGGTCGCAGTGACTTCTTCAAGCAGGGCGGCGGCGCCGCCAACCACTTTTTCCGGGGCGTCGAGCTTGGTCAACTTGCCTTCAGGGTCCTTGGCATAGTCCGGGACCTGGGTTTCATGCTCGCCGCCCATCGCCGCACCGGTGTTCTTGACCCGGCCGAGAATGCTTTGCTGTTCCTGCAGCGGCGTGCGGTCCCAGCGCTCGACGAAGTTGCGGATGATCCGCACGGCCTGTTAGCTGCCATTGGCCGCCCAGGTTGGTTCGTCGCTGCCGGGCTGAAACCAGACGATGCTGTCCATTGACTTGGCATTGTTGGAATCGGGGTTGGCTGAGCCGTCGCGAAAACCGAGAAAGTTGCGCGCACTTTGCGCAGGCATTCCGGGTTTTGCCGGGGCCTGGGGCGGCACGCAGCCTTCCTGTTTCCAACGCACCAGCAGTAAGTCCGGTAGGTTTTTCACGATGTCGCGCAGGGCGTGGATGTTGGTGTCGGTGGTGTTGGAGCAGAACTGCACACTGAGGTCGCCGTGGCGGCAATCGGTTTGGAACCGGTCAGCGCCTGATCGATAGAAACATGCAGCGACTGTTTGATTGAACGCGCGACTTTGCGCATCCAGAACACCATGGAGCTGAGAATGCCCACGGCGACCAGGCCGACCACCCCTTCAAACAGTTCCTGTTGCTTCTGCGGGAACTCGGCACTGACCAGCTCCAGGCCACCGCCCACCAGCAGGGCCAGGGCCGCGGCGAGGAATACGCCGATCCACACCGCCGGCATCCACTGGCCTCGACCGGTCTGCTTGAGGTAGCTGGCGATGATGCCAACGATCAGCGCGGCTTCAATGCCTTCGCGCAGCATGATCAGAAAAGGAACAAGCATTCAGCACCGCGGCGTCATTAGATGGGGTGCTAATTTGCAACATAATGACACTCATTCCCAAATGGCATTCATTGGTATTTACCTGAGCCTAACCTGAACGCATTGTTCAATGCGTCGTCAAAACAGCGGATTCACCCGATCGTTGTACACCTCGATCAACTGATCATAGCGGCGGCCGATCCGCTCGAAGTCATCACTCAGCTGTTGTGGCGAGGCGTTGGCCGCCCAGTCGACTCGCAGCCTGTTAACGGCATCCAGATAGTTCTTGCCGGGTGAACGCACATAGTTCCAGATGTTTTCCGGGTAATCGGCGTTGCTGGTTGCCGGGTTGGCTTGCATGTAACGGGTGCCGTCGTCCCAGGCCTGTTGCAGCATGAGTGTCGCGTCGCTCAGATCACTGGCGGTGAAGGTACGCTCACGCACACGGCTGTCGAGCTTGCGCATGAGGGTTCGTGCTTCCAGCATGTAGGTGAGGATGTGCGCGTACTTGAGTTGATCCCGGGTCTTGAGTTGCTCGAGCTGAATCTGCCGCAAACCGACGTCCTCGGCATCAAGCTCGCGACGCAGTTGGTCAGAAGCATTGAGGTAGTCATTGACTAACGGGATAAACAGGCCGTCGCGCTCGGCCTTGTCCGCAGGGCTGGGCGAATAGGTCGGCCTGGGACTGAAAAAATCGAAGCGCCCGGCTGCTTCGTTGGCGGCCCGCAGAGACGTTTCGAAGCGATTTTGCATCGCTAGCAACTCAGGTACCGTTTTCTGAAGGCTGTTTTTTTGCAACGCGTTCAACTGACAGGAATAAGCATCGTGGACGCTCGGGTAATTGAGCCGTTCGCGGATGCCGATCATCTGGTCGAAGTCCTCGGGAAAGCGTTCTTTCAGGGTCGGGTCGACTTTGCGGTCCCGGTTCAAGTAGTTGGCGTAGGCGTGACGCCAGCGGCTGTCGACTGAATTGAGGCAGGCAATCAGCGGGCGAAGGGCGATGGACTTTTCTCGCTCGGCGAGGTCGGGTTCATGGATCCAGCGCTGAATTGGGGTCAGGAGGGTGCTTTGATGCTCTCTCAACATACCGAGAAAGGTGACTGTCAGCACGGCGGTAATTGCGATTGCCTTAACGCGTTTGTTCATCGATGACCCTCCTGCGCGCGTGATTGCCCATACCATTGCTCCTGCGTGGGGGCGATCCGGCATTCCTGACGGCTGTCGAGGGGCCCACTGCAACTGCGTTTGGAAAAAGGTTGTAATCCTTGATCCGGGCCCATCAACTGACTGCTGGCAATGGTGTAAAACAGGAGCGTCAGACCAATGACCCCAATCATCAGAGCAATCGACGGTGCGCGTTCCAAAGCGGGCAGCCGAACCTTGGGAGGCTTGATGTGCAGCGTTTCCGGCCAGGCGATACGACTCAATCCTCCTAGCGCTAGCAGCACCACGGTGTAGCTGGCAAATGCCGCCGCGCCACAACAGGCCCATGTCAGCGCCCCCATCAACCAGCAGGGCAGCAACTCGCGCAGCACCAGCGGGGCAGGGCGTCTGAAGCTGAGTCGAGGCGAAACAGCGCGACTCAAACGCACGTCCAATGACCAGAACCGGTCCGCCATCGGGCACCAGACCCACAACAATGCCGCGCTCGGCGTAGCCAACACGCACAGCCAGAACAGCATCGCGGCGAAGCTTGCGCCGATACCCGATTTATCACTGAGGTATTCACCGGCTGCCCAGGTAAGTGATGCCCCCAGCAACCCGGCAAACATGGGCCAGGCCTGGCGGGGCTGCACAAGGGGCTTCCAGAAAAATGGATCGCCGTTTGGCATTTGGCGGCATCGGGCCGGGCCCAGGCGCTGGAGCTTCTCGCTGAGGGTGCGGCAGGCATTCCAGTCCGCTTCAAAAAACCTCCGGGCGAAGGCGCTTCGCTCGGTGTCGGTCATTGGCGTCAGTAACAAGCGTGCTGCGCGGCTCTGGGGCTCACGATCATTCAGGTCGGCGAGACGTTCCAGGGTTTCAACAAAAACCTGGTCATCTCGGCGCTGCAACAGTGCCGTCCAATAAGGTGGCGGGCAACGCCCTTCGATTTCGGCTTCGTTCGCGGCGACGTACCAGTGCTGATGTGAACACAGCGTTTCGAACACGTGGACCGACCAGAAGCTCGAATCCACCAGTAAACGGGCCAGGGTTTCATTAAACCAGTCGTGGCGTTCGAACGGCTGCAACCAGTCGGCCTGTTTGAGCGCCACAAAGCGCTCGATGAACGCGTCGACCTGGCCCGCGTCAAGCAACTCGCGCAAGTCCTTTTCCACATGCTTACAGTAAGCGCGAAGCAGCAACTCCAGCGCTTGCGAGGATAAATCCAGGCGTTGCCAGGCACTGAGCCAGTTGAACTGCACCAGCCCCCAGGCGGCCAGCAACATCCCGTCGTCGCGCGGTGACAGGCACATCATCAATAACTGATCTTCGAACTCTCGGGCGCAGTGAGACACCCGTGCCTGCGCCAGACGTTCATCGAGCCGCTCTACCGTAACGTCTGCCAGTAACTGCTCGGCCTGTTGCGCTCCGGCGCGCTGTTCAAACCGTACATGTTCCAGCTCGAAACTGAGCTCCGCTTCAAGTGACGGAGCAAGAGCCTGTCGTACAACCGTGGGTTCGCGGCGGCTCCACTCCATCGCCTGCTCGTAGGCTTCGCGCAGACGCTGAAAACCGGTCGGGTCTTCATCCGGGCGGTGTACCTTGAGAAGCGTTGCGTATTGGCGTTTGATGCTGCGTGAGTCAGCATCGGCTTCCAGCCCCAGAATGGCCCAGCAATTCACCGCCACAGCCCCTGTTCCAGTTCATCGAGCTGTTGCGTCAGTTGCAAGCGCAGTTCGCGTATCGCTCGTTCGTCCTGGGTGTTGAGCATCTGCTGGAAACGGTTGGCCATGTGATCGAGCCGTTGGCGCAAATCGCCGAGACTTTCCTGATACAGCCGTTCAAGGCGCGCAGTCAGCAGGCTGTTGACCTGTTGCTCGCGCGGATGAACCTTGAGGTTGGCCAGCGCAGTCAGGCGTTGCTGAATCTCTTTAGGGGCGAGTACACCGGGATTGTTTTCGATCACCAGGGTCCGACGCTCACCGGTACGATTTATCAGCGCCTCGGCTTCGAGCAGGCCGTTGTTATCGTAAGTGAAGCGTACATCGATGCTGATCTCGCCAGCCGGCGCCACGGGCACCTCGATGTCCATTTCCCCCAGATAAATGTTTTCTTTTACCCAACGACTTTCGCCCTGGTAAATCTTCAACTGCACAACGCGCTGATGGTGGCGCAGGGTCGAGACGGTTTTGACCCGGCTCACCGGGACCACGCAGTTACGCTCGATAATTGGCAGGTAATGACCCGCTTGCGTACTTTCGCCGACGCTGACCGCGACTTCGATGCCCAAGGTGTAGGGGCAAACATCGGTCAACACCACCTCTTCGAGTGCGGCATCCCGTGCCTTCAGGGCTGCCTGCACCGCTGCACCCAGCGCAATCGATTCGTCCGGGTTAAGCGCAATCGAAGGGAACCGACCGAACAACCCGGCCACCATCCGCCGGATCATTGGCATGCGGGTCGTGCCGCCCACCAGCAGGACTTCATCCAGCTCCGATGGCCGAATACGCGCGTCGCGCAGCGCGGTTTCGATCGGTGTGCGCAGACGCACGAGCAGCGGCGCGCAGAGTTCGGCCAACTGTGTCTGGGTGAACGTCTGCTCCCATTGACCGGAGCCATGGCGCAGGACGAAGGTCGCGCTGTCGGCCTGGCCAAGGGCATGGCGCACGCGCTCGGCTTCGCGGCGCAGGCGATGGGCGATAGTCGGTTCCGTCGGTGAGGGCATGTCGCTACAGTTGGCGTGTGCGGCGACAAAGGCCTGAACCAGCACGGTGTCGAAGTCTTCGCCGCCGAGAAAGTTGTCGCCAGCGCTGGCGCGCACTTCCATGACGCCGTCGAACAGTTCGAGGATCGACACATCGAAGGTGCCGCCACCGAGGTCGAACACCAGAAACGAACTGGCGCTGTCGCGTTGATGCAGTCCATAAGCGAGGGCCGCGGCAGTCGGTTCGTTGATCAGTCGTTCGACCTTGAGGCCGGCCAATTCGCCAGCGATTTTCGTGGCTTTGCGTTGAGCGTCGTTGAAATAGGCGGGTACGCTGATCACTGCTTCAGTGACAGTTTCTCCGTAGAGGCGTTCGACGTCTTCCTTCAGGCTGCGCAACACCAGTGCCGACAGCTCTTCCGGGCGGAACGATCGGGTGCCGAGACGAAGTTCATGAGCGCTGCCCATGTGTCGTTTGAACAATGCCGCCGTCAACTGTGGATGAGTCTGCAAACGTTCCTTTGCAGCCTGACCGATCAGCACTCGACCTTCGTCGTCAAGGCCCACCACGCTTGGGGTCAGTAGACTTTCCAGGGCGTTGGGAACCAGTTCGGGCGCGCCGTTGCGCCAAACGGCAACCAGGCTATTGGTGGTGCCCAAATCAATGCCGACGATCATAACGTTTGCAACTCCATGTCTATTCGGGAATTCCCAGCAACAGCCTATCGGCCACAGGGCCAGGTAATTGAGCCGGATTTTGCGCAAGACTGGCTTTTTACTCCGTGCTGCCTAAGATGGCCGACAGATTAATCAGTGCACCCGAGTGACGTTTATGTCGGAAAAAGACACCATCTCCATTCAACTGGTGCGTGAAGCGCTGTTGCAAAGTTGTGCTCCGGGAGCCACCACTGACGAGGTAATGAGCACAGTCGGCATCGATCCGGCACTGCTCGAAAGCAGCGATGCACGCGTACCGGCCACTGCTTATGCAAGGTTGTGGCGCTTGTTGGCCCGGCGCCGGGACGATGAGTTTTTTGGCATGGACCCGCGCAAACTCAAATCCGGCAGCCTGGAGTTTCTCTGTCGCTGCTCCATGGTC
This sequence comes from Pseudomonas sp. NPDC098740, assembly GCF_044760065.1. Lineage (NCBI taxonomy): Bacteria > Pseudomonadati > Pseudomonadota > Gammaproteobacteria > Pseudomonadales > Pseudomonadaceae > Pseudomonas > Pseudomonas sp. NPDC098740. The sequence continues at coordinate 211,573 of NZ_JBIWAM010000008.1, read as the reverse complement.
CAGCCGAGCCTGGCCGCCGGCCTTACCTCGGGTTTGAGCTTTTTGTCGTTGATGCTTGAACACCTGCCCGCGCAACTGGTTCGTCAACAAAGCCTTGCGGAAATCGTCCTGCTCGAAGACGACCAGGACCCGCGCCGTGCCTTCACTTATTTCACTTACTGGATGATCGTCCACGGCGTCGCCTGCTGGCTGGCGGGGCGACGGATTCCGATCCTGGCCATCGAGTTGCGGTGCCCGACGCCTGATTTCTGCGATGACTACCAGGTGATGTTCTCCGAGAACCTGCGTTTCGACCGGCCGCGCACGCGGATGATTTTCTCGGCCGAGTGCCTGGATTTGCCGATCAAGCGCAGCCCCGAAGAACTCAAGCGTTTCCTGGCCCATGCACCGGCGAATATTCTGGTCAAGTACCGCGACCCGCAGAGCCTGGCCAGCCGGATCAAGCACGATTTGCGGCAACTGCCCGCCGAACACTGGCCGGAAACCGAAGCGCTGGCGCAACAGCTGTGCATGTCGGCTTCGACGCTGCGTCGGCGCCTGGCTGAAGAGGGCCAGACTTACCAGGGGCTCAAGGACAGCGTGCGCAAGGAGTTGGCGATTGTTTGGCTGGCAGAACCGACCATCAGCTTTGCCGAGATTGCTACGCGTTTGGGCTTTGCCGATACCAGTTCGTTCTACAAGGCGTTTCGCAAGTGGTCGGGGTCAAATCCGGGGCATTACCGCAGCCTGATTCTCAACGAAGCCGACTGATCCGAGGGCTTTGGTGTCGGTGCTGACGCCATCGCGAGCAAGCTCGCTCCCACATGGTTTTGTGTTGGATTCACACAGGTGACCTGACACAAATCCACTGTGAGCTTGCTCGCGATGAGGCCTTTAAAGGCGCCACATCCCTTGGATCTTGGCCAAACCAGTCACGCAACTTGATAGCTTTGACCATTGTCCCGCGCCCCGCGCGGAGCGAGTATTTCCCTGTTAATTACGGTTCCCCCAACCTAATAAAAACACAGAGGGATTCTGGCAATGCGCGATTACTTGTCTGCCACATCACAGTTCAATTATCAGCACACCGTCGACGCCGCACTCGCGGGCGATTTGACTGCTCTCAACGCCTGCGTCGAGTGTTGCGACCGGCATGCCTTGCCGGGGCGCATCGCGCTGTTCTGGGAAGGTCGCGATGGCGCCAGCGCGACCTACACCTTCAGCGACTTGCAGGACAAAGCTGCGCGTTTAGCCAATTTCCTACTGGCCCAAGGCGTGAAAAAAGGCGACAAGGTTGCCGGTCTCCTGCCACGTAACATCGAACTTTTGATCACCGTATTCGCCACCTGGCGCATCGGCGCGGTCTACCAGCCGCTGTTCACGGCATTCGGCCCGAAAGCCATCGAACACCGCCTCAGCTCCTCTGGCGCCAAAGTGGTAGTCACCGACGCGGGCAATCGTTCCAAACTCACTGAAGTCGCCGACTGTCCGACCATCGTCACCGTCGCCGGTCCCAAAGGCCAAGGCATCGTCCGCGGCGATTACAGTTTCTGGGCCGAACTGGCGAATTATTCTCCTGTGTGTGAACCGGTCCTGCTGACCGGCGAAGACCCGTTTCTGCTGATGTTCACGTCGGGCACCACCGGTCCGTCGAAAGCGCTGTCCGTTCCGCTCAAGTCCATCGTCGCCTTCCAGAGCTACACCCGTGACGCCGTGGACTTGCGCCCTGAAGACGCCTTTTGGAACGTCGCCGATCCGGGCTGGGCCTATGGCATCTATTTCGGTGTTACCGGGCCGATGGCCATGGGGCATCCGATCACCTTTTACGATGGTCCGTTCACCCTCGAAAGCACCTGCCGGGTGATCAACAAATACGGGATCACCAACCTCACCGGCTCGCCGACGGCCTATCGCCTGTTGATCGCGGGTGGCGACGAGTTCGCCCGCTCGATCAAGGGCAAGCTGCGCATCGTCAGCAGTGCCGGCGAGCCGCTGAACCCGGAAGTGATTCGCTGGTTCGCCGACAACCTCGGCGTGGTCATCCACGACCACTATGGCCAGACCGAACTCGGCATGGTGCTGTGCAATCACCATGGCCTGGAGCATCCGATCCACATGGGTGCCGCCGGTTTCGCTTCGCCCGGTCACCGCATCGTGGTGCTGGATGACGAGTACAAAGAACTCGGCGTCGGTCAGCCGGGCATTCTGGCCATCGATCGCACCCAATCGCCGATGTGCTGGTTCGCCGGTTACGAAGGCGCACCGACCAAGGCCTTCGTCGGCAACTATTACCTGAGCGGCGACACCGTGGAGTGGAACCCGGATGGCAGCATCAGTTTCGTTGGTCGCAGCGACGACGTGATCACCACGTCCGGTTATCGCGTCGGTCCGTTCGACGTGGAAAGCGCGTTGATCGAACACCCAGCCGTGGTCGAAGCGGCCGTGGTCGGCAAGCCCGATCCGGAACGGACCGAACTGGTCAAAGCCTTTGTCGTGCTCAGTGCGCAATACCGCGCTGCACCGGAACTGGCCGAAGAATTGCGCCAACACGTGCGCAAACGACTGGCCGCGCACTCGTATCCCCGTGAAATCGAATTTGTCAGCGAATTGCCGAAAACCCCTAGCGGCAAATTGCAGCGCTTTATCTTGCGCAACCAGGAAATCGCCAAGGCTCAAGAGGCCGCCGCGAAGAACGTTTCAGCTTGAATCCAAGGAAACAATGATGCAGATCGAAAACAAGGTTTTTCTCGTCACCGGCGGTGCGTCGGGCCTCGGTGCGGCCACCGCTGAAATGCTGGTCGCGGCCGGCGCCAAAGTCATGCTGGTGGACATGAACGCCGAGGCCGTTGCGGCCCAGGCTGAACGTCTCGGCGCGCAAAGCGTGGTGGCGGACATCAGCAACGAAGCCGCGGCGGAAGCCGCTGTGCAGGCGACGGTCAAAGCCTTCGGTGGCCTGAATGGTCTGGTCAACTGCGCCGGTATCGTGCGCGGTGAAAAGATCCTTGGCAAGAACGGCCCACACCTGTTGGCCAATTTCAGCCAGGTGATCAATGTCAACCTGATCGGCAGTTTCAACATGCTGCGCCTGGCCGCTGCGGCGATTGCCGAAACCGAAGCAGATGCTGACGGCGAGCGCGGCGTGATTATCAATACCGCCTCGGCTGCCGCGTACGACGGCCAGATCGGTCAGGCCGCGTATGCTGCCTCCAAAGGCGCGATCGTCAGCCTGACCTTGCCCGCCGCCCGTGAACTGGCGCGCTTCGGCATCCGCGTGATGACCATCGCCCCGGGCATTTTCGAAACCCCGATGATGGCCGGCATGACCCCGGAAGTCCGCGCGTCCCTGGCCGCTGGCGTGCCGTTTCCACCACGTTTGGGCAAACCAGGCGAGTATGCCGGGCTGGTCAGGCATATCATTGAAAACAGCATGCTCAATGGCGAGGTGATCCGTCTCGACGGTGCCTTGCGCATGGCCGCCAAGTAAGGAGGATTTGTGATGACTATTTCCAACGATCCCATTGTTATCGTCAGCGCCGTCCGCACCCCGATGGGTGGTTTCCAGGGCGAACTGAAAAGCCTGACCGCACCGCAACTCGGTGCTGCCGCAATTCGCGCCGCCGTTGAACGCGCCGGTGTGGCGCCAGACTCGGTTGAAGAAGTGCTGTTCGGTTGCGTCCTGTCCGCCGGCCTCGGCCAAGCCCCTGCACGTCAAGCCGCATTGGGCGCCGGGCTGGATAAATCGACCCGTTGCACCACCCTCAACAAGATGTGCGGTTCGGGCATGGAAGCGGCCATTCTGGCCCACGACATGCTGGTGGCCGGCAGCGCCGACGTGGTTGTCGCCGGCGGTATGGAAAGCATGTCCAACGCGCCTTATCTGCTGGACCGCGCCCGCAGCGGTTACCGCATGGGCCACGGTCGTGTGCTTGATCACATGTTCCTCGACGGCCTGGAAGACGCCTACGACAAAGGTCGCCTGATGGGCACCTACGCCGAGGATTGCGCGGAAACCAACGGTTTCACTCGTGAAGCCCAGGACGCGTTTGCCATTGCCTCGACCACCCGCGCGCAGCAGGCGATCAAGGACGGCAGCTTCAAAGACGAGATCGTGCCGGTCACCGTGACTGTCGGTAAAGAGCAGGTGCTGATCAGCAACGACGAACAACCACCGAAAGCCAAACTGGACAAGATCGCTTCCTTGAAACCGGCGTTCCGCGACGGCGGCACGGTGACGGCGGCGAACTCCAGCTCGATCTCCGATGGCGCTGCGGCACTGGTGTTGATGCGCCGTTCCGAAGCTGAAAAGCGCGGCCTGAAACCGCTGGCAGTGATTCACGGTCACGCGGCGTTTGCCGACACCCCGGGCCTGTTCCCGGTGGCACCGGTGGGCGCGATCGAGAAGCTGATGAAAAAAACCGGCTGGTCGCTGGACGAAGTCGATCTGGTCGAAGTCAACGAAGCCTTTGCCGTGGTCAGTCTGGTCACCATGACCAAACTGGAAATCCCCCACGAGAAGGTCAACGTTCACGGCGGCGCTTGCGCCCTCGGCCACCCGATCGGTGCGTCTGGTGCGCGGATCCTCGTGACCTTGCTCTCGGCCCTGCGCCAGAAAGGCCTGAAACGCGGCGTTGCAGCGATCTGCATCGGCGGCGGCGAAGCCACGGCCATGGCGATTGAGTGCTTGTACTAACGCCCGAGCGGTTTCTGTAGGAGCTGTCGAGTGAAACGAGGCTGCGATCTTTTGATCTTGTTTTTTAAGATCAAGATCAAAAGATCGCAGGCTGCGCCAGCTCCTACGGGGCATTTACATTTAAGGATTTGGCATGATTCCCAATGACGAACAACTTCAGATCAGCGACGCGGCCCGGCAGTTTGCCCAGGAACGGCTGAAACCGTTCGCCGCCGAGTGGGACCGCGAGCATCGCTTCCCCAAGGAAGCCATCGGCGAGATGGCGGAACTGGGCTTCTTCGGCATGTTGGTGCCGGAAGAGTGGGGCGGTTGCGACACCGGTTACCTGGCCTACGCCATGGCCCTGGAAGAAATCGCGGCCGGCGACGGCGCCTGCTCGACCATCATGAGCGTGCACAACTCGGTGGGTTGCGTGCCGATTCTCAAGTACGGCAACGACGACCAGAAAGAACGCTTCCTCAAACCGTTGGCCAGCGGCTCGATGCTCGGGGCTTTTGCCCTCACCGAACCGCAGGCCGGTTCCGACGCCAGTGGCCTGAAAACCCGTGCCCGTCTGGAAGGGGATCACTACGTGTTGAACGGCTGCAAACAGTTCATCACCTCCGGGCAGAACGCCGGGGTGGTGATTGTGTTCGCCGTGACTGATCCGAGTGCCGGCAAGCGTGGCATCACGGCGCTGATCGTGCCGACCGATTCGCCGGGTTACAAAGTTGCACGGGTCGAAGACAAGCTCGGCCAGCACGCGTCCGACACCTGCCAGATCCTGTTCGAAGACGTGAAGGTGCCGGTGGCCAACCGCTTGGGCGAGGAGGGCGAAGGTTATCGAATCGCCCTGGCCAACCTCGAAGGCGGTCGTGTCGGCATCGCTTCGCAATCGGTGGGCATGGCCCGCGCTGCGTTCGAAGCAGCCCGCGACTACGCCCGCGAGCGTGAAAGCTTCGGCAAACCGATCATCGAGCATCAAGCGGTCGCGTTCCGCCTGGCGGACATGGCAACCCAAATCGCCGTCGCCCGGCAAATGGTGCATTACGCGGCGGCGTTAAGAGACAGCGGCAAACCGGCCTTGGTCGAAGCCTCCATGGCCAAGCTGTTCGCCTCGGAAATGGCCGAGAAAGTCTGTTCCTCGGCGTTGCAAACCCTCGGCGGTTACGGTTACTTGAACGATTTCCCGCTGGAGCGGATCTACCGCGACGTGCGGGTCTGCCAGATCTACGAAGGCACCAGCGATATTCAGCGCATGGTCATTTCGCGCAATCTTTGAAAGAACCTGTAGCAGCTGTCGAGTGAAACGAGGCTGCGATCTTTTGATGTTGTTTTAACGAGCAAGATCAACAGATCGCAGCCTCGTTTCACTCGACAGCTGCTACAGAGATCGAGCTTTTTGCAAAACAGGAGTTAGTTATGAGTTACGAAACGATTTTGTTGGAAACCCACGGTCGCGTTGGCCTGATTACCCTGAACCGTCCGCAAGCGCTGAACGCGTTGAACGCGCAGATCGTCAGCGAGCTGAACCACGCCCTTGATGGCCTGGAAGCCGATTCGAACATTGGCTGCATCGTGCTGACCGGTTCGAAAAAAGCCTTCGCGGCCGGCGCCGACATCAAGGAAATGGCTGAGCTGACCTACCCGCAGATCTACCTCGACGACCTGTTCAGCGACAGCGATCGCGTGGCTAACCGCCGCAAGCCGATCATTGCCGCCGTCAACGGTTTCGCCTTGGGCGGTGGATGTGAACTGGCGCTGATGTGCGACTTCATCCTGGCCGGCGACAACGCCAAGTTCGGTCAACCGGAAATCAATCTCGGCGTACTGCCGGGCATGGGCGGCACCCAGCGCCTGACCCGCGCCGTGGGCAAGGCCAAGGCAATGGAAATGTGCCTCAGCGGTCGCTTGATCGATGCGGTGGAAGCGGAGCGTTGCGGGATTGTGGCGCGGATTGTTCCGGCTGATGAGTTGCTGGAAGAAGCGTTGAAAGTTGCGACGCTGATTGCCAAGAAGTCGTTGCCGATTGCGATGATGGTCAAGGAAAGCGTCAACCGCGCGTTTGAAGTGAGCCTGTCGGAAGGTGTGCGCTTTGAGCGTCGGGTGTTCCATGCGGCGTTTGCGACGCAGGATCAGAAGGAAGGGATGGCGGCGTTTATTGGTAAGCGTGAGGCCGAGTTCGTCGGAAAGTAATTCGGCGTATTCGATGACGCCATCGCGAGCAAGCTCGGCTCCCACAGGATTGCGCATAACCTGTAGGAGCCGAGCTTGCTCGCGATGCTTTTGGGCATCACACCAAATAGTGCTTCAGCTCCCGAGCAATCACCATCCGCTGTATCTCGCTCGACCCTTCATATATCTGCGTAATCCGCGCATCCCGGTAGTAACGCTCCACTGGGTAATCCTCCAGATACCCATACCCGCCATGAATCTGCATCGCCGACGAACACACCTTCTCGGCCATCTCGGATGCAAACAGCTTCGCCTGTGAAGCCTCCGACAGACACGGCTTACCGGCGCTGCGCAACCGCGCGGCATGCAGGATCAGCAGTCGTGCCGCGTTCAACCGGGTGTGCATGTCGGCCAGCATGTTGGCGATGCTCTGGTGTTCGATGATCGGCTTGTCAAACTGCACCCGATCCCGTGAGTAGGCCAGCGCCGCTTCAAATGCTGCGCGGGCAATGCCCAACGCCTGCGCCGCGATGCCGATGCGGCCGCCTTCAAGGTTCGACAGGGCGATTGCCAAACCTTTGCCGCGCTCACCCAACAGGTTGGCTTCGGGAATCGTGCAGTTGCTCAGGGTCACCGCGCAGGTATCGGACGCGCGAATACCCATTTTGTGTTCGGTGCGATCAACGATGAAACCCGCTGTATCGGTCGGCACCAGGAATGCGGAGATGCCGCGCTTGCCCAGGTCCGGATCGGTCACCGCGAACACGATGGCCAGTTTCGCCCGTTTGCCATTGCTGACGAATTGCTTGGCGCCGTTGATCACCCACTGGCCATCGCGCAGTTCGGCGCGTGTGCGCAGGTTGTGGGCTTCGGAGCCGGCCTGGGGTTCGGTCAGGCAGAAGCAGCCGATGGCCTGACCGCTGGCCAGATCCGGCAGCCAGGTCTGTTTTTGTTCTTCAGTGCCGTAGTTGAGGACCGGACCGCAGCCCACGGAGTTGTGAATGCTCATCAGTGCGCCAGTGGCGCCGTCACCGGCCGAAATCTCTTCCACGGCCAAGGCGTAGGCGACGTAGTCGACATAGGTGCCGCCCCATTCCTCGGGCACCACCATGCCCAGCAGACCCAGTTCGCCCATCTTCGCCACCAGGCCGTCATCGATCCAGCCGGCCTTTTCCCAGGCTTGTGCGTGGGGCGCGATTTCGCCGCGGGCAAAGTCCCGGGCCATGTCGCGGATCATGACTTGCTCTTCGCTCAATTCGATATCGTGCATGGCTCAGCTCCCGCTTTGGTCAAAACCCGTGAAGAAACTCGCGACGTGCTCGGCGTCCAGCGCCTGCAAGGTCGGCGGGTTCCAGCGCGGTTTCTTGTCTTTGTCGATCAGCAAGGCGCGCACGCCTTCGATCAGGTCGCCGCGCTCGAACCACTGACGGTCCAGGTGCAGCTCAAGGGCGAAGCAGTCTTCCAGACTCAAGTGCCGACCACGACGGAGCATTTCCAGGGTCACGCCCATGGCCAACGGTGAACGGCTTTCCAGCAGCTCGGCGGTGGTCGTGGCCCACTCGTGGCTGTCGGCGACCGTTACTTCACGCAGTTGCTCAACAATACTCGGCACATCGGGCAGGGCGAAGAAGTGATCGATGGCCGGGCGCAACGCCGCTAGTGGTGCAGCCGGCAGTTGCTGCACGGCGAGTTTCGCCAGCAGACCTTGAAGGTCCTTCAACGGCGTTTCGTGCCATTCGAGCTGATCGAGTTGCTCATCCAGAGTGCCCAGCTTGTCGCTTTCCAGGTACCAGTCGGCCAGGCCGCAATAGAGCGCATCGGCCGCGCGGATTTGCGCGCCACTGACGCCGAGGTAAATACCCAGTTCACCGGGAACGCGCGGCAGGAAATGGCTACCACCGACATCCGGGAAATAACCGATCGCCACTTCCGGCATCGCCAGACGGCTTTTCTCGGTGACCACCCGCAGGTCGGCGCCTTGCACCAGGCCCATGCCGCCGCCCAGGACAAAGCCGTCCATCAAGGCGAGCACCGGTTTGCGGTAATGGTGAATCGCGAGGTCGAGGGCGTATTCCTCGACGAAGAAATCTTCGTGCAGCGTGTCGCCGTTTTTGAAGCTGTCGTACAGCGAACGGATGTCACCGCCGGCACAGAAAGCCTTCTCGCCAGCGCCGCGCAAGACCACCGCGTGTACGTGCGGATCCAGCGCCCAGGCGTCGAGCTGACGCTGCAGGTTGCGCACCATGTCCAGGGTGATGGCGTTGAGGCCGGCGGGGCGATTGAGGGTCAGGTGACCGATGTGGTTGCGAACCTCGGCCAGCACTTCGTTTTGCGTGGCATCCATGGACGAAGTCCCCTTCGATGAAACCTGAGCAGTCATCACTAACTCCCTGCTTTTATTGTTCTTTATAGAGAAGCTCGCGCGCGAGCGATGCTGGATCGTAACAGTGCAAATTTGTGATGTACAACCGGGATCCATGCAGGTTTGGTCTGCATTTTTGCCTTAAGCAATGACTACTGAACGCTCCGGGACAGCACTTCACCAATGCTGCGGCGTCTGGCCTGCAATTCGGTGGCATGAATCAGCTGTTCGAGGTCTTCCGGGGTCACGTCAATGAACGCTTCCATGTCCGCCAGCGCTCGTTTCAGGTCCTGGGCGGTGATGGCCTGGCTGTCTATCGGTGGATGGCCCGCCGGCACCACGGCCACCGGTTCACTGGCGCGTCTTGGGTAACGTATACGCGTCAGGTTGTTGTAGGCCAGGGCGCTGAGCAGCATGGTCGATGCGCCAAGCATCACCGGGCCGAGAGCTTTCCAGTCCAGGGCAATCGTCGCCGGGTCTGCCAACACCAACAGCAGCGCCAAGGCCCCGGCCGGTGGGTGCAGGCAACGCAGCCAGCACATCAGAATCAGCGCCATGCCGGCCGCCAGGCACGCGCTGCCGAGGGTTCGTCCGAGCACGTGAGCGACCAGCAGCGCAACCACCCCGGCGCTGAGGTAGCCGCCAAGAATCGACCAAGGCTGGGCGAGGGCGCCGGAGGACACTGCGAACAGCAACACCGCCGATGCGCCCAGCGGACCGATCAGATGCTGCGCCACTTGCATGCCAAACACCTGGCTACAGAGCCAGACACTCAACATCGTGCCCAGGGACATGCCAATGGCAGCACGACTCCATTCAGAGGGCCGAGTATTGATGGCGGCGGGAAACCAGCGAGCAAACATGAGGCAGACGATCCGTTGAAAAAACCGAGACAAAAAAAAGGCTTAGCTGGGATACCCAGAAAGCCCTTGAAGTTGTTCCAACTATTGGGGGAGGAACGGGCACAGTGTGCCGTTCATTCCTGATGCTGACAAATTCATATTAATGCAGTTTTAGTGCATTAATTTTGCTGTAATGCCACCCGGCGACCGCTCATGAAACACAGGAAACCGCCCATGGCGGTCAGCGCGCTCAGGGCATAAAACATCGTTGGCGCGGGGGTGTGCATCAGCAGGTAACCGCAAATCACTGGGCTCAGGGCACCGCCGAGGGCCGCGAGGTTTTGCGCGCCGTAATAGCTGCCGCGCAGCGCTTCCGGCGCCAGGGTGTCGACGAAGAGGAATTCGGCGAGGTAAATGATCATTTCACCGAGGGTGAAGATGAACATTGCCACGCACCAACTCACAAGGCTGTCGGCCAGGCTGAAACCGATCAACCCGACGATGAACAGACTGGTACCGCCCGCGATCCAGTAACGCAATTGTTCGCGCTTGAGGAAACGGCCGATCTGGTATTGCAGCAGGATCACGCTGATCGCATTGCAGGCGAGCAGGGCAGCCATGGTTTCCAGCGCCCGTTTGGAGTCGTGGGTCACCAGTAGGTATTGCGACAGGTACAGGGTGAAACGGCCGTGGACCACGGTACTGAGCAGGCAGCCGCAGGTAAACATGATCAGCGTGTGGTCGTTTTTCAGGGTGACCAGCGTCTTGAGAAAACTCGCGGGCTGGCCAATTGCGGGTGTCTGGGCCGAGTCCTTCGGGATCCCGATCATCAGGAAAATACTGAAGAACGCGATACCACCGGCTATCAGGAACGGTGCAATCGGATACACGCCGGCAATCACCACGCCCAACATCGGGCCGGTGGCGTAGCCAATGTTGGTCAAGGTGTAGCGCAGGGAAAACGCCTTGGCGCGCTGGCCCATTGGCAGGTTTTCGCTGAGGATCGCCTTCGAGCCGATCAGGAACAGCGCCGAGGCGGTTTCGGTGATCACCAGGGTGGCGGTGGTCAGGTAAAGGTTTTCGGCGTAGGTCAGCAGCACGAAGCCGATGGCGCTGGAGAGCATCGCCAGGATTAGCAGCCGGCGCTTTTCCAGGCGGTCGATGATGTAACCGCCGTAGAGCGCGAGCAGGGTGGCGATGAACACCGCGATGCCCAGCAGCAAGCCGACATCCTGTTGGTTGAGGCCGAGTTTGTTGCTCAGGAACAACGTGAGCAGCGGGCTGGTGATGGCGCGGCTGACGACGATGGTCAGCGAAACGATCATCAACCGGCGGATAACGAGTGAGTAAGTGGCCACGCTGGTGCAAATGTCCTTATTTAATGATCTCTGACTGATCGTTCCCACGTTGATGACGGGCTCGCCATCCTCTGACAGTTGCCGATCCACTTCAAGACGGATGCGCGACATCCAGTGAGCAATCCGCGGATCACCCCGTTGTTCATCGCCATAAGCCTCCAACCGGCAATGACCCTGCACCGACCGGGCCGTGCCGGACGCAGAAATTGGCGGCGACGTGCTCAAGGATTACGAGTGCATCAACCACCGCTACGCGATACATCGCGACAAACTGAATTTTGCCCACTACGACGGCTTTTCCGCCTCGGCCACTCAGGTCGAAGCGGTGGCACTGTTGATCAAGACCGGGCGTTTCGTGGGCTTCCTGCCGCAACATTACGCCGCGTCGATGGTGGCTCAGGGACAATTTCGCGCGGTGCGTCCGGACTTGATCCACATCGTCACCCTGTTCAATCTGATCCTTCGCCGCAACACCGTGCGCAGCCCACTGGTGAAGGCGTTTGTCCAGGCGTTGAAGGTTGATTTGAGGGCATTGGGTTGAAAGGCCGTATGGAGAAAAATTTTTATTTTCCTTCAAGTTTTCGTAGCTCTTTTGGCATGACTTTCAAAGCATATCCAGACACAGTCACAAAGCAAATAACACCCACTGTTCTAGCCGCGAGGAAATCCAACTCAAAAAATTCAATAACCAAAAGAGATATCCAGATTGTATGAAAGCAGGAACAGGCAATGATAAAAATATACATCCTCGCAGCAGAAACTATTTTTTCGAGAGCAAACATATAACCGTCCAAATTTCTAGATAGTAGGCCATCCCAACAGCGCGGAGCGCTATCAAAAAATCCAAACGATCACTTTTCCATCTCCTCATGCACTTGCTTTCCTGTCTGGAGAATGGCTTGTCCTTCCAAGATCAGCGTTTGAGGAGTCATAGTCTTGTATGCGCGCACATAATCCGTCCTGACATATCTAAACAAGCGCCAAGCATCCGGCTTTAGAACGAGTCGGTTAAGACCATACGCAGACATCGCAAGATCTAATGAGCCATACGCAATGTTGCCCTCCCTCTCAGATTGGCCGAATCCCTTAGCTATAGCTTGATAAACCTTGCGGGTCGGCCCTTCCGTATCATTACGGCTTTCTAGTAAGTTGCGCCCGTTCTCATAAATATTATTCACACCATGGAGCATCATTGGCCCACCCGCAAAAATGCATAATGTCCCTGCCGAGCCATAGCAAATCCCCGCACCTGCCAACGTTTGCATCCCCCCAACGACCACTCCCGCGCCTTTTTTGACAACTTCCCACGACTGGCCCAGCAAACTACTCTGTTCGCTCTTTATCTCCTTCAAACCCTGATCAGCACTTTTTCGCCCCTGTGCTACATCATTAACAATACCTCTCGCGTAATAAGAAACTTCGCGATTGAACTGTAAGCGCAATGTGCCATCTTTTATGTGTCGAGAAGCCAGCGTACAGGCTTGATTGGTCAAATTGCCCGCCGCCTTACTGACTGCCCAATAATCAAAACTGCTTGACTCGCAGCGATCTTTTAATTGTCCCATTCGTTGTTCCCCCAGGATCCGTACCCGCTGGTTCCTGCGAGGTGGTGTCTCCACGTGATTTCTCGATAACGAATAGCAACGTGCTCTTGGGGTTCGGAGTCGTTCTGTAAAACCACATGGGGTCATCGGTATGCGCTGTTTGACATTTATTGCCGATTGAATCTTGAGTTGAACAACCGCCGATATCAGTCCTTGAGTCTTTCCTGTGATGGTCATATAGCCGTGATTAGCCATGTAGGTGCCGCTCCTTTTGTCGATGGGGCACCTTATTGAAAACGCCTTCGGGTATATGTAGGGCGTTTCCGGGTATCCAGTCGGACGAGAGCGAACCTGCGGGCGTAACGCGCTACAGAGTGGAATGCAGCAACACGTAATCGTTTTTGTCGAAGCGCCCGCTCAACAAACACGGGCGGCAACGCTCCCAAAAGCGTGCCCTGCAGGGTGCGGTAGTCACTTTTTCATGCCATGCAGCACCAGTGGCGTTGGCTCTTTCTGCACCCGTGCAACGCTGCGCGGCTGAAAGACTGAGTGTCGTAGTGCCGACGCTCAACCGGTTCGAACACCAGAATGTAAAACGACCAAAGCGCAAATCAAGCAACAACCGAAGCCACTGGCCATTGCTGATGCGGAATCGGCAAGTTGCGAGACTCACCACGGCCCATCGGGAAGTACATGAAACCGGCGCGGGCCAGGCGATCGGCGTCGTACAGGTTGCGTCCGTCGAAGATCAGCGGTGCATTGAGCCGCTGCTGGATCAGGCTGAAATCCGGGGCCTTGAACTGCTGCCATTCGGTGCAGATGATCAACGCGTCAGCGCCGGACAATACCGATTCCGGCGTGCCCATCAACATCAACCTCGATTCATCGGGATACAGCTGCTGGGTTTCCTGCATGGCTTCCGGGTCGAACGCGCGGACATTGGCCCCGGCGGCCCACAGCGACTCCAGCAGCACCCGGCTAGGTGCATCGCGCATGTCGTCGGTGTTCGGTTTGAACGCCAGCCCCCACACGGCAAAGGTCCTGCCGCGCAAATCGCCCTTGTAGAACGCGTTGATGCGCTCGAACAGCTTGTGCTTCTGACGCTGGTTGATCGCTTCCACCGCTTGCAGCAGATCGCTGGAACAATGAGCCTCTTCGGCGCTGTGGATCAGCGCGCGCATGTCTTTGGGAAAGCACGAACCGCCATAACCGCAACCGGGGTAGATGAAGTGGTAACCAATGCGCGAATCGGCGCCGATGCCCAGGCGCACCGATTCGATGTCGGCGCCCAGGTGTTCGGCCAGTTCGGCGATCTGATTAATGAAGCTGATCTTGGTCGCCAGCATGCAGTTGGCGGCGTACTTGGTCAGCTCGGCGCTGCGCAGGTCCATGAACATGATCCGTTCATGGTTGCGGTTGAATGGCGCGTAAAGGTCGCGCATCACGTCACGTACATCTTCGCGTTCGCAGCCGATGATGATCCGGTCCGGGCGCCGGCAATCGGCCACGGCCGAGCCTTCTTTCAAAAATTCCGGGTTGGAGACGATATCGAACTGCAGCAAGCGGCCGACCTTGATCAGGCACTTGTCGATGTGCGCGCGCAAGGTGTCACCCGTGCCCACCGGCACCGTGGATTTCTCCACCAGAATCACCGGTTGTTCACGATGACGCGCCACGGCTTCTCCCACCGACAGCACATAACGCAAGTCAGCCGAGCCATCGTCCCGGGACGGGGTTCCCACCGCGATGAACAGCACTTGCCCGTGCTGCACCGCGAGCTTCTCGTCCGTGGTGAATTGCAGCCGCTTGGCTTCCAGACTTTCGCGCACCAGGCTGGCCAGCCCCGGTTCGAAAATACTCACGTGGCCTTGTTGCAGCAGTTCGACTTTCTTCTCGTCAATGTCCATGCAGACCACGTCGTGGCCGACTTCAGCCAGGACAGCCGCTTGCACCAGGCCAACGTAACCGCTACCAAATACACTGATTTTCATGGGGCACTCCTGAGTGCGGATCGACTTGCTGCCGTGCGCCATCAGAATAGGCAAGGCCATATTTCAATTCGCCTATCGTGTTGTATAACGTCACGTCCGGGCGTTTCAGGCGCCAGGCCCAACACCTCTGTTTATTCTGAAAGTCATAGAGCCCCTGTTCAGACTTCTGCCGTTCATCGAGTTTTTTAGTAGAAAGTCCTACCGAAGTGTTCCGCTTTATAGGAAGGATGTTTCAATCCTTAGTTGTTTAATGAACTGTTTCCACTTAAGGCCGTTTCGTTTGATTGACTTACCCGCTACCGACTCAATTCCCTCAAAGACCAATCCGCTGACCCTGTACCTGGCACGTCTGGCGCCCTCCAGCCAACTGACCATGCGTTATGTGTTGCAGGACGCCGCTGACCGGTTGGGCTTTGAAGACATGAACGTCGAGGAGATTCCCTGGCACAACCTGCAACCGGAAGATGTCATCGCGCTGGTGGCCACCTTGCGCACGGACGGCTACGCGCCGAACACCTCTTCGCTGTACGTCAACGCGGTGCGCGGGGTGATGAACGAAGCGTGGCGCATGAGCCTGATCAGTCAGGAACACTTGCTGAAAATGCGCTCGGTCAAGGGGATTGCCGGCACGCGATTGTCCCAGGGGCGCAACCTCAGGCGTACGCTGATCCAGGAGTTGATGGCGGTCTGCGCTGCCGATCCACGGCCACAAGGGTTGAGGGATGCGGCGATCATCGGGATTTTGTATGGCTCGGGCATGCGCAAATCGGAATCGGTGAACCTGGACCTGAACCAGGTCGATTTCGCCGAGCGCAGCCTTCGTGTGACCGCCAAGGGCAACAAGCAATTGATCAAGTACGCACCGGCCTGGGCGTTCGCCAAACTCAATGACTGGCTGGAACTGCGGCGCTCGCTACTGAAGGAGGGCGAAACGGACGATCCGTTCCTGTTCAACCGCATTCGTCGCGGCAGCCACATCACCCGCGAGCGCATCACCAAACATGCGATCTATTACATCGCCCGACAGCGGGGTGCGCAGGTCGGGGTGAAAATCATGCCGCATGACTTTCGACGTTCGTTCATTACCCGAGTGATTGAGGAGTATGACTTGTCGATCGCCCAGAAACTCGCCCATCACAGCAACATCCAGACGACGGCCAACTACGATGTGCGCGATGACAACGAACGGCGTCGGGCCGTGGACCGGTTCGATCTTTGATGGGCGGGGTTCAAGATTCGCTCAGTACGTGGGCATGGCCGATCGTCGAGACGTGAACCGCACTGCCGGCGGGTGGCGCATACAGGCCCGAACTGCGCACCATTAATGATCGACCAGGCTGTTGCCCGGAAGCCAACGTTTCCAACTCCACCGTCAACGTGCAGGTATTGCCGCTGAAATCCCGCTCGGTCACGACGGCGCGGCACCCGGCAGCCTTGGTCGGGCTGGGCTGGATGCTGACGAGTTGCAGTTGCTCGGGACGCAGCATGATCTGCGCCGATTTGTTGTTCCGGTGATTGTTCACCGGTATCCGACCGAGATCGCAATGGGCCCAGCCGGCTTCGATTCTGGCGGGCAAGACCACGGCATCCCCCAGAAACAGTGCGGTTTGTTCATCCTCGGGGTAGCGGTAAAGGTCCAGCGGATGGCCTGACTGCACCAGCCGACCGTCGCGCATCACCGCGAGTTGATCGGCAAACGACAAGGCTTCACTCTGGTCATGGGTGACCAGAATGGTGGTCACGCCGGCGTCTGTCAGCAGCCGTGCGACCATTTTGCGCATGGCGCCTCGAAGTCCGGTGTCGAGGGCCGAAAACGGCTCGTCCAGCAACATCAAGCGCGGCTGTTGCGCCAACGCCCGTGCCAGTGCCACGCGCTGTTGCTGGCCGCCGGAGAGCTCATGGGGCCAACGGTTGGCCATGTTTGCATCCAGTGCCACGCTGTCCATCAACTCTGCGACGCGCTCCTGTTTTGCACCGCCCTTTATCGAAAGCCCGAAACCGATGTTCGCGGCCACGGTCATGTGCGGGAACAAGGCGCCGTCCTGGGGAACATAACCAATCAAACGCTGATGCGCCGGGACTTCGTGGGTGTTGTCGACGAGCGTTTGTCCATTGAGTGAAAGACGGCCCGTATCCGGGAATTCGAAGCCGGCGATCATCCGCAACAGCGTGGTTTTTCCTGAGCCGGACGGGCCGACGATGACCGTTCGGCTGCCCGTTGGCACCGACAGGTTGATGCTTTCCAGCGCTTGATGGGCGCCGTAGGACTTGGAAATGGAATGAAGTTCAAGAGCGTTCATCGGCCAGCCGTTCGTTTGGATTGGTGATAAAGAAGTCCGGTCAACGGAAGCGACAGCAAAATCATCAGCAAGGCATAGGGCGCAGCCGCGGCGTAATCGATTTCGCTGGTCATGGCCCAGAATCCGGTGGCCAGGGTGCGCGTGCCGTTGGGGGCGAGCAGCAGGGTGGCGGTCAACTCATTGGTGATCGCCAAAAATACCAGCGCGGCGCCAGCGGCAGCGCCGGGCGCGGCCAGGCGCAGGGTGATCAGCCACAATGCCCGGGCGGGCGAGCGGCCGAGGCTGCGGGCCATATGTTCCAGCTCTACCGGTGCCTGCGCGATACCGGCGCGCAAACTCACCAGGGCGCGGGGCAAAAACATCAGCAGATACGCCAGCAACACCGTGACAGTCGTCTGGTAAATCGGCCGGGCGAAATGGATGGTGACGGTCACCAATGCCAGGGCCACAACGATCCCGGGCAACGAACTGGTGATGTAGTTGCAGCTTTCCAGCACACGTTGCAACCGGCCCGGAGAGCGAATCGACAGCCAGGCAATCGGAATGGCGGCGCAGGTGGTGACGGCGGCACCCGCAACGCCGAACAGCAACGTCTGTTCCAGCGCCGGCAGAAGTTCGTCCATCTGCCAGACCTGCGTACCGCCGGCTATCAGCCAGTTACCCAAGGTCACCAGTGGCACGCCCAATGCCAGTGCACAGGTCACGATCTGTACGGTCAGCGCGAGGAGGGAGGTTGCGGGTTTCAGGCGCATCACCCGCTGTTCGCGAGCGCTTCCCGACCCGACGCGGGCGTAACGCGCCGTACCGCGAGCGGCCGATTCTGCGGTCAACATCACCAGGCAACACAGGGCGAGCACGCTGGCCAACATGTGGGCGGCGGGGCCGTTGAAGGTGGACTTGAACTGATCGAAGATCGCCGTGGTGAAGGTGTCGAAGCGGATCATCGCGTACAGGCCATATTCCGCCAGCAGGTGCAGGCCCACCAGCAATGCGCCGCCGCAGATGGCCAGGCGCAGTTGCGGCAGCACCACGCGGAAAAATATCGCCCAGGGCTTTAGCCCCAGCGATTCGGCAACGTCTTCGATGGCCGGATCGAGCCTGCGCAGGGTCGCAGCAATCGGCAGGTAGAGGAACGGGAAGTAGGCGATGACCGAGACCAGAACCCCGGCAAACAGCCCGTGAATCGGCGGGACCAGACTGACCCACGCATAGCTGTGAACGAAGGCCGGAACTGCCAGCGGCGCGGTCGCCAACAACGACCACCAACGCCGTCCCGGCAGGTCGGTGCGCTCTGTCAACCAGGCCAGAGACAGGCCCAACGTGACACACAACGGAATCGTGATCACCACCAGTAAAACGGTGTTGATCAACAATTCAGCGACCCGCGGCCGGAACACCAGCGGCACAAGGGTCGCCCAGCCTGTCTGAAACGATACGCCGATGACGAAGGCAATCGGCAGCAGCGACAGCAGCGACACCAGCATCGACAAACCGATCACCCACGCGCCACCACGCCCCGCGAAGAGGCCGCGGGATCGTCGTCGCAAATTCGCGGGTATCGCCTCAGCGATACCCGCTGGCAAAGTTTCAGGCATCAATTAGAGCAGTCCCGCCTGAGTCATCAACTCCACGGCTCTTTTACTGTCGAGTTTTGAAGCATCGACTGTCGGCGCGTCGAGTTGCTGCAAAGGCACCAGTTTTGGATTGGATTCAGCGTTCTTGCCCACGGCGTATTCGAACGATTTGCCGGTTTTGAGGATGGCCTGGCCATCTTTACCGACAATCCACTTGAGGAACGCCTGGGCTTGTTCCTTGTGTTTGCTGGACGCCAGAACGCCGCCACCGGAGACGCTGACAAACGCGCCCGGATCCTTGTGTTTGAAGTAGTGCAGGGCGGTGTTTTTGCTGTTTTCGCCGGTCTTGGCCTGGTCGCCGAAGCTGTAATAGTGGTAGATCACGCCGCTGTCGATTTGTCCGGCGTTGACCGCTTTGAGCACGGCGCTGTTGCCCCGATACGCCGTAAAGTTGGTTTTCATCCCTTTCAACCACTCCAGGGTGGCGGCTTCACCCTTGAGCTCCAGCACGGCGGCGACGATGGCCTGGAAGTCGGCACCGGCCGGCGAAGCGCCCCAGCGACCTTTCCAGCTCGGGGCGGCCAGGTCCATCAATGACTTGGGCAGCTCGGCTTCGGGCAGTTTGCTCGGGTTATAGACAAACACCGTGGAGCGCGCGGCGATCCCCACCCATTTGCCATGGGCCGGGCGGTAAGCATCGCCGACCTGCTCCAGGGTGGCCGGCGCAACCGGTGCAAACAGCCCCGCGTTGTCGACCAGCACCATGGCCGGGGAGTTTTCGGTCAGGAACACGTCGGCCGGGGAGGCGGCACCTTCCTGCACGATCTGATTGCCCATCTCGGTGTCGTCGCCATTGCGCACGGTGACCTTGATGCCGGTTTCCTTGGTAAAGCCCTCGATCCAGGATTTGGTCAGGCTTTCGTGCTGGGCGTTGTAGACCACGATGCCATCGGCATCCGCTGCATACAGGTGACCGGCACTCAGCAACGCGGTGGCCAGCAATGCTGTTTTCAGGAAAGAAGGAAAAGGGGAATTCATGCGTTGGCAGCTCCAGTTTTAAAAATCGTGCGCGCAGACTTGGCAGAATCGACGGGGAAGGGTCGTCGATCAGTGTAGATCAATACGAATCATTTGCATGCTTAAGGCGCGGCAAATGTAAAGTGCCAAATGAGAAAAAAGCGTCAAAATTTCAATAGCAACGCATCACTTGTAGCAGATGGCGAAGCCTGCGTTCGGCTCGGGCCGCGTTCGGACGAAGCAGTCGTGAAATCAGACACTGCGGTCATTCAGTTAAACCGCGAGCTCAGGTTTGACGACTGCTACGCAGCCGAACGCAGGCTTCGCCAGCTGCTACGGATCGCGTTATGGCTTAATTAAGCCGATGGACACCCTTTTTGCATTCCGCCAGCGGCCTGGCTGATAAGCGCGGCGAGGCGTTTGACGTTGTTTTGTTGAGCCGCCACCAGTTCATCTATGGAAGCACCTGAAGGCGTCTGCAATGTGCTGCGGCAGGTGACCAGCGCAGCATCACCTTCGCTCAGATTGCGCAGGCGCCACTTGACGTCGATCAAAGCATATTGACCGGGAACCGAGTCGAAGCGCTGCACGTCCACTCGCACCGACAGGTTATGCCGGGGATTGGCGTTGACCATTTGATCGACCAGCGCGCTACGCAATTCATCCACCAGACTCGCAGCCCACCACTCGGTTTCGAGGATCGCCATGCCACTGTTACCTTGGCGAATGACGATCTGCGGACGATCGACCTGGGGCGGTACGCTGATTCCCTCAATCTGGATTTCCGCACCGCTGCTCCTCGCCGCAAGGCCCGGTTGAGCCGGAATCAGGGTGTGAAATTGAATCGGATCGCTGCGGCAAGCGGCGAGCAGCAACAATGCAGTGACCAAGCTGATCTTCAGCGGATAAACCATGAGTGATGCTCCTGTGGTCATTTGCGCGGCGGCCCCTGCAGGTCCATCGGCGCAGCATTGTCGGGACGACCGCGAATCAGCGATTCCGGATGCCGTCCCAGGTAATCCGAGAGTTCACGCAAGGAGCGCGACATGCGCCCGAGTTCGTCGAGGGTCTGACCTAATTGTTCACGTTGCGGCGAGTCTTCGGCCAAGGTCGAACTGGCCGATTGCAGGGTCTTGCTGACGTCCGCCAGGGTGGTCTGAACGCCGGGCAGGGTCTTGGCGTTGAATTGCGCCAGACCTTTACGCAGTTCGACGAGGTTGCTGTCCAGGTTGCCGGCAATGCGCTCGATCGGCAGTTGGTTGATCTTGTTGACCATGCCCTCCAGTTTTTCCTGTAATTGTTCGAGGCTGCCAGGAACGGTTGGGATAGTGACTGGACGGGCGGTCGGATCGAACACCACTTTCTCTGCTTTGGGGTAGAAGTCGAGCGCAATGTAGAGTTGGCCGGTCAACAGGTTGCCGCTCCGGGCCTGGGCCCGCAGACCGTTGTCGATGAAGGAGCCCATCAGCCGCACGCCCGCGGCTTCGTCGTTGGGGTCATGCTTCAAGACCTCGAGCATTTTGATGTGGGCCTGGCCGAGGCGTTGCGGGTAGATCATGACGCCGACATTGACCGGAAAACTGCGCTTTTTCGCGTCGAAATCCAGATTGACCGACACGACTCTGCCGAACTCTATGCCAAGGAATTCCACCGGCGCGCCGACCCTGAGCCCGCGCAAGGCCTGATCGAAACGCAAACTCAAGAATTGCCCCTTGCCACTGGGCGGGGCGAGGGCGGTTAGCTGGTCTTCGAACAGGTCGAAGGCTTTGTCCTCGGCGGCCGGTTGATCGTTAGGGCTGTATTCCGGAGCGCGGAAGGCGATGCCGCCCACCAGGATGGATGACAGCGATTCGGTTTTCACCGAAAAGCCGTTGGCGCCGACATTCACGTCGATCCCGCTGGCGTTCCAGAACCGGGTGTTTTTAGTGACGTAGGCATCATTGGGCGCGTGGATGAACACTTCGATGTTGACCCCTTTACCGTCGGCGTCCAGGGCATAGGCCACCACTTGCCCCACCGGAATCTTGCGGTAGTAAACCGGAGAGCCAATGTCCAGCGAACCGAGGTCCTGGGTGTGCAGGGTGAAGCGCTTGCCCGGCTCGCCATAGGTAATCGGCGGCGGGTTCTCCAGGCCGATAAAGTTTTTTGCACGAGCATTGGCCTGGCCGATGTCGGCGCCAATGTAGTCCCCGGACAGCAGGGTATCGATCCCCGACACCCCGCCAGCGCCAATACGCGGACGCACAACCCAGAATTGCGAGTCTTCGCGGGTGAAACTTTCCGCCTGCTTGGACAGTTTGATGGTGGCGTTGACGCTCTTCTGATCGTTGCTCAGCTCCACGTCCGAGACATGGCCGATCACCACGTTGCGGTATTTGACCTCGGTCTTGTTGGCCGTCAGGCCGCTGCCGGTTTTGAACGTGACGGTAATGGTCGGACCTTCCTGCATCATGGTGTGTACGACCAGGGAAATCCCCACCAGCACTGCGACGATCGGCACGATCCACACCAGCGAAACGCTGAAGCGGCGGGTCTTGACAGGGGCCTGGCCGGGGGCTTGCGGCCCGTCAGTGGCTTGCGACTTCATCCATGACCTCCTCGTTTTGCGGGTTTTTCCGCTCTTTATCCCAGATCATGCGCGGGTCGAAACTCATCGCCGATAGCATGGTGAAGACCACCACCAGGCCGAAAAACAGAATGCCCACGCGCGGTTCGATATCGCCCAACGCCTGGAACTTCACCAGCGCGGCTACCAGCGCGACAACAATCACGTCGAGCATCGACCAATAGCCGATCAGTTCGACGAAACGGTAAAGCTTTGATCTTTCCTTGCGCGCCCATTGGCTGTTGCGCTGCACGGTGACCAGCAGCAACGTCAGGGCGACGAATTTGATGCCCGGCACCGCGATGCTGGCGATGAAAATGATGAGGGCGATGTCCCAGGCGCCATGCTGCCAGAACTCCAGTACGCCGCTCATGATCGTGCTGTCGGCGCCACTGCCGAGCATGGTGGTGTTCATCACCGGCAGCAGATTGGCCGGGATATAAAACACCAGCGATGTCAGCAGGTAGGCCCAGGTCCGGGTCAGGGAGTTGATCTTGCGCCGATGCAGCGGCGCGCCGCAGCGTTCGCATTCGTGAGGCTCATCGGTCATGTCACAGGCCAGGCCGCAGCTGTGACACAAGCACAGGTTGAGTTCACTGGCAGTCGGTGGTGTGTTCATAGGATGTCCCACAGATCACGGATATCGCGCCCGGCAAGGCGGATCATCATCAGGCTGAGGACAGCCAGGGCAAACAGGCCGATACCCGGCAGCACATCGAGTAATCCTGCGAGTTTGAACACCGCCACCATGGCCCCCAGCAAGCACACTTCCAGCATGCTCCAGGGCCGAAGGGTTTCCAGCCAGCGCATGCAGAATCTGAAACCGGGCGAGCGTCGGGAGCCGAGGGCGAAGCTGAGGACCCAGATCAGCAGGAGTAGCTGAAAAATCGGCGCGATGATGATGGCAATCGCCGCCACCATGGCAATGAACGTGATCGGGCCATGACTCAGGGCCAGCACTGAATCCCACAATGTCGCGCTGTTTTTCAGGCCCTTTAGGCTGATGCTCATGACCGGATAGAAATTGGCGAAAATCCACAGCACCGCGGCGGTGAAGGTCAAGGCCAGTCGCTGCTCCACCGACAGGCCGTTATAGCGCTGAAGCACGCCGCCGCAGCGCATACACAGGGTTTTCTGATGTTTGGCGAGCGTGACTTTTTCATACACACAGTCGCAGTGCTCGCAGATGATCAGTGGGTCAGTCGTAGCCATAGGCTGCACTCGCCAGGACGCAGGGAAGTCAGAGCACTCCCTCAATATAGAAGCGCCTAGCGATTGAGCAAATTAAAAGGCTGTTCAATGGGATGCGGACGGACGGTGATCTCCTGTAGGAGCTGCCGAAGGCTGCGATCTTTTGATCTTCAAGATCAAGGTCAAAAGATCGCAGCCTTCGGCAGCTCCTACAGGGGAATGGCGTTTGATCGAAGGTAGGAGGGCGGTCAGCCGAGCAGTTCGCGCAGGCGATACCAGAACATGCCGAGGGCCAGCAGTGGAGAGCGCAGCATAGGCCCACCGGGAAAGGTCATGTGCGGCACGGCGCTGAACACGTCAAAGCCCTGACTGTGTCCGACGTGGATCGCTTCGCCCAACAGCTTTGCGCACCAGTGGGTCACGTTCAGGCCGTGACCGGAGTAACCTTGGGCGTAAAACACGTTGGGATGCTGGCTCAAGCGCCCGACCTGTGGGAAGCGATTGGCGCTGATGCCAATCTTGCCGCCCCATTGATAGTCGATACGCACGTTGGCCAGTTGCGGGAAGACCTTGAGCATATGCGGGCGCATGTAAGCTTCGATGTCCGCCGGATCACGCCCGGAATAATGACAGGCGCCGCCGAACAGCAAACGTCGATCTGCCGAGAGCCGGTAGTAATCCAGGCCGACTTTCTGGTCGCAGAGCGCCAGATTTTGCGGGATCAATTGCGCTGCCTGTTCGGGCGCCAACGGCTCGGTGGCGATGATGTAGCTGCCCGCCGGGAGAACCTTGCCGCTCAGTTTCGGTTCGAGCTCTTCCAGGTGAGCGTTGCACGCCAGCACCAGACTGCCGGCGCGCACCGTGCCGCCGGCACAGCGAACCTGCACCGTGCTGCCATGGATCAACTCCAGCACCGGGCTTTGCTCGAAGATCTGCACCCCTAAGGATTGCGCCAATAGCGCTTCGCCAAGAACAAGATTGAGCGGGTGCAAGTGACCCGAGCCCATATCGACGAGACCACCGGCATACACGCCTGAGTTCACCACCTGCTGCCGGATCTGCTCCGGCCCGACGAGTCGGGTTTCGTGGGCGTAACCCGATTCGGCAAGGCCTTGCTGCTCAGCCTTGAACGCCGCGAACTGCGCTTTAGTATTGGCCAGTTCACAGAACCCCCAGCGCAGGTCGCAATCAATCCCGTGTTCACGAATGCGGTTGCCCACGAGCGCTACCGACTCGACGCCCGCACGCTCAAGGTAGCGCACGCCTTCTTCACCGACATGACGGGCAAAACCGCTGACGTCATGGCCGATACCGCGGATCAACTGACCCCCGTTGCGCCCGCTGGCACCCCAGCCGATCCGTCGGCCCTCCAGCAAAATCACCGAGAGTCCGCGCTGCGCCAGTTCGATCGCCGTGTTAACGCCGGTAAAGCCGCCGCCGATCACACAGACATCGGCCTCAAGGTCCGCGGCCAGTGTAGGGTAGGGCGCCATTCCATTGGCTGACGCCGCGTAATAGGAGCGAGCATGTTCGTTGCTGTACTGGTTCATTGGTTGGACTTCACTTTGCTCCAGGAACGGGTCATCAAACGCATGATTGCCTGGGGTGGGGTGGTCGAAATGTAGAGCTTGTCGAGGACTGCCTGAGGCGGATAAACCTCAGGATTGTTGACCAGCTCTGGGTCCATGTCTTGCTTGGACGCCGGGTTCGGGTTGGCGTAACCGACTGACGCACTGACCTTGGCAATCACTTGCGGATCGAGCAGGTAATTGATGAAAGCATGCGCCTCTTTCTGGTTGCTGGCGTCTGCGGGAACCGCCAACAGGTCGAACCACAAGTTACTGCCTTCCTTGGGAATCGCGTAGGCGATGTTCACGCCGTTCTTGGCTTCCTTGGCCCGGTTCGCGGCCTGGAACACATCACCCGAGTAACCGAAAGCCACGCAGATGTCACCGTTGGCCAAGTCCGACACGTACTTGGAGGAGTGGAAGTAGGTGATGTAAGGGCGGATGGTCAACAGCTTGGCTTCAGCTTTTTTGAAGTCTTCAGGGTTTTCGCTGCGCGGGTCCATGCCCATGTAATTGAGAACGGCCGGGAATACTTCATCGGCCGAATCCATCATCGACACACCGCACTGGCTGAGTTTCTTCAGGTTCTCCGGTTCGAAAAACACGGCCCAGGAATCGATGCGGTCAATGCCGAGCACTTGCTTGACCTTGTCGACGTTGTAGCCAATGCCGTTGGTGCCCCACAGGTATGGGACCGAGTGTTCGTTGCCCGGATCGTTTTTCTCCAGCAGCGCCAGCAGTTTCGGGTCGAGGTTCTTGAAGTTGGGCAGCTGCGAACGATCGAGCTTCAGGAACGCGCCGGCTTTCACCTGGCGAGCGAGGAAGTGGTTGGACGGCACCACCACGTCATACCCGGTGCGGCCGGCGAGCAATTTGCCCTCCAGGGTTTCGTTGGAATCGAACACGTCGTAGATCACCTTGATCCCGCTTTTCGCCTGGAAGTCGACGAGAGTGGTCTCGCCGATGTAATCGGTCCAGTTGTAGACGCTGACGGTTGGCTGGGCCTGCGCAACGGCGCTGAACAATAACGCCAGGGCGACCGGCACCACGGATTTCAATAGACGCATTCGACACCTCTTATAGTTATTGGATTCTTCCGGAGTTTCTTTGGTGTTCTTGCGGCCTCATCGCGAGCAAGCTCGCTCCCACAGGGGAATGCATTCCAAATGTGGGAGCGAGCTTGCTCGCGATGAGGCCCTCACGGGCAGCGCAGATCTCAGACGCTGAGCAGCAGGAACTCTCGCTCCCACGAGCTGATCACCCGTTTGAAGTTCTCGTGTTCGGCACGCTTGACCGCGACATATCCGCGGACGAATTTGCTGCCCAGATAACGCCCGATGGTTTCGCATTCTTCCATCTGCGTCAGAGCGTCTTCGATGGTGATCGGCAGGCGCAGGTTGCGGCGTTCATAGGCACGACCCTGGACCGCAGCACTCGGTTCGATGCGCTCGACCATGCCCAGATACCCGCACAACAGGCTTGCTGCGATCGCCAGATAAGGGTTGGCGTCGGCGCCCGGCAAACGGTTTTCCACGCGCATCGCGTCCGGCGTTGAAGTCGGCACACGCAGACCCACGGTGCGGTTTTCTTCGCCCCATTCGACGTTCACCGGCGCCGAAGTGTCCGGCAGGAAGCGACGGAACGAATTGACGTTCGGCGCAAACATCGGCAGCACTTTGGGGATGTACTTTTGCAGGCCGCCGATGTGATGCAGGAACAGCTCGCTCATCTGCCCGTCGGCATCGGCAAAGATCGGCTGGCCGGTGGCAATGTCCACGACGCTCTGGTGGATATGCATGGCGCTGCCGGGTTCATCGCCAATCGGTTTGGCCATGAAGGTCGCAGTGACGTTGTGCTTGAGCGCCGCTTCGCGCAGGGTGCGCTTGAACACGGTGATCTGGTCGGCCAGATCCAGTGCGTCACCATGACGGAAGTTGATTTCCATCTGCGCCGGGCCGTCTTCGTGGATCAAGGTATCGAGGTCCAGACCTTGAAGTTCACACCAGTCGTACACGTCTTCAAACAGCGGATCGAATTCGTTGGCAGCGTCGATGGAAAACGACTGACGACCACTTTCCGCACGGCCCGAACGACCCAGCGGTGCCTTGAGCGGCAAGTCCGGATCTTCGCAGCGCTGGGTCAGGTAGAACTCCATTTCCGGCGCGACAATCGGCCGCCAGCCTTTGTCGGTGTACAGCTGCAGGACTTTTTTCAGCACGTTGCGCGGTGACAGCTCGATCGGGTTGCCGAACTTGTCGAAGGTATCGTGAATCACGATAGCGGTGGGCTCGATGGCCCATGGAATCACGTACACCGCGTCGGAGACGGGCTTGCACACCATGTCGATGTCGGCCGGATCGAGCAGGTCGTAGTAGATGTCGTCGTCGACAAAGTCCCCGGTTACCGTTTGCAAAAGCACACTTTCCGGCAGGCGCATGCCTCGCTCATGCAGGAACTTGTTGGTGGGTGCAATTTTGCCGCGTGCGATGCCGGTCAAGTCGCTGACCACACACTCGACTTCGGTAATCTTGTGATCTTTCAGCCACGTGAGCAGCTGATCGAAAGGGACATTCATAAAGACCTCGTTATTGGTTTTATTTACGCCGGGGAGGCTGGTTTCATCCACCACACACTTCCCCTGTGGCGCGTTGACGACTATCTTGGGCGAGCCTTGACGTTCCATCTATCCACTTTCAGCAGCACCAAAACGCACCAAACGAGTGCGTAAGGTCACCCATGACAACCTGCAACCCCCTGCAAGTCCAAGCGTTCGACACCGCCGATGTAGCCGAGCAAATCCGCGCCACACCGGGTTGGGTGCAGTATTACCAGCAAATGTCACCGGGGCATTTCGCCGGGCGCGTGCGCTACCTGGACCTGCAAGGCGTAGAGATTTACGAGGAACAGATGAACACCCGGGTCGAGCAGAATTTCAGCGCGCCCGAAGGTGCGCTGGCGTTCTGTTTCGATCGCAGCGACAACGCGCTGTACGTGTTGAATGGCGAAAGCCGCAACATCTGGATCACCCCGGAGAACTACCAGGAAATCGCCGTGGTGTTCGGTCCGGAGTTCGTGCAGCGTCACGGTTTGAATGTGGCCAGGCTGGAAGGTCTGTTCATGGCGCCACTGAACTCGGGACAGAACGCATTGTTCAGTCGCTGGCTCAGCGGGACGTTGACCCGACTGGCGCAGACGCTCGATCCGCCGAGCAAGGAGGCGTTGACCCAGCAGTTGCTGGAAGACTGCCTGTACATCCTCGACAACGCGTGTATTTGCCTAGATCGCGGAGGTTTACAGCGCCGCGCCGAAGAACGTGCAGTGATGAAACGCATCGGTGAATGGGCGGCTGACACCCCGGAAGAGACCCTGAATCTGCTGGAGCTTTCGCAAATTGCCGGGGTTTCATTGCGGCAGTTGCAGCATGCATTCAAGGCTTATACCGGGATGACCCCGACCCTTTGGCTGCGCTTGCGCCGACTCAACAGCGCACGCCGCGAATTGCTCAGTCGCACAGCGATGGACACCACCGTTGCCGAAGTAGCGATGCATTGGTCGTTCTGGCATTTGGGCCGATTTTCCAGCAGTTATCGCGCGTTGTTCAACGAACTTCCCAGTCAGACGCTTGCCCGCAAGCCCTGTGGCGCAACAGGTCGCGGGTAAGCCTGGGACAGGTCAGATGGGCGTCACGCAGGAGGGACCGGCTTGGCCAATTCGATGCCGGCCGCACCCAATCGCTTCAGGATTTCAAAGAGCAGATCGCTCTTGGTCGTACTGACAATCCGTGGGCTGCTGACATAACCGGTGATGGTCAGGGTGATGCCTTCAGGGCTCAGATTGCTGAATCGGACAACGGGGGCGGGTTTGTCGAGGATGGTTTCATGTTCGCAATAGGTGGTGTACAGCAGGGTTTTGACTTGTTCGGGGTCGATATCCAGAGGGAACACCAGTTCGAGTGTGGCCACCCCTTGGGCGCTGCCGCCCATGGTCACATTGCGCAGGTTCTGGGAAATAAGCTGCGAGTTGGGCACGATCACGATCGAGCGATCACTGAGTTGTATCTCGGTGGCCCTGACATTGATCCGCCGGATATCGCCTTCGACCCCGCTGATGCTGATCAGGTCGCCGACCTTGACCGGTCGCTCGGTGAGCAGGATTAACCCGGATACGAAGTTCTTGACGATCTCCTGCAAGCCGAAGCCGATCCCCACCGACAACGCACTGACGATCCAGGCCAGATTCGTCCATTTGACGCCCAATGAAGACAACGCCAGCAGAATGACCAGCGCGTACCCGATATTACTGAACAGGGTGCTCAGCGACGCCCCCATGCCGGGGTCCATATCGGTTTTCGGCAGGAATTCGTTATCCAGCCATCTGCGCAGCGATCGAATCAGATAAATACCGATCAACAGCGCGAGGACCGCATTCAACAGATTGCCCGGAATAATATTCAGCTTGCGCAGGCCATCGCCGCCGAGGATGGCTGAAACCCTGTCAGTCAATTGTCCAAAGGTCGCTCCAATCCCCCCCACAAACGTTGTAATCACGGCAATTAGCAGTAATGCCGCTCTGCCAATACCCGACACAACAACCTCGATTTGTTCAAGCCGTACGTCGCCGATACCCAGCAGCTGTTTGATCGTTTTGCCGCTTGGGTGCTTTGGCGAAAACAGGTAATCACACAGGTCCTTGAACAACTGCGTCAGCAAATAGAAGCTGGCAATAACGATATAGAGCCAGACAATTTCGTAAGTGATGAATCGGGCCAGGGAGATGTAGCCAACCAGCAGGCCAAAAATCGAGATCAACATGGCGATACTGACGCCGGTATAAATCAGTCCCGCCAGCGTAGTACCTGACTCAGGGTGTTCCCCGGCAATGACCATCGCTCGGCGGGTTTTACTGACGCGTAGCAATAACGCACCCATTATCAAGATGACGACTAATGACACGACGCCCCGGCTGAACAGAACCACCTGCGAACTCATACCCGTCGCATTGGTGACTTGTACCAGCGAGATGAGTATCAGCATTGATCCGGCCAGCAGCGCCGGAAAAGGGCTTATTGCAAGTGCTACTTCATCGGCGATGCCAGGCAACCGCCATGAGGGATTGCGTTTAGACAGGAGGGCCCTACTCAGACCGATAATCAGGGCGCAGGCGTAAGCGACTTTCTCGACATCGTCGAAGTAACCTTGCAGTGGCTGAGGTAATGGTTGAAGCCAGGTAGCCGCCGCGGAGATGAGCTGGATTGCGCAACCTGCGCTCAACATCGTGGCAAGTACCGTCGCTATCGCCAATGAACTTCTGCGCAGACGACCTTCCGGTACTCGATGGATGCAGATCCATGTCAAACCACGCTCTGCCAGCCTTCGCCCCGGCGTCCAGAAGGCCAGGGCCAGCAATAACAACGTGACCGTCGCGGCACGCCGGCCGGGTTGCCAGACGGACTGAATGGCACTGTTGGACTGGTCAATCAAAAACGTCAGACGGTTTTTATCTTCCTGCAGTGGAGAAAATAGCGGCAACCAGAACCGGGGGCTGAGGAAGCTGGCGGTGCGCTGGGCCAGTTCGGTTTCCAGTTGGGTACGCCGAATGCTGGCAATCTGAGTGATGAGGTTAGTCGCGCCTTCTTTGATGGCCAGCAGTATGTTGAGATCGTTATCCACCTTGTCTTTTTGAGCAGTGAGATAAGACCTCTGTTTCACGAGATCGGACTTCTCCATGGCAACGCTGGTGGCAGATGCCGTCCCGAGCACACTGAGTTGTGCTTGCAATTGCGCCTGCTCGGGAAGTAACACCGCCGCCAACTTGTCCGCATCACTGAAGAGCAACTGAACGTTGTCCTGAAAGCCTATCAACTGGGTGTAGTTACTGGTCAGTGACACTTGCTGTTTAAGGTTGTCCAGCCTTAATTGCAGTGCTTCCAGATCGCTTTTTGACACCGTAGCGGGAGCGCTGGCCTCATCGTTGCTTGACGTGTTGGGTAGTTCATCCGCCGACAGCTCGCCGATGTTCGCCCCCATCAGCGCGAACACAACGAATATGAGTAATTTCAATGCAGGACGCAAAGGCATGCCTCCAGCGGCTTTAGCCATTCAGGTTAGGTCATGGCATGTGCTGGCGCGAAAATTAGTTCCGCACGCTGACCACAAATAGGGAAGGGGGCGGGTGAGAAGGGGTGATCTACAATCTTTTATGCTGAACCACGCTCAGGATCACGAGGTGTGACGTATTGAGCGGTC
This sequence comes from Pseudomonas sp. NPDC098740, assembly GCF_044760065.1. Lineage (NCBI taxonomy): Bacteria > Pseudomonadati > Pseudomonadota > Gammaproteobacteria > Pseudomonadales > Pseudomonadaceae > Pseudomonas > Pseudomonas sp. NPDC098740. The sequence continues at coordinate 180,153 of NZ_JBIWAM010000008.1, read as the reverse complement.
TGTCTACCGACCCAGTGTGCTTGCAGAGTGCCGGGCCCTGTCGGAGGTCATCATGAAAAGGTTGTCATCCATTAGCCTGTGCATCTCACTGTCGGTTTCCTGGACCCAGGGGTGGGCGGAAACGGTCGTGCCGATGAAAGGGCAGAGTTCGCAACAAACCCAAGTGGACATCACCGATTGCCACAACATCGCGGCCAGTCAGAGCGCCTCGGCTGCACCGCCTCCTAGCGGTGGAAGGCTGAAGGGGGCCGCGGTGGGCGCTGCCGCCGGTGCGGCGGGGGCCCAGGTGCGTGGACGTCAACATGACGAGTTTTATGATCGTGTCGACGATGACGCAAAGCAGGACTATCGCCAGAATCGCGCCAAGGAAACCGCCGCGGCAGGAGCGGTCGTCGGAGGCTCGCGTCAGCGTCAGGAGCGGCGGGCGCAAGAGAAAACCAGTGCTTCGACCAGTTCTACCGCCTATACCAGCTGCCTGCAGGGTAAGGGGTATCAGGTCAACCCTTGAGCATTTTCCTGCCGTTGTTCGAGCAGATGGACCATCAGGCAGGCATACAGCGTCACGAGGATGAACAAGCCCATGCGGATGGCGAACGCTGTGTAAACGTCCTTGCCTGCTGCGCTGTCCTGTACCGACTGACCCAACAGGATGATCAGCGTGATCAGCGTATTGAGCCAAAACCCCGTGGTAAACCGCGTCGGGCTCAGGGCATACAGCTTGCGCGCCAGCACCAGGCCGAACAGCAACATCCACAGAAAGAACATCCACAGATGCACAAACAGACTGAGGGCGCTCCAGAACAGGATCGCCAACAGGCCTGCGAGCAAGGTTGAGCCGAGCAACTCGCGACCGGCATTGCGGGCGCTCGTCGTGGAGCTTTGCTGACCGAGGCTGACGGCCTTGAGGATGATGGGCAGATAACCGGCCGGGTCGATCAGTGCCAGCAGGAATGTCGGTAACACGATCAGGGTTGCACGCAGCGCAACCCGACTGGCTTCCTCGGCCGGCAGGGGTGGGGCCGCCGGCGGGGAAGGGGCATTGGGTGGATCCGGGAATAACCCATGACTGAACGCCACGACGACAACGGCGAGCAGCAAACCCTTGACCAGTGCGCCGATGACCATCGCCGCCAGATCGAATTCGGCGATACCGGCCGAGGAAATCATGGTCAGGCCAATCACCAGGAAGGTCATGATTAAGGTGTTGCCGCCGCGCAGGCCAAAGCGGAAGACCAGGAACAGACCGACGCTGATCAATAGCACGCCGCTGATGGGGTAATAACGCAGGACCGGGATCAATAGCAGGCCGATGCCGGTGGTCAACATGGCGGCCAGTGCGAGAACCAGTCCGGCCTTGAACGGCAGCGGGCGATTGACCGAGGCCAGCAACAGCAGGCAAAGCACCGGCGCCATAAAAGGAATCGGCAAGCCCAGGCCGAAACTGGCGGTGAGGCACAACGCTGTACCGGTGGCCAGGCGCATTGCGCGTTGATCCCGCGGCGTGCGCCGAGTAGACATACCCTTAATAGGCATAGCTCAGCCAGCTCATGAACCCCACAAACACGCGGCCGAGTGGGTTCAGCGGATTGCCCTCGGTGGGGAAGGCCATGACTTCGGCCTGCCCACCGGCACGGATCCCCCTACTGTCACGCAACGTGTTCAATGAGTCTGGCGAAAACTCGATAATGACCGGGAAACGCTGGGCCGGACGCAACCAATCGCGGCTGTTCTGCACGCTGGGCAAGGTGCCAGGCGGGGGGGGCTGCCCCACGCTGACGCCGTAACCCACGCTGCGCACGCGCCCCTCGAAGACCTCGCCCGGCAGAGCATCCAGAACAATCGAAACCGGCGTGTCGAGCTTCACCAGACCGAGGTTGTTCTCGGTCATGTCCGCACTGATCCACACATCATGAATGGCGATCAGGGTCATGACCGGGCTACCGGCAGCAGCGAATTGCCCAGCGTCAGTACGCAGATCCGTAATCAGTCCGGCCGAGCGAGCGCGAATCTGCGTGTTGGACAGATCCAGTTCGGCTTTGGACAACGCCGTGGCGGCACTGCGCAGCAAGGCGTTGTCTTCCTCGCTGCCACCTTCCTGCTCACGCGCTCGCTGCACTTCGGCGCGGGCAGCGGCGACCTGACTCACAGCCTGTTCGCGGTTGGCGCGAGACACTTCGAGCAGCCGTACGGAAATGGTGCCGGGGTCTTCGCGATACAAACCCTCAAGACGCTGATTGTCCTGGCGCGCCTTGAGCTCATTGGCCTGTGCGGCCCGCAAGTTGGCTTGCGCCGAGGCAATGCCGGCGGTGCTCGCACCGATCTGTCGGCGGGTCGATTCAAGATCGGCACGTGCACGGTCGACGGTAATCTGGTACGGCTGAGGGTCCACCTCGAAAAGGATTTCGCCGGCCTTGACGTCCTGGTTATTGCGCACGTTTACCCGGGTCACGCGGCCTGCCACTTCCGAGGCGACCGGAATCACAAAGGCACCCACCCGGGCCTGTTGTGTATAGGGTGTGAAACGATCCGCCAACAGGTACCAGGTCAGACTCAGGAGGATCAGTAGGAGGATCCACTTGATGCCTTTTTTCGCCGGGTCGGCAGCCGGTGCTGGTGCCTGGGCGACTGGGGGCTCGGACGTGGAAGGGGCGGTTTCACTCATTGGTCTTTTACCTTGTAAGACATTGGAATGGCAGGCTGTGCAGGGGGGGGCTCTTTCAGCAGATCGCCCCAGTCAGTGCGTTTTTCCATTTGCTGGCGGGTGGTTGGATCAACTTTCGGCTGGGCGCTGTACCAGCCACCGCCCACGGCTTTGTACAAGGCAATGACATTACTCACGGCATTGCTGCGGGCGACCAGGTAATTGTCCTGTTGTTCGAGCAAGGCACGCTGCGCATCCAGCACCCGCTGGAAGTCCGAATAACCTTCGCGATATTGCGCGCTGGCCAACACCAGCGAACGCTTGGCGGCCACTTCGGCCTCACGCAGGATGCGTTCGCGCTCCAGGGATTTGATCAGGCCATAGGCCGCATCGTCCGCCTCGCGTGCCGCCTGGCGAACCTTGTCGCGGTAAGCCTCGATCAGCTGTTGCAACCGCGCATCCTGCACGCGCACGTTGTTGCTGATCTGGCCGTGATCAAACAGATTCCAGCGCAGACTGGGGCCGCCGATCAAATCCAGATTCCGGGGCGTGCCACTGAGCGTGTCGGTTGACCAGACGATGCTGCCCAGCAAGGTCAGCGACGGATAGAAATCACTCTCGGCCACACCGATCAGCGCTGACTGGGCAGCGACATTGAGCTCGGCAGCGCGCACGTCGGGCCGACGCAGCAGCAGGTTGGCCGGTACATCTTGCAACACGGCACGGTCGACCAGCGGGATCAATCCCTCGTACTCGAGCAGTTGCGGCAGTGCGCCGGGCGGCTGACCAATCAACACCGCCAACGCATTGCGGGTGCGCTGGAGCTGATCTTCGAAGTTGGGGATGGTGCTCAACGTGCCCAAGTACTGGGTTCTGGCTTGTTGCAGGTCGAGCTCGGCAGTTTGGCCACTGTTGAAGAGCTTTTCGGTGATCTCGAAGTTGCGTTTTTGCTGTTTGGCGTTTTCCCGGGCGACGCGTAAACGCGCTTCGGTGGTGCGCAGCGAGAAATAGGTATCGGCCACTTGTGCGCGCAGCAGTACGAGCACGTCGTCATAGTTGGCCTGGGCGGCGAAGTAGCTGGCATCGGACGACTCGATGGCGCGACTGAACCGACCCCAGAAGTCCAACTCCCAACCCACATCGAACCCCGCGCTGTGTTGCCAGAAATGGCTGTCTTGCGGGTTGGTCCCGCCGGATTGCCTGCGGTTGAAGTAAAGACTGTCGACACTGGCTTGCTGCAGTTGCGGGTAAAGACCACTTTGAGCAATGCCGAGTTGGGCGCGGGCTTCCATGACGCGCAGGCCGGCGATTTTGAGGCTGGAGTTGCGTGCATCCGACTCGGCAATCAAGTGATTGAGGACCGGATCGGCGAAGACTTGCCACCACTGACGAATGTCTGGGTTCAGGCTGCGTTGGCTGGATTGCTCGAGGGCAGGGGTGCTCCAGTGTTTGACCCATTCTTCGCTGGGCGGCTGGAAGTCCGGCCCAAGCCGTACGCAGCCACTGAGGCCAAGTACGCCAAGCAGCACGAACCGGCCAGGCCAATTCAGCAGGGTTGTACCTGGATGCATTACGCATTTCCTGACCAACACAGATCACTGGAGCATAGCCGTCCAAATGGGCACACGGCTGCTACGCTTTTTTAAGCGTCATCAAATCTACTGTGATCTGTTAGAAAGGTACGATGATTATGAATAACACCCCGGGTGTTGTTGAACCCCATTCAGCCGGTTGGCGCTTTAAGTTGGGAATAGTCATTATCTGCTTGATGCTGGGTTCCTGGCTGTTGGTGCCACTCGCAGCGGCAGCCGATGTGCCGGGTTCAAAGATCGCTGCACTGACCGGCGTTCTGTTCATCAGCAACAAAATCCTGCTGATTCTCGCCATTGCCATCATGGGCAAGTCCGGATTCCAACAGTTAAAACGCAGCCTGTTCGGTTATGTGTCCTCACTTGCACCTAGCACGGAAGTTGAAGTGAGCCCATGGCGTCATAGAGTTGGCATCGTGATGTTCTTTGTGCCGCTGATTTCCTCCTTTCTTGAACCCTACATCGACAGCATTTGGCCAGGGCTCAGACCCAACCTCTGGCAAGTTCAAGCGCTGGGTGACGTCATGTTGATCAGTAGCTTTTTCGTATTGGGGGGGAATTTCTGGGAGAAAGTGCGCGCCTTGTTTATTCGCACCGCTCGTGTCGCAAACACAAGTGCGGCGTGAATAACAACAGTGGGCGAGGGTAGTGAGTACTCGTGCGTTCAAGCACTAATGGCTAGCTCTACTAAAGAGCTATTTAGCATAGTTATTATTAATCGTGCGCCCTATAACAATATAAAATATGTATACATTGCTCGCTATTTTAAAGGCTGGAGGGCTCAATAAGCATGACTACCAACACCTTTGATAAACACATCCCCAGCGCTGAGGCTGTAGTCGCAGCACTGAACCTGGACCACATGGAAGGCTGTTTCTACCGTAGAACCTTTCAAACCGATCACCACACGATGGTTGAGACCGCTGGGGGCCGGCGCTACCTGATGACATCCATTTACTACTTGCTGACCAAGGATTCGCCGATAGGTCATTTTCATCTGAACCAATCGGACATCGTGCATTACTACCATGTGGGAGATGCGATTCAGTACAGCCTGATTTTTCCGGACGGCACATTAAAAACGGTTGTGATGGGCAGCGACATAATCGCCGGACAATGTCTGCAGTTGCATGTACCTGGTGGCGTCTGGAAAGCTCGCAGCTTACAAGCGGACTGGCGGGATACGGCCTGATCAGCGAAGCGGTTACACCAGGGTTTGATTTTGCAGATATGGCGTTGGGCATACAGCAGCAGCTTACCGAGCAATTTCCCGAACACGCGGAGCTGTTTGAGAAGCTGATGGGAGAATGAGTGGCTGAGGCGATTTGATCGCTGCCAAATCTGCGTGCAACCGGGCTAATCTCGAAACACCTTGTTACGTGTAATGTATATTATGTTAAATGATGTGTCAGGACGGAACTTTTACCAAAGGTTCTTTTAAGCTACCAATCCCGATCCCTGTTCGAGCCAACCCAATACCCCGGCTCCAGCAATCGACACTCGAAACGTCTGATCATGTAAGACCCACCCGGGCAGCTTCGCTCAGAGTTCGTTGACAGGCACCCAGATCAAAGCGTCAGCCGGCTACCGCTGCGGCGACAAACAGCCCTTCGATCCTGCTAACGATCTACATCTACGGCTATCTCAACCGCATCAAGACCGGCGCAGCGAACTTCGCCTACGGGGCATCGAAGGACTCTATAGATCTCAGAAATCACCTGCATCGTTGCGTCTTCGATCGTTCCTTCATTACGGCATAAAACCCAGCCGTGATCTGCAATCGCTCGCTCGAACGCCTTGGTACAAGCGACATGTTCTTCCAGCTTATGGATCACAGTACTGCTCAGCCCACGCCGTCGTGCCGCTGCCCTCGCCCATGAAATATCAGGGGCGGTGACAACCCCAACATGCAGGTCTGGCACTCGCACGTTTCGATCAATGTTCAACTGTAGAATCTCTGCAAACGGGACTATCCGGCGAAATGCGGCATCAGACGGGTACCAGCGATCGATCAAGATGATGCTGCCTGGTGGCTGTTTAGCCAGCACGTGGTGGGAAATCCATGTACGGCTATCAGCAAAGCGCTCACAAACCTCCAACTCCAAATCCCGGGTGGGATTTCTGACGAGTTTGTTAACGAGGGTCATTGTTTCACCCCTAAAGGGATCGCTTTTTCTCTCGCAAAGTCGGATCACCTTTTTGTTGTCTGCCCTCAGTACTTTCGTAACGGCCTCCAACAGTGTGGTTTTGCCGGCTCCTTTGGGCCCATCTAGAGAAACAAACAGCGGACGATTCATTCTTCACATAACGATTGATATACGGTTTTTTTGCCCGGTTCGTTCGCTGGAACCGCTTGGCGCGACTACGCGAATCGAGTGGAGGGTCCTTATGAGCAGACATTGATGAACACTCTAACCTGATTTCTGGCTAACGGGTCTCAAAATCCAGGGTTACAGCCGCTTATCAACATCTCCGGTGTAACCCGCATCCCCGCACACGTAAGTTTCCTCGCCGTGCAGTAACTGATCGACCTGTGTCACGTCCGCTACATTTGCTGCGATGCACCAAGCCGGATTCGGCGTCGACGCCGATGTGCGCTTTCATCCCGAAGAAATATTGGTTTCCTTTCTTCGTCTGATGCATTTCAGGATCGCGTTTACCGTCCTTGTTCTTGGTCCAACTCGGCGCATGAATGATCGTCGCATCGATAACCGTGCCGTGACGCAGCAGCAAACCACGATCACCCAGATTGCCATTGATAACCTGCAAAATCCGGCCCGCCAACTCATGTTTCTCCAGTAGGCGCCGGAAGTTGAGGATCGTGGTTTCATCGGGAATTCGATCCAGATGCAGCCCCGAGAACTGGCGCAGGATCGTGGTCTCGTAAAGTGCTTCTTCCATCTCCGGATCGCTGTAACCGAACCAATAACGCATTGGGGAGGTGACAAAACCGACCCAACGCCATACGACCCGATACAGTTGCCGCGCATCGACTAGCGCAACGTGTTCAAGCACACCACCTTGGGCTGAGTCATTTCCTCATAGGCAAATCGCACGCCTTCCCGGCCGAGGCTACCGTACTTCGAACCGCCAAACGGCATCGCATCGAAGCGGTAGTCGGAAGAGTCGTTGATCATTACCCCTCCGGCTTCGATCCTTCGTGCGGCGCTCATCGCCGTTGCCAGATCATTGGTGAAGATCCCCGCATGCAGGCTGTATTCGGGTTCATTGGCCAAATCGATGGCTTCGTCGAAAGACTCAAAGCACTGCAATACCACCACCGGAGCGAAGACTTCATTGCGCCAGAGTCGACTGGCGTGATCGACATTTTCCAATACGGTGGCGGCATAGCACGATCCTTCACGCCGATGGCCGCAGAGCAACGTGGCGCCCTCTTGCAAGGCCTCGTTCACCACTTGCTCGGCATTCTGCGCGGCTTGCGCAGTAATCATGGGGCCGATATCGGTGTCGGCCCGTAATGGATTGCCGACCACAAGCGCACGGGTTTGACTGACAAAACGCTCTCGGAACGCTTCATAAATCGACGCCTGAATCAGCAAGCGCTGGGTGCCTACGCAGTTCTGCCCCGCGGCCCAAAACGCTCCGGACACACAACTCTCGACAGCCGCCTCAAGGTCGCAATCGTCCATGACGATTACCGGTGCATTGCCGCCCAGATCCATAGCCAGCTTCTTCAACCCAGCCGTGCGGGCGATCTGCTCAGCGGTGACGAACCCGCCGGTGAAGGAAATCATCCGCACCTCACGCGCGGCGACCAATGCCTTGCCCAGTTCCGCGTCGCCGGTGGCCACTGTAACCACTGATTCAGGCAAGCCTGCTGCGACCAGATAAGACACCAGTTTAAGCGCCGACAATGGCGCGAGTTCGGATGGTTTGAGAATCACCGCGTTACCGCCCGCAATGGCCGGTCCGAGTTTATGCGCCACCAGGTTCAACGGATCGTTGTACGGCGTGATCGCAACAATAAGACCCAGAGGTTCACGGGAAAACCAGCCCTGACGCGATTCGGAACCTTCATAAGCGTCAAAAGGCACCACCTCCCCGGCATTGCGCCTGGCCTCCTCGGCCGACAGCTTGAGGGTGTTGACGCAACGCTTGACCTCCTTTTCCGCCTGTTTGAGGGTCTTCCCGGCCTCGTCGACGATCAGCCTGGCAAACACATCGGCATCACGTTCGATGTTGATTGCGGCTTGCTCCAGAATTCGAGCCCGACGATGACGCGCTAACGCGGCGCACGCTAGTGCACCGCTGCGTCCCGTCTCCAACAACTGCGGAACTTGCGACGCACAGACATTTGTTACGCTGCCGATGACGGAACCGTCATAGGCGTTAAAGACTTCAATGGGCGGCTCCATGACATTTAGAACCAGGCGCGATAATTTCACAGGCGTTACTCCTGGTTGCGTGCAATGGATTGATGAATGCTGATGATGTCGGAGAGCAGCGCAAACGCCGTTTCCGTACGCCCCGCTCCCGGCCCCGAAATTGTCACCGCACCGAGCAGTTCGCTGGTAAACGACACCGCATTGGTCGCACCGCCAACACTGGCCAGCGGATGGTCATTGTTCAACAGCCGCGGTTCGACATTGGCACTGATCGAGCCGTCGGCATGGCGCACTGCCGACCCGATCAGCTTCCAGCGAGCGCCGTCCTGCCGGGCTTTTTCGATGTCGCCAAGGCTGAGGGATGAAATGCCGCTGCACGTGACGTCGCTGACAGTGAGCTTGGCATCCAGCAGTTCGTTGGCCAGGATCACCACCTTGAGGCGCACGTCATGCCCCTCGACATCGGCTGTCGGGTCGGCTTCGGCGTAGCCCAGTTCCTGAGCCTTGACGACGGCCTCGGCAAACCTAAGGCCGCCTTCCATACTGGTGAGCACGAAGTTGGACGTGCCATTGAGAATGCCTTCAAAACCGACAATGGAACTACCGGCCAGCGCCTGCTTGGCCAGACGAATGACTGGCGTGCCACTCATCACCGAACCTTCGTACTCAAACGCGACGTTGTTGCGTCGAGCCAGTGCTTTGAGCTCGCTACCGTGCAAGGCAATGGGTCCCTTGTTGGTGGTGACGACATGCTGGCCACCCTCTAGCGCCCAACGGCAGAACGAAGTTGCCGGCTCACCGTCTACCGGGTTGGTAAAGGTGGCTTCAACAATGATGTCCGCTCCGGAATCCTTGATCACCGCTTCATTAAGGGCTATGACATCGCCACTCGACAGTTGCGCCATTGCACCTTTGACTGCCGGTAATTGGGCAAGCACATTGGCGTCCAGCCCTTCGCGGCCAATCACCGAACCAAGAAACAAGTCAGTCACACCGACAATTTTCAGTGTGAAACCCAATTCTGTCTTCCACTGTTCGTTACGTTCGGCAATCAGTTGAGCCAACGCCCGGTTAACACCGCCAAAGCCAACCAGCGCCAATTTGTATTCAGTCATTTTGTTATGCCCCTGATCCAGGTGATGGGTTGTTGAGTACTAGGTTAGGGGTGAGGCCAGGGCAGTGAAATAGGCCAATTTGCTCTATTTTGTGGGCGTTTTGACCAGAGCCAGAGCAAAGCTTCAGGCGTAAAAAAAGCCAATACAGGTTGGCTTTTGGCTGCACGAAAAACGGCTACACGACAGACGACAATACGAAGGAAGTCACCGTGTTTTCCACGCCGGGCAATGCGGCAATTTCGGTCCAAACCTTGTGCACCCGCTGTGGGCTAGCCGCGCCGACCCGCAGCATCAGGTCGAACTCGCCGCTCATCACATCGCACTGGAGGACTTCTGGAATTTCCCGCAGCGCTTGCAGTACATCTGCGCCACGCATCCGGTCGTAGCGGTAAACGAAAATCACAGCGTTGATGTTCGAAGCGGCTTGTCGTCCCTCCCCGGTTTTCACCGTATATCCCTGTATTACCCCGTCGCGTTCAAGTCGTTCGATGCGCTGACGTACCGCATTGCGTGACAGGTTGACCTTGGCTGCCAGCTCGGCATGTGCAGCCCTGGCATTGAGCTGCAGTTCCGCGATGATGTGTTCATCGAGAGGGTCCAGAATTCGCTTCACTTGGCCTCCTGTTTCCGCGCCATCACAGCGCGCCGAGCAGCTCATGGATGGTGTTTAGGTCGTCCGGCTCAATCCGGTAAACCTGCGCCTGCCCTTGCGTCGCGACCCCAGGTTGCGGCCTCGCGACACTGATGCCCAACTCGCCAAGCAGTGCCGCCGACTTGACCGGTGAGATTTCCCCCAGAGTCACCATTGGCGCCACCAGGCTTCGCCGATATAGCCGGGCGGCCAGCACACCAGTGGCCGTATGCGGGTCGATGACGTATCCGGTGTCGCGATACAGCGAAGTAATCTCCTTCAGCGTCTGCTCATCACTGACCGCATAGGAGTCGATGATCATCCGCGCCTTCAACCAGAGCTCGTTGGCAATGACGATCTCGCCGCTGGACTCGACCCCCTCCATCAGAGCACACACCGCCTGGTCGTCACGCCCGTATAACTCCCAAAGGAACCGTTCCAGATTGGAAAAAATCGACAGGTCCATGGCCGGTGACAACGTCTTGTTGGCTCGTGACCTGCTGTAGTAGTTCTTCTGAAACAACTGATGCAACGCATCATTCTGGTTGGTTGCAACAATCATCTGGGTAATCGGCAGGCCCATTTTTTGTGCGATGTAGCCTGCATACACCTCGGCAAAACTCGCTGCTGGTACGCTGAAACCGATCGGACGTTGACCACCTCCCAGTTGCAACACGGCGTGGAAGTAAAACACCAGTTGCGCCAACACACTTACCCAATTACTGGAGTTGAAACTGATCACCTCGTACTGCGCATACGGCCATTGTCGGAACAGCCGGGTGACAATGGTCTGGCATTCGTCGAAGCTGCCATTCACTGCGAACTGATGAACCCTTGGGTGCGCGGCTGCTTGCAGATGCTGGAGTTGGTCCCGAGGTACGCCCGCCTCCGGGTAAAACACCATCACGAAGGTGTCCTCGCAGTGTTTGAACGCCTCAATGGCGGCCAGCCCGGTATCGCCGTTGGTGGCACCGATCACCACCCCGTGACGCCCACGCTTGCGCAGAAAATACGGAACCAGCCGCGCCTGCAACTGAGCGGCAAAATCCTTCGAGGAGCGAGTCGGCCCGTGGAACAGCTCCAGCACCCACTCGTTACGATCGACCTGATGCAAAGGTGCAAGGGAACGATGGCTGAATTGGCTGCCAGCCTCTTTGAGCAAGCGCTTGAGGTCTGTCTCGGGGATCGACTCACCCACAAACGGACTGATCACCCTGTAAGCCAGTTCGTCATAGGGCAGGGTCGACCAGTTGGCGATGTCATGCGATTCAAACAGCGGCAGTTCGAGCGGTACGAACAGCCCACCGTCGTCGGCAACTCCAGACAATACGACCTGTTCGAAGTCGACCTGCACAGTCGAGTTTCGGGTACTCACATAACGCATGGTTGGCTCCGGCCATTCATTTGAAGCGATGTGCCTGCTCGACAAGCCAGGTGGAAAATTTCACCGCGTCGGGGTGCTGCTCGGCCCCGGAACCGCGCACAAGGTAAAAAGACTCGCTGGCTTCAATACGCTGGGTAAAGGGTTCGACCAACCGTCCGTCCTGAAGCATCTCCTCCACCATCGAGGACCGCGCCAGGGCAATCCCCTGCCCTAGCTCGGCCATGCGCAAAGTGGAGATCAATGTGTCGAACTGCATACCCGTCGAGGAGTCGACGGTATCCGCACCGACCATGTTCAACCAGTAACCCCAACCCTCTTCGTAACCCAAAACATGCAACAGCGGATGGTGCGACACATCAGCAGGTACCGTCAGCGGTGACATCGCCATCAGGTCCGGCGAGCAGACCGGGAACAGCGTGTCCCAGCTCAGGCGCTGCGACACAAGGCCGGGCCATTGACCGTGGCCCCAGCGAATTTCCATGTCATCCTCACCGTCCAGTTCCTTTACCCAGATATTGCTTATATATCGGATATCGACATGCGGATGCGCCTGGCTAAACCCCGCCAGCTTGGGCGCCAGCCAATGCACGAAAAACGCCAGGCTGCCGCGCACCTTGATCGGCCGACGTTTGTGCTGGCCGAAAATTTCGTTGGTCCCCACTGCCAGTCGCGTGATCGCATCCTGCACCACTGGCAGATATGCCTGGCCTTCCTCGGTCAGTCCCAAGCCGCGTGGCAAGCGTTTGAAGAGCGCCACCCCAAGATGGCTCTCCAGTTGGCGGATCTGCTGACTGACCGCCCCCTGGGTCAAAAACAGCTCTTCGGCGGCATGGGTGAAGTTCAAACAGCGGGCAGACACCTCGAATGCCCGCAGCCAGTTCAATGGGGGTAGCGTCTTTTGCTTCATGGCTTGAACCTCTTGAACGCCCCCTCCACCGAGCACGCTTGCCCATCCCGTCGACGCTGACTAGATCGCGTCGGACGGTTGTGGCAAGGGGACAACCGACAAGCGTCGCTCGCGGCTTTTACGGGTAATGTAATACACGAAATAGCACCAGGCGATGAATGGCAAACCGAAGTACAACGCCACTCGCTGCTCGGGATCGAACGCAATCCCCACACATGCCAGACTGCAGCAGACCAGCGCTCCCAACGGCACCCATGGATAACCCCGGACACGGAATTTCAAGTCGCGGATGTCACCGCCGTTGGCCACAAAGTGACGGCGAAAAGCAATCTGGCTCGCGGCTATGCTCATCCAGACCACAACGACCGCCAATCCGGAGATCGACACCAGCGCCAGATAGATAGTGTCGGCGGCAAACACGCTGCTGAGCAACGAGGCAGCCCCACCCGCCATGCTGACGATAATGGCGTTGAGCGGCGTACCCATGCGAGTCAGGGCCGAGAACCGCTTGGGCAGATGACCCTGATCACTCAGCGTCCAGAGCATCCGTGACGCGGCATACAAACCGGAGTTGCGGCTGACAGCAAGGCACTGATGATCACAAAGTTCATGATGTCTGCCGAATACGGAATCCCAATGTAAGTGAACACAGTGACGAATGGACTCTCGACGAGACCGGCCTGTTCTCGGGGCAATAGTGTCGCAAGGACGAAAATGGTCCCCACGAAAAAGATCGCCAGGCGCAGCACCGTCGTGCGAATGGCACGCGGTACGTTGCGCTGCGGGTCCTTGGTTTCCCCAGCGGCAATACCGATCAATTCAGTGCCGGAAAACGCAAAAGACACCGCCAGCAACGTCATTGCTATCGGCATGATTCCGGTAGGAAAAAGTCCTTCGCGAGTAAAGTTGCTCAACCCGATACTGTGGCCCTGCTCGATGTGCAGCAGACCGAGAATCGCGCCACCGCCGATCATCAGAAACACTATTACGGTCACCACCTTAACCAAAGATAACCAGAACTCGGTCTCAGCGAACAGACGCACCGAAATCACATTGGTCAGAAACACCAGGCCTGCAAACAAGGCACTCCAGATCCATACCGGTGTATCCGGGAACCAACGCGCCATTAGGATGCCGGCAGCGGTGAATTCAGAACCGATGGCCACCGTCCAGGTCAGCCAATACAACCAAGCCACGGTATAGCCGGTTCCAGGCCCGAGATAACGGGTGGCGTAAGTACTGAATGAACCGGTTTCCGGCATCTGCACCGCCAATTCGCCCAGGCACATCATCACCATGTAAACCATGAGCGCGCCGATAATGTAAGCGATCACCGCTCCCAAGGGACCGGCCTGGTTAACCGTGTACCCGGACGTGAGAAACAGCCCGGTACCAATGACGCCGCCTAATGCCAACATGACAATATGCCGTGTCTGCATTTCCTGTTTAAAACCGGAATGTGTATTAAGTTGTTCTTCTTTTATGGACATGGTTGTTCTCATGAAAGTAATTAGGGCACGAATTAACGTCTGCGATGATTGGCTCGGCAGAGTAAAAACAGATCGCCACTAAGTTTTATTATTATTCCACTTCATGAACGCCCCACTCACCTCCTTGCAGTGAGGTTTGACGCTAATGCTTCAGTTTGTAATTTCGGCGCAACCTTCATTGATTGAAAGCTGCGTATTTGATTGTGCGGGTTCGTTGCCAGACCCTCTGACAAATGCGAACGCCTGTTTCAGGTCGTCGAGCAGATCGTCGGTGTCTTCGATGCCGACAGATATCCGCACCAGCCCTTCTGAAATACCCAGGGCCAGTCGTTCCTCCAGCGTGTTCTCGACATGGCTGGTGGTTCGCGCGGGACCGTAGATGGTTTCCACCGCACCGAGATTGCCAGCGCAGTGGGCGAATCGCAGTCGTGGCAACAGCACCTTCACCGTGTCCATGCCGCCCGCCACAACAAAGCTGACGATTGCACCGAAGCCGGACATTTGCGCGCACGCCACAGCATGATTCGGATGGCCTGGCAAACCGGGATAATTGACCGACTCCACCAACGGTTCGACGCAGAGGTACTCGGCCAGTACACGGGCACTGTTTTGCTGCTGACGCATGCGCAGCACCAGGGTTTTCATACCCCGAATGATCATGTAGGCAGAGAACGGGTCAAGCGCTGCACCGTTGATTTCCCGGTAATGACGAACCTTGGCCATCAGCGATTCACTACCGCACACCAGGCCGCCCAGCACGTCGCCATGGCCGCTGAGAAATTTGGTGGCACTGTGAATGACCACATCCACCCCCAGCTGCAGCGGGTTCTGATTCAACGGCGTGGCGACGGTGTTATCCGCCACCACCGTGGCACCGACACGCTTGGCTGCAGCCACCAGACGCTCGATATCGAGTATTTTCAGTGTCGGGTTGGTCGGTGTTTCCAGATACACCAATTGGCAACCTTTGGCGATTTCACGTTCGATTTCTTCGTGATCGAACGTCTCGCACAACGTCACGTTCACACCGGTACGTGGCAGGAATTCTTCGAAAATCTTGTTGGTGCCGCCATAGCTGTCCTTGGTCGACACCACACGATCGCCATTGGCCAGGAAGGTGTAAAGCACACTGCTGATCGCCGCCATTCCGCTGCTGAAAGCCACGGCTGATTCGGCCAGCTCCAACTCGCGAATCTTTGCCTCGAGAGTCTCGACTGTCGGGTTGCTCATGCGGCTGTAAATAAATCCAGGGGCCTTGCCCAACGCCACGTCGTACCAGACATCAATGTCGTCATAACCGTAAGCGGCACTGACCACGATCGGCGTTTGAGTCGCATTGTAGGGATGCCTGACTTGCTCCCCGCCCCACACTGCGCGGGTTCCCGCACCGGCATTTACAAACCCTGCGTTGCCTGGTTTTTTATTCATTAAGACTACTCGCACTGAGGGTGGCGAATGTTGAGTCACTCACCGGATCTGACGGCCAATATAGTGAAAAGCAGCGCCTCCGAGAAACGATGTTATAGGTGCCAAAGGGCCGCTTTTTTTAATGGCTGTGATTGCGTGAGGGTTAAGCAAATTGCAGTCTTTCGACAGGTGCGCGAGATATAAACGTCACCCTGAGGCAATCAGCCAAGTTGTTTGCTGCGCAGAACCAGTGGCCCTCCAGGACGGCCAAGGAAGCTGAGAATCTGGAGGGTAGGAGAAGTTTCAGGGCATATCGCAGTGGGCGAGTCTGGCTCCTTAATCGTTGATCTCATGAACGTGGTGCCAATGAATGATAAAAACGGGCAGTGGAAACCGATATTGAGTTTGACTCGTCGAGTTCGTCGATGATGGAGTATCGCTGTCGAATGGAAGCGGATTAATCGCTGGCCATTGTTATTAACGCAACGTGCTGGGCATTGGTCATCAATCGATCTCTTCCACTTGGAGACCTGCCGGTGATCCGAGTAGCGGCTCACGCACAATCATTGCATTCCGTAGCGCCTGACACGGGATCGCCTTAGTGCGAAATGACGACTACGCGCCTCCTGACACCAGTCTAGGTAGATCAAGCTGTTGACATGGCCAAAGGCATCAATATAGCGCCAGTCACAGTCGCGCTGGATAGCGGATCGCCAGGCCCCGACCACCACCTGAGTTGTCTTGTTATTCATCTTCTCTTCTCGAACTAACTCTTGAATGGCTCACTGGTAGGGCTGGCAAGAGGCCAGACCTTCACGCCAGCCGCGGTCCGCTTTTGTGACTGCAGCGCGTATGCGTCCTGTGCCTCCCGACTGATGTCATAACGACGCGCCACCAGCTGGTGGCATAACAAGAACTTTTTCCATGCATGTTCCGCAGTCTCTGCCGGCACCGCTCTCGAGCGTCGCCGCCATGTTCCAGGATACCGAGGGCTTAACCAAGTCCATGACATGGCCCCGTCCAATATGCAGCTTCATGTGGGACACCTGGATGCGTCGGAACAGGCCGCCAATCAGAAGACCTTCTTCGCTCCAGTCGAACTGAAAGGCCTCTGCGAGTGCGAACGTCAACGGTACAAAGGAGCGCAAAGACTTGCCTTGCTCACCTCGCCACGAGCGTACAAACGCTGTGAGCTGGCTGTAGCCGCCGTCGTAACCCTAGGCCTTGATCTGCTCAAAGAGTGCTGTGGCGCTCCTGCGGTTGTGCTTTGCCCGAAACGAATCGGCCTTGAGCGCCTGCTCCAGCGTCTCGTGAAATGGACTGAGTTTGTTGAAGGCTGCGCACCGCTGGTACGCCGGCTGAGTAGCTTCGGGCGCTCTGACCCATTTCCGTATGGTGTTCCTCGACAGCCCGGTTCGCTTGGTTATCTGATGCAGCGACAGCATGTCGCGAAAATACATGCGCCGAATTTTGCCCATCATTTCCATGCTGATCACCCTGTGTTCTCCTGCTCAAAAATTGAGCAGAAGCAGTTGAACACCTGGGTCAGTTTTCGGTCAGCGGCAACACTTGATGCACTAGTAAAGCGCTGGGGGGGGCTGAGATTTTGCGTTGGTAGCGCAGGCTCTCGATGTAGACAAACCATGCCAGGCGGCCGAATCGATGCTCTAATTCAGCTTGTGCTGTTTCGTTCCCGTTTTCGACCTCGATTACGACTCCATAACCAGGATCACTGGCATGCGCCTATCTGACTTCATCATCAAGAACCTTGAGCCAATTCTCCAAGCTTGGGAAGACTTCGCAAGAACCATTGAGGTCCCCGGCGAAGCACTGGACCCCAAGGCTCTACGGGATCACGCCGAACAGATGCTGCGTGCAATAGCGATAGACCTGTGCACCTACCAGTCTGCGCAAGAGCAAATCGCCAAGGCCCAGGGTAATGCTCCTATGGAGGAGTTGGAAACTCCTGCGGAAACCCATGCAGTAACGCGTTTAATGGCGGGGTTCACGCTGGATCAGATGGTATCTGAATATCGAGCGCTGAGGACAAGCGTACTCAGTCAATGGCTGGGGCAGATGAAGGCAGGGACAGTTTTGGAAGTGGACGATATGATTCGCTTCAACGAAGCCATAGACCAGGCGCTCGCTGAGTCTATTGCTAGCTACTCGCGTGTAGTGGAGGCCTCACGCAACGTTTTTTTAGGCATCCTTGGCCATGATTTGCGCACGCCACTGGGGGCTATTTTGCTGGGTGCCGATGTTTTGCGGCGCTCGGATGAGCTGGGGGCGCGGGAGACTAAAATTGCATCGGGGATATACACCAGCGTAAGTCGAGCTAGCCGGATCGTTGGCGACTTGCTGGATCTAACCCGCTGCCAAATGGGCCCTGGGATTCCCATCAAAAAGGAAGACATCGACCTAACGCCACTATGCATACGAATAGTTGAAGAGATCCGCACTTTTCATTCAAGCGCGGATATTGTCTTCAAAGTGGGGGCGTCGGCTCGCGGTGAATTCGATGGAGCCCGCATGGAACAGGTGTTTTCCAATCTGCTCAGCAATGCCGTGCAGCATGGTGATCTGCGTTTCCCGATTAAGGTTTCACTGGAGGTATCTGACAGCAGCGTCGTGTTCGTCGTCCATAATCTCGGCGAGCCTATCCCGGAGGACATTCTGCCCTTCATCTTTAACCCCATGGGACGTTTCTCTCAGCACGCGTCTCTTGATCTTGGTCCTAGCACTGGCCTTGGCCTAGGTCTGTACATCGCTTCCGAGATCGTGGCTGCGCACTTGGGGACTATAGATGTGACTTCCGAAAGAGAGCGCGGAACCACTTTTCTCGTAAAAATGCCTATCGGGGGATTAACAACGTAAGCAGGGCAGCCACAACAACTCGGTAGCAATTGGGATACTTCGATTGCTCTGCTGTATGTGTCAGTATCGGTCTACGCTATTTGGTGAGGACGAAAATAAATACGGAGAGCACAATCTACGCACCGGCATTTGTCGGCCAAAAGCTGCGGTGCATCACGGATCCAATATGTCGGCGAAGTTTTTTCCAAATTGAATATCCCTAACGCTACTAATGCGCATCGCATGCGTAAAAAAGCTACTGCCCCACACAAGTCTTACTTCAGGGCGACAATATTCAGGCGTCATTTTAGTGACCGCCACAACTATTACCCCGAGGACGTGTCGATCTACTACGTAGACCGCGACCATTACCACCAATGAGTAATTCAATCGCACTGACGAACGGACTAAAATTATAAAATAACAAGAAAAAACAATAAGTTAGACATTAAATAATAATCTAAAGAAACCGCCCGCAAATTACAAGAAACCAGAAAAGACCGATCACAAATATGAAAGTTCCAAGCTTGATTATTTAATTAAAAAACAGATATAACACTTTAAAATATTCGCCTTCGATGCTAATAATCCGGCCAGTTCCGGGTTTCCCCAGGCGACACATACCTCACATGAAGTGAACATCAGATCTCACACTGATTACCCGGCCTTTACTAAATTCATACAACGCTAGCTTGCTCGAGTTTCAATAAAACTTGGGCCAGCTATTGTGCTGCGCACTAAAACTGCGCAAGGAAGACATCATCGTTCGCCATCATTCAAAGATTAAAATTCTTTCGATCTTCGGAACCCGTCCAGAAGCCATCAAGATGGCGCCGCTAGTCAAAGCCCTCGCTGCGGAACCCGGCATTCATTCGCAGATATGCATCACCGGCCAACATCAAAGCATGCTGAAACAGGTGCTGGATCTGTTCGACCTCAAGGCCGATTACACCCTCGACGTGATGACGCCGCACCAAACGCTCAACTCTCTGACGGCGGCGCTTTACGGGGCGATTGACCCGGTGCTGGAAATGACCTACCCGGACCGGGTGCTGGTGCATGGCGACACCACCTCGGCCATGGTGGCCGCGATGGCTGCGTTCCATCGACGCATCCCGGTCGGCCATGTGGAAGCCGGGCTGCGAACCGGTGATATCTACAGCCCGTGGCCGGAAGAAATGAATCGGCGCTGCATCGACTTGGGTGCGGACATGCTGTTTGCGCCGACCCACGAGTCGCACCAGAACCTGCTCGACGAACGCCTGCAGGGTCGCGCCTTTGTGACCGGTAATACAGTGATCGACGCTCTGCAGATGACCGCGCGGCGCATTGAGCAAGACGCTGACCTGCGTGCAAGCCTGGACCAACAGTTCTCGTTCCTGCAAGCCGGCCGCAAAGTTCTGCTGGTGACCGGGCATCGCCGGGAAAACTTTGGCGAAGGCTTCCTGGATATCTGCAAGGCCCTGAGCCATCTGGCCCGACGCACGGACATCCAGATCGTCTATCCGGTGCACTTGAACCCCAATGTCATGGGCCCGGTCACCGAGCAACTGGGCGATCTGCCCAACGTGCACCTGATCAAGCCGCTGGACTACCTGGCCTTCGTGCGCCTGATGCAACGTGCGCATGTGATCCTCACCGACTCCGGTGGCGTGCAGGAAGAAGCGCCGTCACTGGGCAAACCGGTGCTGGTGATGCGCGATGTGACTGAACGCCCCGAAGCTGTCGCCGCGGGCACCGTTCGCCTGGTCGGCACCTCGCCGGACTCGATCATCGCTGGCGTCAACGCATTGTTCGATGACGACCTTCTGTGGCGCCGATGCTCCCAGGCTGCCAACCCTTACGGCGATGGCAACGCCAGTGCGCGCATCGTCGACGCCCTGATGGGGCGCCCGGTCGATGATTTCGTCGTGGCTCGGATGCAGTTGCCCAAGTTCCTGCACTACCCGTCAGCGGGGCCTGTGCCCGAAAAAAGTCACCCGGCTTTCACCTCTCTATAAACCAAACCGCTCCTCCCCTTATCAGCTCGAGATCTACCTGAATGAAGTCTTCCGTTGCCATCCATACGGGTGCGCTCAGCGCCCTTGCCTGTGGCGTGAGCCTGCTCGCGCTCATGCCGACCTTTGCCTTGGCCGCGGACAGCCCGCTCACCCAGGCGATCAACCGGCTCAACGCCGACACCCGACAAGAGCGTGAGATCCGCTTGAGCGATCTGGGGATCGATGCACCGATCATCCTCGGCTCCACCGATGCCCGCCGCGAATTGTATTTGCCAGTGCCGGCGGGCGTGCCGTTGACAGATGCCACACTGAATTTCGACGCCAGCTACCTGAATGGTGAAGGCGGTCGCAACACATTGCTGCTGTCGCTGGACGGCTATCCCGTACGCGCCGAAGGGCTCAGCGAACCACAGGGCAATGCAAGCGCCACACTGGGCGTGGACAAGAAAGCGCGTGACAACGGCTCGCTGCGTCTGGGCATTGCCTGGTCGTCAATCGTGTCCCGTGTGTTGTGCGAAGACGAGCGCGCCATCGGCAATGTATTGCGTATCGAACCGGACACTCGCCTCAATTACAGCTACGACGCCAGCCAGTTACAGGACGTCGGGGCTGCCTGGACGGCACTGCCCGGTAAACCGGGAATCATGGTCGCGCCGGGCACCTTATCCGCCGAAAGCTACGATGCGGCCTGGCGTCTCGGTGTGGCACTGGAGCGGATTGGCAAACACAGCCGCGTTCTGCCCTTCCCCGCCGAACAAGACACTGTCGACCTGACCGGCCTGCGCATCCCGGCCGAACTGCAGACTATTCCAGCGTTCGCCAGCCTTAACGGCAAAGGCTCGCACGTTCTGGCGAACCCGGCGCAAATCGGTGCGCTGTTGATGTTGGGGCAGACGCCGAACGTCCAGGCGGATCTGGCAATCAACGACCCGCAACTGCTCAAAGCCGTCAACGAATCGCTGGACGCGCTGCAGAGCCAGATTCAAGGCCTCGACGCCACAGCCGCCAACGCCTTCGCGCAATGGCGTGAGCGGCATATCAATGCAGGTCTGGCCGCCACCGGCACTGACAACGTGCGCCTGGCATTGCTGGGCACCCGCCCGGTGCTGATGATCGCGCCGCAAGCAACCGGCAAGGCGCTGGCGCTGTTCAGCACTGCCTGGAACGCACTGGCACGCAGCCGCCAATTGACGGTCAGCGAAGCACAAATGCCATTGAACGCCGACGGTCGTGTGGCCTTGTCGCGCCTGGGCGGAAACCCCGGCGCCATTGACGTGCTGGCCAAGTCCGACTGGAGCACTTCGTTCCCTCTGGGCAGCGTGGCCTACGACGGTCGTCTGCCGGTGAAGGCGGTGATCGATATATCTGCCGCACCCGGCGCCTCTGACACCGCGCCGGTGGCCTCGCTGTTTCTCAACGATTACCTGATTGGCGCGCAACAGCTCGTCGCCAACGGTGAGCAGCAACGCATCGAAGCACGTATCCCGCGTTACGCCTTGGGTTCAAAGAACGTTTTGCGCGTGTCGTTCCAGCGTCAGCCGGTCAGCGATCGTTGCCTGGAAACGCCACAGGCCTTCCCGGTCTCGGTGCTGCCGACCAGCCACATCGTGCTGGAAAAAACCGCGCTGGCTGATGACTTCTCCGGCATGGCCGCGCGCTTTGCCATGGACACGCAAATCCTCGTACCGCAGGCCTACCTCGAGCATCCGGCGAGCAGCTTGCCGCAGGTGATTTCAGTGGCTGACGCCGCCGGTGTTTCGCCGCTGCGGGCGCAACTGAACGTCAGCGCCGACCCAAAGGTTTCGGTCGCGCCGGACAAAGCCTTCCTGGCCTTCGAGCTGCCGGTCAAGGACAGCAAGGAATCGGTGCAGGTCGATGATCAGGGTCGCTTGCGCATCAATCACAAGGATCAGATGTTGTTGGACATCCATCCCCTCAACCACCTGGCCTCGTTGCAAGTGGTGGATGCCGGCGGCCAGCATGGTCTGGTCTATCGGGCCCTGGGCAATGACGCGCCACGCTTCGCCAAACAGATTCTGCTGACCCGCGGCGATGTGGCCATCCTCGGTGACAACGGTGCACTGACCACCTTCGACACCCAGGACCCAAGTGGCAGCCAATTGATCGACAACGAAGAACCCAAGGGCCTCGACGCCTGGCGCAAGCCGTCGCTGTTGTGGCTGATTCCGGGTGGCATCCTGTTGGTCCTCATCCTGTTGCTGGCTGGCCGTAGCGCCCGTCGCAATCGCCAGTAACGGAAACTTTCGATGACGTCGCTTTATTGGCCCTATTGGCTGGCCCACTACTACAGCTTCCTGGAGTTCTCGACCATCGTGGTCGCGGTGCTGATCCTGATCTCCAGCCTGGACGATCTGTTCATTGACTTGTGGTACTGGTCTCGCCGCCTGTTTCGCAAGTTCACCGTGGATCGCAAATACCGGCCGCTGACCGCCGAGCAATTGATGGCCCGGGATGAACAGCCGTTGGCGATCATGGTCCCAGCCTGGCTGGAATATGACGTCATCGCACCGATGATCGAGAACATGGTGTCGACTCTGGATTACCAGAACTATGTGGTCTTCGTCGGCACCTACATCAATGACCAACGCACCATCGATGAAGTGGAACGCATGCGTCGGCGCTACAAGCAGCTGCATCGCGTGGAAGTCCCGCATGCCGGGCCGACCTGCAAGGCTGACTGCCTGAACTGGGTGATCCAGGCGATCTTTCTGCACGAGAAAACCCACGGCATGACCTTCGCCGGCGTGGTGCTGCACGACAGCGAAGACGTACTGCACCCGATGGAGTTACGCCTGTTCAACTACTTGCTGCCGCGCAAGGACATGATCCAGTTACCCGTGGTTTCACTGGAGCGCAACTGGTACGAATGGGTGGCCGGCACCTACATGGACGAATTCGCCGAATGGCATGGCAAGGATTTGGTGGTACGTGAAAGCATGACCGACACGGTGCCGTCTGCCGGGGTCGGCACCTGTTTCTCCCATCGTGCCTTGCGCGTACTGGCCGGGGAAACCCAGAACCAGCCGTTTAACACTGACAGCCTCACCGAGGACTACGACGTCGGCGCACGCCTGGCCAAGGTCGGCATGAACGCAATCTTCGTGCGCTTCCCGGTGCAGTTTCGCGTGTTGCGTAAATCATGGTTTCGCAAACCTTACGAATCGACCCTGAAGATGCCGTTGTGCGTGCGGGAATTCTTTCCCGATACCTTCCGTACCGCGTTCCGCCAGAAAGCCCGCTGGACGCTGGGCATTGGCCTGCAAGGTTGGGAGCAAATGGGCTGGAACGGCTCGCTGGCCAACCGTTATCTGCTGTTTCGTGATCGCAAGGGCGTGGTGACGGCGTTCGTCAGCATCATCGCCTACGTGATTCTGGTGCAGCTGCTGGGCCTGATCATCCTGCGCCAGAGTGGCCTGTGGGACGTGAGTTTCCCGACACCCTTTGAAACCAATGGCTTTATCCAATACCTGCTACTGGCCAACGGTATCGCGCTGGCCTGGCGTATCGCGCACCGCTGTTATTTCACCACCGTACTGTACGGCTGGCAGCATGGTTTGCTGTCCATCCCGCGCATGGTGGTGGGCAACTTCGTCAACTTCATGGCCGCATCACGCGCCTGGCGCATGTTCCTGGTCGGCAAGGCGCTGAACCGCAAACTGGTGTGGGACAAGACCATGCACGACTTTCCGTCCACCGACCTGGTGGCTGCCGCACCGCGCAAGCTGGGCAGCGTGTTGCTGTCCTGGCAGGCGATCAACGATGCTGACCTGCAAAGCGCCCTCGCCGAACAGAAAAACCGGCACATGCCCTTGGGGCGGATTTTGCTCAGCAACGGCTGGCTGGACGACGAGACGCTGGCTGAAGCCATCGCCTTCCAGAACGATCTGCCACGGGTATTCGATGTGGCCGCCAAGGCACGGGACTCAATCCTGACGCTGGACGATGAGTTCGCCCTGCGCTGGCGCGTGGTGCCGCTTGGCTTGAATGCCGACGGCCGCGCGCAAGTCGCCGTCGCCAGCCCTCTTCCGGCCGAAGGTCTGCAACAGGTCAGCGATGAACTGGGCAGCGAACCGGTGCAACTGATTGCCCGTGAAAGCGAAATCGTCGCGCAATTGCGTCAACTGAATGTGCGTGAAGGCCAATCCGTGCCGGATGCCCGTGCGCCGCTGCTGGGCGACCTGTTGATCGAAATGGGCCTGCTGGATCGCGACGTATTCAATCGCACCATGTTGCAGTACCGCCCGCAACGTCACGGACGCATCGGCGACTATCTGGTCGACAGCGGCGTGCTGCCCCGCTCCACCATCGAAAAGGCCGTGGCGCGTCAGCACAGCCACTACCCTGCGGAGCTTCCGGCATGAACCGCCCCTTCCTGACCCTGATGGCCACGGGGCTAAGCCTGTTACCTGGGCTTGCTCATGCCGAGACGCTGCCCCTGCCGTTGACCGGCCCGGCCTTTGAAACTGCCAACGAGGCGTACAGCGCGTACGAGCGTAAAGATTACGACCTGGCCATCGCCAAGGCCCGCGAAGCGTTGCGTCAGCGGGCTGATATCACTCGCTTGAACACCTTGATTGCACTGGCACAACGCGACAAGGAACAGCGAGACCATCCCAAGCGCTACCCGCAATCACGTCAGGCCCCAGGCTTCGGCGCCGCGGCCCAGGCGTTCAAGGCCTATGATCGCGATGACTTCGGCGTGGCTGCCCAAGCGGCACGCAAAGCCATCGCCCAAGCGCCCAAACGCATGGATTATCGACTGCTGCTGATCGAGTCGTTGCAACGCCAACAACATCTACAGGAAGCGGATCAAGCCACCACCCAGGCCCTCGCGGTGTTCCCGGACGACGATACGTTATTGATGCGTCGCGAAGCGATTCGTCGTCAACTGGCGGCGCCGCTGGCGGTTCAGGGCTATCGCGCCCTGGACCAAGGCAATGCGACCCTCGCCGTTGACCAGGCCCGAAAAGCCGTCGCCCTGTCCCCGGAAATCGGCGCCAATCAGCAATTGCTGATCAGTGCCCTGCTCGCTGCCAGGGATTACCGTGGGGCCGAACAGGCCGCGTCAGGCGCTTTGGCACAAGACGATGGGGAAATCGCTCCGTGGATTCTGCGCAGCTACGCCCTTGATCGTCAGGGCAAAACTCAGGCCGCCCAGGCTGACCTGAATCACGCCTTGGCCATCGATGGCCTTCTGGAAGCGGAAATTCGTGACATTCGTTTCTTCGCCGCGGACGCCGCACTGGCCCATGGCGAGCCTCAGCAGGCGCTCGATCATCTGCAGCCACTGGTCGACGATGAAGGCGGCGAAGTGGCCCGCCGACGTACCGCTGCCCGTATGGCGCTGCGGCAGAAAAACAATGGCGCGAACGTGATTGCCCACTTCCCTGCTCCGGCTTTGAACTGTCAGGAAACGGCTTTCGGCCTGGTCTGTGATATCTGGCCGGGCAACCAACGTGATGGCGGAACCGACATGGCCGGCCAAGCCTACGCGGCCCTGGCCCGCAAAGACCCTGCGACGGCGGTTGCCCTGACGAACGAAGCCATTGCCCGTGCGCCACAGAATCCGGCGTACCGCCGACTGCTGGTCAGCGCCCTGAGTGATCAGAAACGTGTGCCCGAAGCCATCGCGGCAGCCAGCGAAGGTCTGAAGCTCACGGGCGATGACGCTCGTCTGCTCGCCCAGCGCGGCCGTCTGCGTCAACAATCGGGTGACGATGCCGGGGCGCGCAAGGACTTTACCCAGGCACTGGCGCTGGCCAGTCTTCCCGCTTACGAAGAAGCCAGTCTGTATGCCGCCATCGGCCAGCGCCGAACTGCGCGCGAACGGCTGCAACAAGCGCGGGACACGGGCGAGCTGGAATCGATGAGCGACCTGCAGATCGCTTATTTGTCGGTCCAGGCCGGCGATGATGACGGCGCCCTCGGCTCGTTCAGCAAGGCCGATGCCGACACCCGGCTCACGCCGACGGCCACTCAGGATGCGGCCTACACCGCGATGCGCGCCAACGAAGACCAGCAAGCCGTCGGCTACTTCGAGCGCGTCATCGACGCGCAGCATGCCGGTGAACTGGACATGCCCGAGCAGCAACTGTTCGACACCCGCCGCGCAGTGGGCGATGTCTCGCGCAGAATGGGCTTGACCAGCACCACCAGTTATCGCGGCAACAGTTCCAGCAGTGGGCTGAGTTCAGCGCCGAGCAGCGGCAGTAGCAGCAATGACAGCCTGCAAAACAGCACCGAACTGTCCTGGCGTCCTCTGGGCTATCGCAACGCACGCTTCGTCGAACTCTATGGCCGTGTCACCGACACGCTCTGGAGCAAGAACGGCGATTCGGACACCGGTTTCGATGCGCTGCAAGGCGCCGTGGGTGTACGGGTCAAACCCTTCACCGCTCTGAACGTGATGGCCGCCGTCGAGCGCACATTCCCTTTGGGATCTTCGGACGTTGACGGTGACTGGCTGCTGCGATTGGGTTACGGCTCAAGCGTCGGCACCGACCTGCGCGTCGATGCCTCCAGCTGGTGGACCTCGCAGTTGTTCGCGGAAGCGGGTCATTACGTCAACGACTCGCGCAACTACTTCAACAGCGAATGGCAGGTCGGTCGCAGCTATGCGATCGGTGGCGCGGGCTCGCGCTGGGTGAGCTTCCCGCATGTCGTGGCCGCGTTCGACTATGACTCGAAGATGAACAGCGGCACCGATGCCGACGGCAGTTCGGAGTCATCATCCGGCAAGGCCGGCGGGGTGGGTATCGGTAACAACGTCCGGTACTGGTTCCGCGAAGACGCGTACAACGCGCCCCGCTCCTACGTCGATTTTTCCTTGCAGTACCGCGTCAAGGTGATGGGCGATGACCGTGCCGAAGGCGTGTTTGCTCGCCTGACCTATTCCTACTGAGGACTTGTATGAACGTTCGAATCTGTGTGTGGCTGGGTCTTGGCCTGCTCTCGACAGGCGCACAAGCGGCCCCGGAAATAGCTCAGCTGTACGCGCCAACATTGCCCGAAGGCTCCGCGTATGTGCGGGTGGTCAATCCGGCCGACACCGCGATGCAGGTTCAGGTGGGCCAAAGCGCAAGCTTTAGCCTTTCCGCCCAGAGCACGGTGGCCAGCCCCTTCCAGGTCGTGGACTCGCGGCAGCCGCTCAAGCTGACCGTCAATGGCCGCGAGATAAAGGGCCTGAGCGCACCGAAAAGTGCGTGGGTCACGCTGATTCTGGACAGCGACCCGGCACGGGCGCCACGCCTGGTCATCGACCCGCCGCAGCGCGGTAAAGACCTGCGCGCCGAACTCAATATTTATAACCTGAGCAACGGTTGCGAAAAGGCTGAAGTCAAACTG
Source organism: Pseudomonas sp. NPDC098740 (assembly GCF_044760065.1). Taxonomy (NCBI): domain Bacteria; kingdom Pseudomonadati; phylum Pseudomonadota; class Gammaproteobacteria; order Pseudomonadales; family Pseudomonadaceae; genus Pseudomonas; species Pseudomonas sp. NPDC098740. The sequence goes on along the minus strand of NZ_JBIWAM010000008.1, from coordinate 152,425 downwards.
GCCAATGGCGCCCCGGTATTCAACCAGCTGCCGTTCAATGGACAAGCCCAGCGCACGATCAACCCGGAGCAGGCAACGCTGGTTGCCAGCTGCAATGACAACGCCAGCCTGCCGTTGAAGCTGGCGCCCTTCAAGGCCGGCGATCGCTATAGCCTGTTCCTGATCGGCTCTCGACAGGCGCCGCGCCTGATTGGCCTTGTCGACCAGAGCGCCCCATGAACCTTCAATTCAAACCCGAACGGTTTATCCGTCGATTGTCGATGCCCGCCATGTTCGCCGGCCTGTTGGCGAGCCTGTCAGGCACTGGCGTTCAAGCGGCCTCGGCGGTGATCACCGGCAACGGCGGCTGGTTATTCCCTGCCTGGGAAAGCCTGAGCAAAGTCGACAACACCGGCACTGCCCGCAACATTGCACTGGTCAAAGAACTCCAGCAGCAACTTGAACGCGAACACATTGGGCTGGTCGTGCTGGTGGTGCCGATGAAAGCGCCCTTTTACGCTCAGCGCCTGCCTGCCGATCAGCCCTTGAGCGCGGCCGTCATGCAGCGATACGACCATTTGCAGAGCGACCTGAGCCAAGCGGGCCTGACCACGCTGAACATCAAGCCGATCCTGCAGCTGACCGAGCAAGGCAAACAGACCGCGTTTTACCGCGCCGACTACCACTGGACAGCCTGGAGCGCCGAAAACACCGCCGACTCCACGGCGCAACTCATTACCGAGCGCTACCGCCTGCAAGGTGACCCCGGTGGTGGCTCGGTGCTGGGCCATTGGTTCGACAGGCGCGCGTTCGGCGACCTAGCCAGTAATTTCCTGCCAGCGATCAAGCGCAAGGCGATTGGTCGCGACATCTACACCGTTCGCCATCAGGCAGAGAAAGACTTGCTGATCGATGACGTACCGGCGCCGGTTCAGGTGATCGGCAACAGCTTTGTCCAGCCGTACCTGGGTTTTACGCAGAAGCTTTCAAATGCCCTGGACCGTCCCGTCGCACTGACCTGGAACCCCGGCGACGTCGGTCCGTGGGCTACGCTGCTGCAATACCTGGAGTCGGCGGATTTTGCCGAACACAAGCCGCAAGTGATCGTCTGGCAATTCAACGAGGGCCAGTTCCACCTTGGCCCTGATGCGGCAGCCAACTGGAACGCCAAAGGCGTCACCTCGCTGAGCCAATGGCATCAACGCATCAAAAAGGCACTGCCGTGAAAATCTTCGGCTACACCGCCAGTCGCACGACCGTTGCTGCTCTGTTGCTTGCCGTCACCGTCGGCGCAGGTACCGGCATGCTCTACGTGACGAAGACCAAGGCCCTGGCCCCGGGGATTGTCGGCATCGTCTGGCAGCCGGACAACAAGACCGTCGGTATCAGCGGACACTGGGAAAAACTGGGAGCGCGTGAGCTGCTGGTGCAATGGACAGTCGTTGACGATCAGGCCTTCGTTCCCGGTACCGGCCTGCCCGCCGTACCGGTGCTGCCCGATTGGGCGCGCATCGCCAAGGCACCCTGGGCGCAGGATGTGATCCTGGGACTGGCGGGTTATTTCAGCGAGAACCGCTCACGGGACAACATCGAACAGCTGGCTGCAGTCTCGGAACGGATCGCCAGATTGCCTACGCCGTTACACGTGACCGGCTGGTATTTCCCGGCTGAAGTCGACCCCAGCTGGACCCGCGCCAAAGAACTGCCCGCGCTGCTGGCCAAGCTGCCGCGACCGTTGTGGATCAGCGTTTATGACGGTGCCAATATCGGCCCCGTCGCCACCGCCGAATGGCTCAAGCAATGGCTACCAGATGACATCGGCGTGTTCTTCCAGGACGGTGTCGGCGTGTACGCCCGCACTGCACCGGTCGCGCGAACCTACGCCGACGCCCTGAGCAAGCGCCTGGGCAAAGACCGTGTGCGGATCATCGTCGAAGCCTTCCGCCCCAACTTTGGTGGCGGCTTCCGCTCCGCGACCGCTGCCGAGCTCAGGCCGCAACTGGCGGCCTATGACGGATATCCGCTCTACCTGTTCGACGGGCCGCACTACGTGACGCCAGAGTTGGTCGAGCAACTGGTGCAGTAAAGCGTGCGCAGCTGACGTGTTAACTTTCAGCGTGAGCGCTTTCGGCCAGCGCTCGCAGCCCTGAATGCTTCGCGTGGACGCCAATCAAGTGTCCAATCGCCTGCGCATCCATAGGTCGGCTCAAGAAATACCCTTGAACCTCATCGCACCGCGCATCCTGCAACGCCTGAAGTTGCTCGATCGTTTCCACCCCCTCCGCCGTGACTGTCAGCGACAGTGCCCTGCCCAGCCCGACGATGGCCTCGATGATCGACTGATCGTCACCGCTGGCGGCCAGCCCGGAAATAAAGCTGCGATCGATCTTCAACCCATCGAAAGGAAATGAACGCAGGTAGCTCAATGACGAGTACCCAGTGCCGAAATCGTCCATTGCCAGGCGAACACCCAAGGCTTTCAAATCGTGCATGATCTGCAGTGCGCCCTTGGCGTCGTCCAGCATGACATTCTCGGTCAGTTCCAATTCCAGCCGGGCCGGATTTAAACCGGTCTGCGTTAACACCGCCTGAACCCTGGACACCAGCTGCCCGCGCTGAAACTCTGTCGGCGACAGGTTCACCGAGACAAAGAGTTCTTCAGGCCAGGTCGACGCGGCCTTGCAAGCGGTGTGCAGCACCCAGTTGCTCAGCGGCAGAATCAACCCGGTTTCTTCCGCAATGGGAATGAAAACGTCGGGCGACAACAGCCCTCTCACCGGGTGCTCCCAGCGTACCAGCGCTTCGGCACCTGCCATGACCCGGCCTGCAATCTGATAGCGCGGCTGAAAGTGCAGACGCAACTCATCATGTTTGATCGCGTGACGCAGATCGCTTTCCAACTGACGACGATCGAGGATTCGAGCATTCATGTCGCCCGCGTAAAAACGCCAGGTATTGCGTCCTGCATCCTTGGCTTCATACAGCGCGATGTCGGCATAGCGCAGCAACTCGTCGGCCAGGGTGGCGTCAGCCGGTGCCATGGCAATGCCGATGCTGGCACTGATAAACACCTCATGCTCATCAATCTGGAACGGCTGTTCGATGCAGTCGATCAGGCGCTGGCACAGGTGCTCGACCTCATCCTGAGAAACCATATTCGCCACCACCAGCACAAACTCATCGCCACCGATTCGCGCGACCAGGTCATCGGAGCGCAAGCACTGCCCTAGCCTTTTGGAGACCTCGTTGAGCACTTGATCGCCTGCGGCATGCCCGAGCAAATCATTCACCGGTTTGAAGCGATCCAGGTCGACGCTGAGCATGACCAACGGATCACTCAGGGTCGGCGCAGCCTTGAGTTTGCCATCGAGGAATTCTTGCATACGGGCGCGATTCGCCAGGCCCGTCAGCGCATCGTGTTGCGACAGGTATTCGATCCGTCGGCGGGCCGCCACTTCTTCGGTGATATCGCTGGCCGTGCCGCGATAGCCCAGCCCCTCCATTTCTCGCACGGAAAGACGGAAAATCCTGGCTTGCCCGTCCCCTGACAGATAACTGCATTGCAAGATGGCGTTGGCCCGTCGCGAGTGGTTTTTCAACCACTGGGAAAGTGGGCCCTGATCAGACACCAGCAAGTCATCGATAGGACGACCAAGACACTCGACCCTGCGCAGTCCCGTCACGGTTTCGAAGCGCTCTGACAGGTAGGTGAAGTGCAACCCGGTATCGATTTCCCAAATCCAGTCGGAGGACGCTTCGGCGACATCACGAAACCGCGCCTCACTGGCCGCCAACGCCGTGCGACTGACCTGCAGGGAGGTGTAACTGGCATCCATCACTTGCGCAGCCGCCGTGGTACGCCGCTGAAAAAGCCAGGTCATTAGTCCGATAATCAGCCCCGCTATACCGACCAGCGGCAACACCACGGTCATCAACCGATGCCCCGGCTGCGCCGGTGTCCACTGCAGGGTGCCCGCCGTACCGGTTTCCCCCAGACGCAAAAACGATGTGCCGAGCGCTGCACTGTCACCTGAGGCCACGCGCAATTGAGCAATCCCGAAATCACTGGCCATGGTGCTCAATCGGGCAGCATCGAGCCTGGAGACGAACAACAGTATTGAGGCTGGCCTGTCATCCGTTTCGACCTGGGGGTTGGTGCCAGGCGTCAGGGGCGCGGCAGCGACCAACACCGGGGTGCCGTCGACATCGAGAAACGCCTTGATGGGTGTTTCGCTTTCGACATCGATGCGTGCACGTTCGATAAGCGCGGTGATGGGTTGTTTCAACCAGTCTTCAGCGGTGACCGATTCCAGCTGCCCATCGATGACCGAGTACACCGTACGATCGGTCGGATCGATCACAAACACGCCCTCAAACCCGAAATCCTCAAACAGCGACGAGCCGGCATTCTGGCGGACAAATGCCCAGTCGATATCCACCTTCCTGTGCAGGTGCTCGTAGGCATCGCCCCAGAATGCGTAGTCCTTGATCGTCAAAAGAGCCGACTTTTCCAGGGACTGCACGGCCTTTTCCGTATAGAAGCGATTGCGGCGCTCAGCGTCCTGGTTTTGCTCGTAGGCGATGTAAACAATCAACGTGCTGGCCAACAGGAAGATCGACAACAACAGACAAGAGAAGCCCATCAAAGACATGCGGGTCAGGGAAAGATTGGAGGTTTGCATCGGCGGCAGAGGGTCGAGAGGCTTGCTTTTCATAGGGCTTCCGGGCGGCGGACTGTTGGCAGGATCAGTCCGTAATGTACTTGTTGATCATATCGGCCCGAATATCGATGCCTTGACCTGCTATCGCCCTCAACCGCTCAACGGTCGAGTCTCGAGACAAGCCAATCCTGCTCAATTTTTCTGACTCTGTTTTGGATTCGGCTGAAAGGAGCGAGCGTCAACAGAACGTTTTTTTTCGAAACACCCCACAACCGCTGATCAGTTAGTGCGGTTTTTTGACACTTCCCCGATATGTGGTCACAACTTTCGCGCTCCGCTGGGCCCTAACACGTTGGTCGTCGATGGAATATTGGCAGCTTCCGACGTTTTAGCCTGATACGGAGATAAGCTCATGATTTTCAATGTACAAAATTTTGGCGCCAAAGGAGATGGCATCACAGACGACACGGCGGCGATACAAAGTGCGATTGATGCAGCGGCCGCCGCAGGCGGGGGGCAGGTGTATATGCCGACCGGAACTTATATCGTTTCGGGAGGTGAGGAACCTTCCGACGGCTGCCTGATGCTCAAGAGCAACGTCTACCTGTACGGCGACGGCATGGGCGAAACCACCGTCAAGGTGGCTGACGGCTCCGACACCAAGATCACTGGTGTCATCCGCTCCGCCTATGGCGAGGAAACCCACGACTTCGGCGTCAGCAATCTCACCATCGACGGCAACCGTGACAACACCACCGGCAAGGTCGACGGTTGGTTCAACGGCTACATTCCCGGCCAGGAAGGCTACGACTCCAACGTCACCCTCGACAGCGTCGAGATCAAGGATTGCTCCGGGTACGGTTTCGATCCCCACGAGCAGACCGTCAACATGGTCATCAAGAACAGCGTATCCCACGGCAATGGCCTGGACGGCTTCGTGGCTGACTTTCTCAGCGACAGCACCTTCGAAAACAACGTCGCCTACGACAACGACCGGCACGGTTTCAACGTCGTCACCAGTACCCACGACTTCACCCTGACCAATAACGTTGCCTACAACAACGGCGGCAATGGCATCGTGGTGCAGCGCGGCAGCGAGGACATCCCCTCCCCCAGCAACATCACCATCACCGGTGGCGAGGTGTACGGCAACGGCGCCGAAGGGGTGCTGATCAAGCTGTCCAGCGACGTGACCGTCAGCGGCGTCGATATCCACGACAACACCAGCGCCGGGATCCGCATCTACGGCAGCAACCACGTCGAGATCATCGACAACACGCTCAACAACAATTCCCTTGGCAGCCCGGTACCGGAAATCATCATCCAGTCCTACGACGACACCCTGGGCGTGTCCGGCAAGTACTTCAACGGCAGCGACAACACGATCCAGGGCAACATCATCAGCGGCAGCAACCTGTCGACCTACGGCGTTGCAGAGCGCAATGAAGACGGCACCGATCGCAACGCCATTATTGGCAACACCATCAGCCACACCAGCAAGGGTGCCACGCTGGTCTATGGCGACGGTAGCTACGTCAGCGCCACGGTGCCGATGACCACCGTGCAAGGTACGGCTGGCAACGACACCCTGCTGGGCGGCGCCGAAAGCGAGATTTTCTACGGCGGAGCCGGCAACGACACTATCAATGGCGGGGCCGGCGGCGACATTCTGGTGGGCGGTGCAGGCATCGACAAACTCACCGGCGGTACCGGCGCCGATACGTTCCGTTATGTCGCTCAGTCCGACAGTTACCGCAACGCAACCGCAAGCTTCGATGACACCATCACCGACTTCGACGTCACCCAGGACAAGATCGACCTCGCCGGCCTCGGCTTCACGGGCCTGGGCAATGGCCGTGGCGGCACCTTGCAGGTCAGCTACAGCGCCAGCAACGACCGCACCTACATCAAGGACTACGATGCCGACGCCAGCGGCAATCGCTTCGAATTGATTCTATCGGGCAACCTCGCCAGCACCCTGACCGCCAGCAATTTCATCTTCAATCACGTGGTCACCGGTACCAGCGGCAGCGACTCGTTGCTGGGCAGCGATTCCGCCGACACCCTGCTTGGCCTGGCGGGTAACGACAGCCTCGGTGGCGGAGCGGGCGACGACAAGCTCGACGGCGGTGCCGGCATGGACACCCTCACCGGCGGCACCGGAGCGGACATCTTTGTGTTCTCCAATCGCCTGGACAGCTACCGCAACTACAACACCGGCGGTGCCAACCTTAGCGACGTGATCACCGATTTCGATATCAGCGCCGACAAGATCGACCTCTCGGCCATTGGTTTTACCGGCCTGGGGGATGGCAAGAACAACACCGTGTACCTGGTGCTCAACAGTGCCGGCACCAAGACTTACATCAAGTCCCTGACCGCCGACGCCGATGGCAACCGCTTTGAAGTGACGCTGAACGGCAACTACGTCGACAAGCTGACCAGCGCCAATTTCGTCTTCGCCACTTCGCCAACGGTCAACCATGCGCCGGTGGTGGCAACGGCGTTGCTGGATCAGAACGCAACCGAAAACACCCCGTTCAGCTACGTGGTGCCGGCCACCAGCTTCACCGATCCGGATAACGACAGCCTCAGCTACATCGCCAAACTGGCGAATGGCAGCGCCCTGCCCAGCTGGCTGACATTCGACGCCGCCACCCGTACCTTCAGTGGCACGCCAAGCGACACGGCATCAGGCACTTACTCCATACAGGTCACCGCGTCCGATGGTAGCAATGCAACCGTCAGCGACAGTTTTACCCTGGCCGTACAGGACGTACCCGCCGCACCCACTGTGATCAATGGCACGCCGAACAATGACACGCTGACTGGCACCGCTGCCAACGAACAACTGTTCGGTGGCGCCGGTAACGACACCCTTAATGGCGGCGCCGGCAACGACATTCTGGTCGGCGGCACCGGCGCGGACAAACTCACCGGCGGCGCGGGTGCCGATGTATTCCGCTACACCTCAAATCTCGACAGCTACCGCACCAGTTCCACCAGTGCCAGTGACCAGATCCTCGACTTCGACGTGACCGCCGACAAGATCGACGTCTCGGCGCTCGGCTACACGGCCCTGGGCAATGGCCTGAACGGCACGCTGCAATTGACCTACAGTGCTTCGAGCAACCGTACCTACCTCAAGGATCTTACCGTCGACGCCAACGGCAACCGCTTCGAAGTGTCGATGGCGGGCAACCTGGTGAGCAGCCTGACGGCGAGTCATTTTGTTTTCGCCGGCCAGAACACCCCCAGCAATGCAGCGCCGGTGGTGGCCATTCCCCTCCTCGACCAGAACGCCACCGAAAGCACGCCGTTCAATTACACCGTGACCCATGACAGCTTCACCGACGCCGACCAGGATGCGTTGACCTACACCGCGACCCTCGCTGACGGTAGCGCCCTGCCCGCGTGGCTGAGTTTCAACGCCACCAGCCTGACGTTCAGCGGCACGCCGATCAGCACGGCTTCGGGCAACTACAACGTATTGGTCAAGGCCACCGATCCTTCTGGTGCTTCGGTCAGCGACAGCTTCGCCTTGGCGGTGGCCGATGCGCCCGCCAATACCATCGCCGGCACCAACAATGCCGAAGCCCTCAACGGCACGGCGGGCGCGGACCTGATCCTCGGCCTCGGTGGCAATGACACAATCAAGGCCGGCACCGGCGCGGACATCGTCGACGGTGGCGCCGGACGCGACTCGCTGTACGGCGGCGACGGGGCCGACACCTTCCGCTACACCAACGTGCTCGACAGCTACCGCGACTACGACACCGGCGGTGTCACGGCCACCGACACGATTTATGACTTCACCGCGGGCGTCGACAAGATTGATGTGTCGGGCCTGGGCTTTCTCGGCCTCGGCGATGGCAGCAATGGCACGCTGTACATGACCCTCAACGCGGCCGGCGACAAGACCTACATCAAATCCGCCGAGTCCGACGCCGATGGCAATCGCTTCGAAATCGCCCTCAATGGCAACTACCTCAACACGCTGACCGCCAGTGATTTCGTGTTCGGCGAGCGCGCCCAGCAGGACATCCTCTACCTGCCCACACTCGGCCAATCCAATGCGCGCCTGCTGCGCATGACGGAGGACGACAATCAGTCCGGCACCTCGATGCTGGTCGAAGACCTGGACCGCTACACCCCCTATGACGTGCGCAGCCAGTTCACCGACGCCGATGGCAACGGCATCGACATCGCGGTGGGCGGCAGCACGGTCAACGGCCTGTCGACCATGAGCGCCGAGGAACTCAAGTTGTGCTGGTGGTTGACCGACACCAATCAGCCCGGGGCTGCGCTGTTGCGTGCTGTCGCGTTGCTGGGGGACCAGCGTACCGAATTGCAATCGATCGATAACGTCACCATGGGCATCATTTGGGGCCAGGGCGAGGAAGCCGCCCAGGAGATCGGCCGTGCCACGGACAAAACAGCGGCGGCCGCTGCCTACAAGGACGCGACCCTGAAGGTGTTTGATTACCTGCATACCCAGTTCGGCAGCTTCAGCGTGTACATGATGGAAACCGGTCACTACCAGGAGGATGCGGCGCGAGCCCGGGGTTATTCCGAAGAGAAGATTGCCTCCATTGTCTCGGGCGTAGGCTATGTCCGCGCCGTCCAGGAAGCCATCGCCGCCGAGCGTACCGACGTCAAGCTGGCGGTGGACTACACCGACCTGCCCTTGCGCTACGAAGTCGATCCGCTGGTGTACCCCGACGACGTCTGGCACTTGCACGAGGAATCGGCGGAAATCGTCGGTCAGCGCCTGGCCGACTACATCGCCGATGACCTTGGCTTTCAAGGCAACCCCAGCGACAACAACAGCGCGCAGGCGATTTTCGACAACGCTCAAAACCAGGGCGGGATGATTTCCGGCACCGACCAGGCAGATACCCTGGTGGGCAGCTCGGGCAACGACACACTCGATGGTGACTTGGGTGCCGACTCCATGACCGGTGGCGACGGCAACGACATCTATGTGGTCGATAACGCGTCCGACAGCGTGACGGAAACCAACACTTCACCCTCGCAGATCGATACGGTGCAGGCCTCAGTCAGCTGGACCTTGGGCGCCAACCTCGAGAATCTGGTGCTGACCGGCGTGTCGGACATCGACGGCACCGGTAATGAGCTGCGCAACTTCATCACCGGCAATGCCGCCGCCAACGTGCTCAATGGTGCCGCAGGGGCCGACAGCATGAGTGGTGGCGATGGCAACGACACCTACTATGTCGACAACGCCGATGACACCGTGATCGAGACCAACAGCAATGCGGTGCCTAGAGGGATCGACAGCGTGCACAGCAGACTGGCGGCCTATACCCTCGGCAACAACGTCGAGCAGCTGTATATCGATAGCACTGGCGCCGCCAATGGCACGGGCAACGCGCTGGACAACACGCTGTTCGCCGGTGCCGGCAACAACGTGCTGGACGGGCGCGATGGCAATGACACGGTGTCTTTTGAACGCGCCCTGTCCGGCGTTACCGTAAACCTCTCGACGTCAGCGCAACAAAACACCGGGGGTTCCGGGCTCGACACCTTGAAACTCTTCGAAAACCTGACGGGCAGCGCCTACGCCGACAGTCTGTCGGGCAACAGCGCGGCGAACGTTCTGAGCGGTGGTGCGGGCAACGACACGCTGGTGGGCGGTTCGGGCGATGACCGGTTGATCGGCGGCGCAGGCACCGACACGCTCACCGGTGGCACTAGCGCGGATACCTACGCGTTTGGTGCGCTGTCGGACATGGGCGTCGGGGCTTTGCGTGACGTGATCAGCGGTTTCAAGACCACCGAGGGTGATCATCTGGACCTTACCGGCCTGGACGCCAACCCGCTGACCGCCAACATGGACGCCTTCACCTTCATCGGCAGCAACGCCTTTGACCCCGCCAACGCCACCGGCCAACTGCGCTTTGCCGATGGCATTCTCTACGGCAGTGTCAACGCCGACGCCACCCCCGAGTTCGAATTCGAAGTGGTGGGCGTCAAGGAGCTGAACGCCAGCGACTTTACAGCCTGACGTCTTATGGGAGCGAGCTTGCTCGCTCCCATAAGGGATTTGCAGTGCCCGAAAAACCCAAGACCACCACAGACCCTAATGTCAGTCAGTTAAGCCGCACCCCGATCCTTGTAGCAGCAGGCTTCGCCAGCTGCTACAAGGATCGCGTTGCGGCTTAACTGATTGGCATTAACCACAGACCCAATCACAAACGACCGTGCCGATTACACGGTCGGGTCATTGAGGCGCGAGGCGTCGTACGCAGCGATCCTGGTCATTCCTCTTTGAACGCCGCAAGCAAGCGTTCACGCAAAGGTTTCAAGCCGCAACGCGATCCTTGTAGCAGCTGGCGAAGCCTGCGTTCGGCTGCGCAGCAGTCGTAAAACCTGAGTTTGCGGTCTTCCTGAAACACCGCATCGTCCGATTTCACGACTGCTGCGCAGCCGAACGCAGGCTTCGTCAGCTGCTACAAGGATCGTGTTGCGGCTTGACTGACTGGCATTAACCACAGACCCAATCACAAACGACCGTGTGCGGATTACACGGTCGGGTCATTGAGGCGTGAGGCGTCGAACGCAGCGGTCATGCTCATTCCTCTTTGAACGCCGCAAGCAGGCGTTCACGCAAAGGTTTCATCAGGTAATTCATAAAGGTGCGTTCCCCCGTCACCACCGTGACATCGGCGAGCATGCCGGGGCGCACCAGCAGGCCGGCGGCCTGCAGCGAGGCGACGGTGTCGGCGGGAATTTCGACCTTGGCGGAAAAGTACGGCTGGTGCGTCTGTTCATTGATCAACTGGTCCGCCGACACCGTAGTCACCGTGCCGGTGACCGTCGGCGTATCCACCCGTTGCAGCGCGGTGAAGTGCACATGCACCGGCAGACCCGGGCGCAACTTATTGGCCATCAGCGGCTCGAAACGCGCGGTGATCGCCATCGGCGCATCCAGCGGCACCACTTGCATCAGGGTTTGGCCGGCCTGCGCAACGCCCCCGACCGTATGAATGTTCACGTCCATGACCTGCCCGGACACCGGCGCACGGATCGCACCGTTGTCGACTTCAAACTGCAAGGCATGAATCTGATCGGCATAACCTGCCGCCTCGGCAGAGACCTCGCTGAGCTGGGTTTCGGCATCGCGGCGAAATTCCTGCTGCGCCTGCAAGGCCTTGAGCCGGCTTTCATTGATCGCCTGGCGGGTCCTGCCAACATCGCCCACCCCGGAGGAAATCTGCCCGGCCAATTGGGCTGCGTTGCGTTCGGCCTCGAAGAGTTTGTTGCGCGGAATGTAGCCTTCACTGGCCAATCCACGCAGGCCTTCCAGCTCTTGCTGCTGGAAGCGCATCTGCGTGTCGTAGTTGCGCTTGAGGCCTTCGTAGCCTTGCAACTGCTGCTGCAATGCCGCGGCTTCGTGTTCGATGATCTGCAAGCGGCTGCCCAGTTCTGCGCGGCGGGTCAGAAACAACTGGCTCTGCAAGGCCATGGCGGCCTTGACCCGCGGCTCGGCGGCATGTTCCAGCAGTTCAGCGGGCCATTGAATGTCGGCTGAGCCCAGGCGCTCGGCAATCAACCGCGCCTCGACGCTGCGATCGTTGAGCAACTTGCCCAACGTCACGTCCCGTTGCGACTGCGCCTGCACCGTATTGAGCTGCACCAGCAACTGCCCCTGGGTGACGCGGTCGCCATCGCTGACCAGCAGCTTTTCCACTACCCCGCCGACCAATGACTGCACAGCCTTGCGTTCGCCCGCCACCACCACGGTGCCACTGCCCACGACACCCTGGTCGAGTGGCGCGAGGCAGGCCCAAAGCAGGAAGCCGCCCAGCGTCAGGACCAGGAAACCCACACCATAGCGTGCTGCCCCCCCGGCGTCGGTATTGGCGCAGGGCAGCGTTGTGGCGCCGCGCACGCTCGGCCGTTGCTCGCTGTACGTTTGTGTTCCGGGGGTCAGATCACGCATCTTTGCCAGCCTCCCTGACCGCGGCCGGTCTTGGCCCCGGCATCAATGCTTTGAGCACCCGGTCCCGTGGACCGAATGCTTGTTGAGTGCCGTCCTTGAGCACCAGGATGTGATCGACCACCGCCAGCACATTAGGCCGGTGGGTAATCAGCACCACGGTGCTGCCAGCAGCCTTGAGCGCACGGATGGCCTGCACCAGCGCCTGCTCCCCGGCTTCATCGAGGTTGGAGTTGGGCTCATCGAGCACAATCAGCGACGGGCGCCCATAGAGCGCGCGAGCCAGGCCGAGACGTTGCTTTTGTCCACCGGACAAGCCAAGCCCGCCGGGGCCCAGCGGCGTGTCGTAACCCTTGGGGAACCTCAGGATCATCTCGTGAATGCCGGCGTGACGCCCGGCGGCGATGATCTTGTCGGCGTCCTGCTCGCCAAAGCGGGCAATGTTGTCGGCCACACTGCCGTCGAACAGTTCGATGTCCTGCGGCAGGTATCCAAGGTGCGGGCCCAGGGCGTCGTGGGACCATTGACTGATCTCGGCGTCGTCCAGGCGCACCGACCCGCCCATGGCCGGCCATACCCCGACCAGCGCCCTGGCCAGGGTTGATTTACCACTGGCGCTGGGGCCGACGACGGCGAGTACATCACCTTTGGCCAGGCTGAAATTGATGCCCCGCAGGATCGGTTGCGTGGCGCCGGGCGGGCCGACATACAACTGCTCCAGGCGCACTGCCCCGGTGGGCGGAGGCAAAGGCATGCGCAGGCGCTCGCGCGGATGCTGGGCAAGCAGTTGACTCAGGCGCTGGTAGCTCTGGCGGCCGGAGTTGAATTGCTTCCACGAGCCGATGGCGATTTCCACGGGCGCCAGGGCACGCCCCAGCAGCAGCGACATCGCAATCATCATGCCCGCCGACAATTGGCCTTCAAGCACCAGCAACGCCCCCAAGCCCAGTGCCAGCGACTGTCCGGAGATGCGCACGAAACGGGTCATCGAAGTGATACGCGCGCCGCGGTCGCTGGCATGGGCCTGGGCGGCAATGATGCGTTGCTGCAGCAGGCTCCAACGCTGGCGCAACGGCCCGAGCATGCCCAGGGCCTGGATGACTTCGGCATTGTGAAACGTGCTGTTTACATAGATCGACGACTGCACGCCCAGGCGATTGGCTTCGCCCAAGCGTGTGCGAGTCGACAATTCGCCCCACAGCGCCAGGCCGATCAGCACCAGGGCCAGAACCAGCGTCAGTACGCCGAACCATGGATGAAAGATGAACGCCACCAGCAGGAAGATTGGCAACCACGGCGCATCGAGCAAGGCGATCAGGCCCTGGCCGGTGATCAACTGCCGCAGCGTCGCCAGATCGATGAGCACCTGCGCCGGGTTGGCGTTGTGCTCGCGCAGGCTGCGAGCGAAGGCTGCGTCGAAAATCCGCTCGCCCAAGGCATCGTCCAGCCCCGCGCTCATACGAATCATCACCTCGCCGCGTGCCCACTCGATCAGGGCGCTGAACATGAACAGTCCCAGGGCGATCAAGGTGAGCATGAACAAGGTGGTTTCGTTGCGGCTGGTGAGGACCCGGTCGTACACCTGCATCATGTAGAGCGACGGCACCAGCACCAGCAGGTTGATCACCCCACTGAACAGCGCCAGCGACCAGAACACCCGGCGATAGCTTAATAAAGCGGCATCAATGTCATGACGCGGATCGAGAAGCAAACCCATAGAGTGTCGCTCGCAAAAGGAAAAGTCGGTTCAAGACGCAATCCATCGCGAACGTTTTGCCCTAAGGCATGGAGAAAACACTAAACGTAGCTGGATGCGCCGCAATCAGAGACGGTCCTTGTCGCTACAGGCGCCAATTACTGACCACGCAACCAGGGGTTAGTGCCGGTTCGACGGGCTGGGGTTCAATGTGGGTGACGGGCGGGGATGTTGGAGGCACAGTTCTTGATCTCGTCCTCAACAAGCCCAACACATTACGCACAAACAAAAACGCCGCTCAAAGAGCGGCGTTTTTGCGTATGGAGCGGGAAACGAGGTTCACCTGTATGTTGCGAGCCTCAAGCGTTGCAGCTCCACGGACGATCTCCATTCTCGTCCTTGATGCGGGTCGGCAGGCCCATCACATCCAGCGCCTTGAGGAACGGCTCAGCCGGAAGCTCCTCGACGTTGGCCATGCGCTGCACGTCCCACTCGCCACGGGCGACCAGCAAGGCTGCTGCCACGGGCGGCACGCCGGCGGTATAGGAAATGCCCTGGCTGTCAGTTTCCGCGTAAGCGTCTTCATGATCAGCCACGTTGTAGATAAACACTTCGCGCGGCTGACCATCCTTGGTGCCCTTGACCAGGTCGCCGATGCAGGTCTTGCCGGTGTAGCCAGGCGCCAGCGAGCTCGGATCAGGGAGCACGGCCTTGACCACTTTCAGCGGCACGACTTCCAGGCCCTCGGCGGTCTTGACCGGTTGCTCGGAGAGCAGGCCGAGGTTCCTGAGCACGGTGAACACATTGATGTAGTGCTCGCCGAAGCTCATCCAGAAACGCACGTTGGGCACGCCGAGGTTCTTCGACAGCGAGTGCACTTCATCGTGGCCGGTCAGGTAAAGGTTCTGCGCGCCTACGACCGGCAGGTCATCGGTGCGTTTGACTTCGAACATGGTGTTGCTGGTCCACTGACTGTTCTGCCAGCTCCACACTTGTCCGGTGAATTCGCGGAAGTTGATTTCCGGGTCGAAATTGGTGGCGAAATACTTGCCATGGGAACCGGCGTTGACGTCGAGAATGTCGATCGAGTCAATGCGGTCGAAATACTGTTGTTGCGCCAGTGCTGCATAGGCGTTGACCACACCCGGGTCGAAGCCCACGCCGAGAATGGCGGTAATGTTCTTCTCTTTGCACTCTTCGAGGTGGTTCCACTCGTAGTTGCCATACCAGGGCGGCGTCTCGCAGATTTTGCCGGGTTCTTCGTGAATGGCGGTGTCCAAATAGGCCACGCCGGTATCGATGCAGGCGCGCAGCACCGACATGTTGAGGAAGGCGGAACCGACGTTGATGACGATCTGCGATCCGGTTTCGCGGATCAGCGCCTTGGTCGCTTCGACATCCAGGGCGTTCAGCGAGAAGGCCTGGATATCGGCGGGCACTTTGAGGCTGCCCTTGGCCTTGACGCTGTCGATGATGGCCTGGCACTTGGAGATGTTGCGCGACGCGATAGCAATACGACCGAGTTCATCGTTGTGCTGCGCGCACTTGTGGGCCACCACCTTGGCGACACCTCCTGCACCAATGATAAGCACGTTCTTCTTCAATTTTTCTCTCTCTCCTTCTCTGCCAGCTTACGAAAGGCTGGACATGTAGTCGTTGTAACCAAACTCACGAACCACCTCGACAGTACCGTCGAGTTGTTTCACCACGATGGACGGCATTTTCAGGCCGTTGAACCAATTCTTCTTGACCATGGTGTAACCCGCTGCGTCGATGAACGACAGCCGATCCCCGATAGCTAGCGGACGATCAAATTGATACTCACCGAATATGTCTCCGGCCAGGCAGGATTTGCCGCACACCATGTACGTGTGCTCACCCTCGCTAGGCGCCAGCTTGGCATTCAGGCGATAGATCAGCAGATCGAGCATGTGTGCTTCGATAGAGCTGTCCACGACTGCCAGGTGCTTGCCGTTGTAGAGGGTGTCGAGCACAGTGACTTCCAGCGACGCGCTCTGCGTGATGGCGGCTTCGCCCGGCTCCAGGTAGACCTGCACGCCGTATTTTTGCGAAAAGGTCTTGAGGCGCGCGCAGAACTCGTCCAGCGCGTAGCCTTCACCAGTGAAATGGATACCGCCACCGAGGCTGACCCACTCGACCTTGTGCAGCAAGTCGCCGAAGCGTTCTTCGATGGTGCACAGCATCTGGTCGAACAGGCCGAAATCACCGTTCTCGCAGTTGTTGTGGAACATGAAGCCAGAGATCTGCTCGATGACCTGCTCGATCTTCACCGGGTCCCACTCGCCCAGACGGCTGAACGGCCGCGCAGGGTCGGCCAGCAGATAATCCGAGCTGCTCACCTGCGGATTGACCCGCAGGCCGCGCACCTTGCCTGCTGAAGCCTCGGCGTAGCGCTGCAACTGGCTGATGGAGTTGAAGATGATCTTGTCGCAGTTGTCGAGCATCTCCTCGATCTCGTCGTCGGCCCAGGCCACGCTGTAGGCATGGGTCTCGCCAGCGAACTTCTGTCGACCGAGCTTGAGCTCGTAGAGCGACGACGACGTGGTGCCGTCCATGTATTGCTGCATCAGGTCGAACACCGACCAGGTGGCGAAGCACTTGAGTGCCAGGAGCGCCTTGGCCCCGGATTGTTCGCGCACATAGGCGATCTTCTGCATGTTCGCCAGCAGCTTTTGTTTGTCGATGAGGTAGTACGGCGTTTTGATCATTTCGAGGCGCCTCCGGCAAGGCCAGCCAAAAAAGGATGCGCATTGTGCCTTCACTGGCTACATATCGAAAGAGCAGGAAGCACTCTCCACGCGAATCGTGGCTCAATTTAAGTCCCAGGCACCTCGAACAGTTTCACTGCCTGGTCTTAACGGTGACAAACATTTTAATGCGGTCGTGAATTTCCTGGAGAGTATGACGAAAAGGCTCATGTCTCTCGCTGGTCGTCGGGTCTTCAAAACTCCACACGATCACTTCGCCCGAGGATGGCATCCGAGTGGCCTCTTCGGACGATTTATCGCACAGAGTGATTACATAATCGAACGGCTGCCCCTCAAGCTCATCGATGGCTTTACTACGCAGTCCCGTGCGGTCTACACCAATATGATCGAGAGATTCCAAGGTACGTGGGTCGATCTCACTGGCCTCGAGGCCAGCGCTGCAGGGTTCGAAGTGAACCGAGTCAGTGTGTCGCAGCAGTGCTTCGGCCATGAGTGAACGAACGTCATTTTTTGCGCAAACGAACAGCACTCGAAATTTGTCAGCCATGACTCTCTCCCCAATCTCAGTCTGTTGAACCAGTAATCTTAGTCGACGGGTAGCCGCCCCGTTCAGGCCTGGCTTTCAAGCAAGTTGAACAGCTCCACGTAAATCGCTTGGCGAGAAAAGTTATCGCAATCGGAAGGGATCAAACAGCGGTCAGCGGCGATCAAATGCAAGTTGTCGAAGCGGGTTTCATGGATATGGGCTTGGGCCTTCTTTGAGGCCGGGCCAGCATCATGTCTTTCCCTGAGTTTTATAGTTTCAAGCACTGAAAAAGCTGTAACGATTCAACGTAAAAGTCCCTGCTCTGCAAGGTTGCTATGGGTTGGTCAGTGATTACACATCAGACCATGAAGAACGCCGAACCTCAAACCCGGCTCGGAAGGCGTCATATGCGAGACACCAAACACCTTGAATGCCGCCAGCATGAGTACAAGACCTCCAGGCAAGATGCTCTGGCGATGGCTTTGCAAGCCCGCCAGCCGAAGCTGTTTGACATGTCCCACTTCAAGCAGGCGCAACGACAAGCGCAACAGGCCGCTGTAGGTGATGCCGTTTTCGCCATAGTCGTTCAACCCGTTGGCCTTGAGAACTTTGGCCAGCATCCGTGCGGTGCCCGAAGAACCTATCACCTGCTGCCAACCCAACGCGCGATAACGACGCGCCACCTTTTCAAACTGCAATGTGGCTACACGCTCAGCCTCCAGGAGTGCCTTAGCCGTAATACAGCCACCCTGAAAGTAACGCGCGCCGAAGGTGCCGCTGCCAATGGCAATACTTTCGGTCAATAAGGGCTGAGCGCCCTGCCCCAGAATCAGTTCAGTGGAGCCGCCACCGATATCCACGACCAGTCGCCTGCTCTGTGTACCCGGCACCGTATGAGCAACACCGGCGTACACCAGTCGGGCCTCTTCATGCCCAGAGATGACGTCAATCCGGAAACCCAGGTGCCGCTCCGCGCTGGCCAAGAACAGTTGAGCATTGTCGGCTTCGCGCACTGCACTGGTCGCTACCGCCCGCACACGTCCGGCCTCAAAGCCGCGTAACTTTTTGCCAAATCGTGCGAGCGCTTGCCATCCCCGATCCAACGCCAACTCGTCTAGTGCCCCGCCTTGAGACCCTTCCGCCAAACGGACAGGTTCACGCAAGGTTTTCACTTCCTGGATCACGAACCCCTGACGTCGTCTGACTGACTGGCCGATCATCATGCGAAACGCATTAGAACCAAGGTCAATGGCTGCAAACAGAGGGGCGTCTCCTTTCATGGGGGGATTCCTTGCAAGCTGAGCGCACTAGGCAGTTTGCGAGGATCTTGCCATGGAGTCGATGACGCTAAGATGACACCCTCTACCCTTTACGAATAAGCAGACACCAGGATCGCGGGTCTTGAGGATGTGATCTTCAAAGGATGCAAAAAATGTGTCATCGCGCTGTAACCTTCGACAGCAATACTCAGGCTATACAACGCGTGCTCGTTCTTCCGCTGCCACTTTAGGCGGCTTTTTTTTGCCTGATGATTTTGGCAGCAGTTTTGCCAACCCTACCAATTGGGTCTCGGCTTTTTCGAGAGCGGTCGCTGCGCAGCTCTGCCATATCTTTTCCAGCGGGCGCAGGTCGGATTCGTTCAGCGCCTTTTGGCACCACTGATAATGGTCATGCCATGAACCCAAAGCCGATTGCAGTGCCTTGAGAGAACTCGCCGCTTTACGCGAGAGAGGTGAAAGCTTGGGAAAAGCTTCCGTGAGGTAGCGCGTGCGCTTGACCAGGATTCTCAGCTCGTGCCGATCAAATTCAGTGTCATCCACGGCAGCATGCAGTCGATCAATCTGCTTTTTCAGTGCTTTTTCGATTTGAGGCTGGATGTGTTTTAAACCGCCGCTGACTTCAACTGAGCGAAAAGAGGAAGGCCACATATCCAATTGAATGAACAGGTTCTTGAGGGCCGGGCTTTTTAGAATCCTGGAGTAGTTAGACATCAAGCGCGCTTTTCTGAGCTGAACCTGGGCAGGAAAACCCCTGCCCTCCAGTTCCTGAATCATCACCTCCAGATCCCGAGCGGGTGTAGTCAGCCTTCCCACTTCAGCTGCCGCGATGTTCAGGGTTGCCACCTCGGTCATGGAACGCATCGGGCGGAGCAAACTCCTGATACGCCTCACGGCGATCCTGAGATCGTGCAAAGCTTCGCTATCAGTCCGTGCCTCCAGCCGAGCACGGGCGTGATACAGGGCAACCTGAAGGGCCAGTATCTCAGCAACGAACTTGTCGACGAATGCCATTCGGTCATCTCATTGAAACGGGATGGACACGAGCTTAGCAGAAGCATCGATCATCAATATTGACTCTCCTTGAGAGCTCACCGCGGCCACTGGAAAGGCAGTGAGTCCGACGCCGGGAACATGAGTCAGTGTTGGAGCAAATGCAGAACCGGCTGAGCAACGCGCCGGAGATGCTGCTCTCCCTGCGGGAGACATCCGCGTGCCCCCCTCCTACAACCCAGTCAACGCCGGGAGTGGCAAGTTTTGAGCACTGACTTACACTGCGATACACCCAATGCGAACGAATGAATGTTCAACAGATCGATAGGTTCCATGGCAATCCGGGGATCACGTAATGATCTGGGTGAAGCCAACATGAAAACGGTCACGACCCTTTTCACCTGTCTGCTCGCTGCCAGCGTTTGCGCGGCGACGAGCACCTGCGCAAATGCTGCGTCGTTCAAGACCAGCTTCGACTGCGCCACGGCAAGGGCATCCGTCGAAAAGCTTATCTGTCGCGATTCGCAACTGGCGCAGATGGATATCGAATTGACGCGTCTTTATCGCCTGGCGCTCACAGATGAACGCTCAGTACCGCGGCCAGACAAAGTCTTGATCGACCAGCAGTTCTGGATCGACTCCCGTAATCAGTGTGCGTCCACGCCTGAGCCCAAGGCGTGCACGATCCGAAGTTATGTCGAGCGCGCGCACCAGCTACGCCAAGGTTCGGCCATTGTGAGAACCAAGGATCCAGACAGGCTTACCGAAGGCCCCTTGGCTTTTCGTTGTACAGGGTTTAACGAACTGATTGCCGCCACCTTCTTTAACACGCAGCCAGGTGTCGTGTACCTGAAATGGGCGAACACCTCGATCACCCTGAGCCAGGTGCCGAGTGATTCGGGAACCCAATACACTGGCAAGGATTCCCAGGGGAACTACCGCTTCTGGCAAGACGGCAACGGGGTCATTTTCCAGAAGCCAGGCTCAGGGGCAATGAATTGTACGGCCGAGCCGGTCAGCTGATTTCTCTTGGGCAAATGCGGGATATTTTGGGCAGGCAGAGCGCCGGCCCTATCTCACGTACTCGGCGATTTATGCCACGGATAGCCTTTCGCACTGAGTTCAAAGGCGTATTCGAACAATCGCTTCATGTACTCGCCATCAAATCTATGATTGCGAGAAATATCAAAGTCGGAGCCGATGTACGCCAGATTGAAGTCCGCCCCATCCTGCTGTGCAATTCGGTAAATTCGATCCAGATCGCTGATCCCCTGAGTCTGGATCAATGCGCTGATGGCGCGACCGCCGATGCTCAAGGTGCGGCGTTTCGTTCCGGACCACTGCAGCTCCAGTTTGCCGTTGCGAATGACATAGAAATGCCGTTCATCACGCAAACGCGCCCCGGTCACGCGGTTCAGCGCCATCACGGTGCCGGGTGGGTAAAGGAACACCTGAGTCAGGACGCCTCCGTCCACGTGCATTTCCTGAAACTGTTGACCGTCAACCTCCACATCGATCATGACGGGTGAGACGGCGCCAGGAATACTCATCGACGCGACCATGATGTTGCGAAACAGGTCGAGCGCGCCCGGTGCCTGGCTCGAGGCAATAGCGCCCATGTTCCAGGTGACCGGGCGCCCTGAATCAAGATCGGTGGTGCCGATCATCAGAAGACGTCCTTTGGCGTATTCCGACGCGATCGCCGCAAGAATCTCGGCAGTGATGTGCTGTGCAATCAGCCGCGACAGTGGCTTGCTGTGTGCCATACCATCGCTGGCAAGACGGGTCAGCACACTGCGCGGATGGAAAATGTCTTTTGGACCGACTGCATTGCAGATACCCAGAATGACACCGTCGTACTGGGGCCCCAGGTAGGCAAACGGGGCGACCAGGGCGCCAGCGCTAATGCCGGTGACGACTTTGAACACAGGTCGAGTCCCATGCAGGGTCCATCCCGCAATGATGCCCCCGGCGAATGTGCCTGCATCGCCGCCCCCCGAAACGGCCAGCATGCTTGCCAGCGGCAGGGTGTCATTGGGCATCCCTGCGCTGGCGAGCGCTTCAGCCTCTCGAATGTTGGCCTGACTCACATCCCGAATGAACGGGGTCAGATCCTGGTCCAGCCAGTAGCGAGCATCTGGAATGTCAGGGATGAGCGCTTTTTCGGTTAACGTTGGCGGCACCGCATCTCGGCGTTGCAGGCACGCTTGACGCAACATGTTCAGCGTTGAGGCGCTAGGCCTGAGCAGGAATGTTTTCAAAACGCCTCCTCCGACCCCAGCAACCGACAGAGCCCATCACGCACGCTCCACACACCCATGACGACCTTCTCAATCAGGCGCCGGTCTTCTGAAGACCAGCAGTTTGCCGGTGGCTCGCTGCACGACCTTGTCGTTTTGATTGAGTGTTTCCATGAACAGGGTCACCACACCCCGATCTGGCTTGGAGCTGGATGGATCGATGGCCTGCACGGTACATTGCAGACGCAACAGATCGTCCGGGTAGGTCGGCGTCGGCCAGCTCAACTCGATGCCCAGGCCGATGATCCCGTCTGCCAATGGCACGCTTTCCACCAACAGCTTCATGGTCAGGGCGGCGGTGTTCCAGCCACTGGCTGCCAGGCCACGGAACAGGCTCAGCTCGGCGAGTTCAGGATCGAGGTGAAACGGTTGCGGGTCGAACTCCTGAGCAAAGGCCAGCATCGACGCTCGATGGACACGCAGGCTGTCGCTTTCGAACTGCTGACCCAGACTCAGGTCATCGAGGTAGAGTTTTTCCCAGGAATGGATGGTCATGATTCAACCCTCTTTAGGCGTAGCTGATGTCGCTGAGGTCGATAGCCACCACTCACGTCCACGTTGTAGTCGTGTCGACGAAGCAGGAAGTCCTCGCCGAAGTAGAAATCCTGCACCGCGCAGTGAGTGGCGAAGTCCAAACGGTCATCTGGCGGGGCGCACTGTCCTGCTCGTCAGGGCGAATGGCCTGAATATCTTTCATGCTAGCGCAAGCCCGGGTACTTATAACGTCGGCGGGACGTCCGGTCTGTTCTGCGGCTGATCTTCCACCCATTGCCAGAACAACTGATAGCCGACCGCAAGCACCACCGGGCCGATGAACAGCCCGATAATGCCACTGGTGACCATGCCGCCCAGTGCACCGATCAGCACCACCGGCATCGGCACATCGACACCGCGCCCCAGCAGCAATGGCTTGAGTACGTTATCCACCAGGCCAGCAACGAACACGTAGATGGAGAAAACAATGGTCGCCGTGCTGGCCCCCTCGGTGGCGAACACAAAGGCAATCACGGGCAGCGTAATCAGCGTCGCCGGCAATTGCATGATGCCGAGCAGCAGCACCGCGAAGGCAAGCAGCCCGGCACCGGGGACGCCCATGAGCACGAATCCGATGCCCACCAGCAGCATCTGGATGAAGGCGATGCCGACCACCCCCAGCGCGACCGCACGGATCGTTGCGGTACACAGTTCGGCGATTTTCGGCCCCTTGGCCGGACCACTGACGCGGGCCGCGATCTTTACCGCGCTGCGGCTGCCGCTCTCGCCATAGGCCATGAAAATGCCGGCGATGATCAATGCAAAAATAAAGGTGAGGAACCCCATGCCGACGCCGGCGAGTTTGGCCAATAAACTCACGCTGAAATGTTTTATCTGGGGCAGGTACTTCGCTGTCAGGTCGGGAAGATCGGTTGAGGCCTGCAGCCATACAGCAGAGACCGACTTGCCCACTAACGGCCAGTCAGCGACTGAGTCAGCGGGGGGCGGAATATGGAAGTTGCCGTCCCTGACGGTGGTCATGGCGTGCTCGACCGAATCGGCAATCGAGGTGACCAACAGATAGATCGGCACCATGAGCACAACGATGGCGATCAGCACAATCAGCGTCGCAATGCGGCCGTCTTTCTGACCCCGCGGCCCCTTGAGTCGCTGTTGCAATGGGTAAAAGGTGATCGCCAGGATCAGCGACCACAGCATGAGGTCGCGGAACGGGCTGAAGATCTCAAAGCAGAACAGCACCAGTACGGCAATCAGTCCGGCACGGATCAAAACATCGAGCAGACTGCGTGTGAACGCCTTCTCGGAGCTGGATGTGGGCACCATTGCTGCCTCCTTGCAGATCGCTGCAGAGGGATGAGATCGGTTAGCCCAGCATAGACGCTCAATGGAAAACGCGACCAATCACCGCAGCTTCAGCGGATCAACCAGTTCAGCGGCGATGGCCATGCCCACCAGGTCCGGCAAGGTATTGGCCTGCATGCGTTTCATCACTCGCGAGCGATACAGGTCGACGGTTTTTGCGCTCACGCCCAGTTGTTCAGCGATTTCACGGGTGGTGTAACCCTGGACCAGCGGCAGCAAGACATCGCGCTCCCGAGGGGTCAGTGTCAGCAAGCGTGCCTGCAAGGCTTCATGGCCCTGATTGCCCGAGCGGTTTGCTGCGCAGTTACTAAGCGCTTGTTGCACGCTGTCCAGCAGCAATTGCTCGTTATAGGGCTTCTCGATGAAGTCATGGGCACCTGCCTTGAAGGCGCGAACCACGATCGGCACATCCGCGTGCCCGCTGACGAAAATGATCGGCAAGTTCAGCTCACGTGTGCGCATTTCTTCCTGCACGTTCAAACCGCCCATGCCGGGCATGCGAACATCGAGCAGCACGCAGGCATCGAGCGTGGCATCACAAGCATTGAGAAACTCCACGCCACTGGTAAATGGCAAGGCCTTGAGCCCTACCGATTCCAATAACCAGACCGTTGAATCGAGCATGCCTTGATCGTCGTCGACCACATACACCACGTGCTCCGTCACACCTGCCATTACGTTATTCCTGTTGTTGTTTTGTTGGGCCGGCCAGCGGCAAACGGCAGCACATCAGCAGCCCGACAGATTGGCGTCGGGCCTGCAATTCGCCACCGAAACCTTCGATGATGCTGCGGCTCATGGACAAGCCAAGTCCCAGGCCATCGGCCTTGCTGGTATAGAACGGGGTAAATATCTGCTCCAGTTCCGGTCCGCTGACGCCTGGCCCCTGGTCTTGCACACTGATTTCCACGGTTGCACCACCGCCCTGCCCCGCAGCCATCACGATCAGCGAAGGTTGCCCCGGATGTTGTTCGCGGTTAGCGTCGATGGCATTGCGCAACAGATTGAGCAGCACCTGCTCCAGCAGCACCCGGTCGGCATAAATCGGCGGCAGATTATCCGGCAGGCGATCCTCGATTGTCACTTGGCAATTGCTCGCTTCCCAGGCACATAAACGCACGGCCTCGCGGGCGACGTCGGTGAAATTCAGGGCTTGCATCCGGCGTTGTCCCTTGCGCAGAAACGCGCGCAAACGTCTGATCACTTCTGAAGCATGCGTGGCGTGATGGGTAATGCGCTCCAGCCCTTGCGCCACTCGGGCGGCGGCTTGGGGATTGGAATCCAGCGTCTGTAAATAGCGCTGGCTGGCATTGGCGTAATTGACCACCGCCGCCAATGGCTGGTTGATTTCGTGAGCGATGCCCGAGGCCAATTCACCCAGGGTGACCAACCGCGCCGTGTGTGCCAGTTCGTCCTGATGACGGCGCTGTTGCACTTCACGCAGTTCACGCTCGGTCATGTCCCGCGCCACCAAGGAGTAATAGCGCTCGCCGCCGGCCGAACGGTGCGCCAGCAGCACCAGCGACACCGGCACTGAAGTGCCGCCACCCGGTGGCTGCAATCGCGCATCGGTGCTCCAGACACCGTCGCGTTCGGCGCTGCTCCAGCCATCGCGCTGCAGACGTGCCAGGTCGCCGCTGGCGAACAATTGCGCCAGGGCCGGCATCGGTTGTTGCTCGTCGATCCCGAGAATGCGCCGCGCCGCCGGGTTGAGGTAAGTGACTTGCCCCTCGGGGTCGATGAACAACACCGGATCGGTGTTGGCCTCGACGACCTCCGCCAGGCGCCGCTTGTTCTCCTCGGCTTGTACTCGGGCGGTGATGTCCCGGGACACGCTGACCACTTCGACTACCGTGCCGGTGTAGGTTTCACGAATCGCCCGGCTCGCGGTTTCGAACCACAGGTAATGCCCGTCTCGATGGCGAATGCGATAGGTCATCGTGTGATAACCGTCCTGCTCCAGGGCATCCCGCGCGCGCTGCACCAGGCTGGCCAGGTCCTGACCATGGAACAAGCCCTGGGCCATTTGCCCGCGCAACTCCTCCGGCCAATAGCCAAGCAATGTCCAGGACGCGGGCGAGGCATCCAGAAAGCGCCCGTCCGGTGTGTGTCGGGAAATCAGGTCGGTGGTGTTCTCGATGATCAGCCGGTACAGCCGCCGTGCCGTGGCGGCTTCACGCTCGGCCAACACTTGTGCCGTGGCATCGCGGCAACGGGCGAGCACGCGGTTGTCCTGGGGATCGGGGATAAACGTCCAGATCAGGATCTGCGCTTTGAATTGGGCTTCGACCCCGTCGATGGCGCGTTGCTGGTCGAGGCAGGCACGGACCAGCACCCGGTGATTGACCGGCAAAAAGCCCAGCACATCGGTCAGCGGCTTTTCGGCGAGCAGTGCCAACAGCGCGGCATTGAATTCCAGCGGTCGGCCCTGGGCATCGAGCAACAGACTCGGTTGCGGATCGTGGCCCAACAGCGGCGAGCCCCGCAACATGCCGTTGACGCTGCTCAGCAACGTCGTCAGCAAGTCCTGCACCCAACCCAGCCAATCAAGACTCACGCCCTCGCACACTTCCACCAACAACAAACCCGGCTGCCCAGGCGTCAAGGCCAGATCAAACACCTGGCCATGGCTGATAGCCGCCCGGCGCAGTCGGCCGGCCAGCCAGCAATCGAGTTGACGTACTTGAGCCAGGTCCAGCCGTCCCGCCTCGACCAGCCGATCAAACAGCCGCTGATCGCTGGCCAGCGAAGGGTCGCCCAGCCCCGGTGGAAAATGCTGGGCGGCGCCCTCGTGGCTGTAAATCCGCGCATTGGGTTGCCAACTCAGATAAACCGCCCGGCGCACCTCGGGGCAATCCTGCAGCGCACGGCACAACGCATCGGCCCGGGCGGCCAGAGACACACCCTCGCGCTGCAGGCGCAACCAGCTGTGCAATCGAACGGGGGTCAGGGTCATCACAGGTCCGCTTCGTTGGGGAAGCCAAGGATATACCGGCCTTGGCGGTGTGGCTGTATTGATTTAGACCTGCCAGAATAAAATATAGTACATATCCTATATGACGTAGGTTGTACTTCCATATCAGTAGCTGAATGTTATATAAAGCAAGCCGGACATAAAAGATGCCCTCAGCGGCGACGCTGCAAGGTCATCTATAGAGCTAACAATCAGCCACCGAGTACCCGTACATGTCGATTTATGAACAAGGGCTAGGCCCTGCGGCTGTCAATCATATTGCCTTGTCTCCGCTCAGCTTCATCGAGCGCACCGCCAGCGTTTACCCCAACTACCCCGCCGTCATCCATGGTTCTATTCGCCGCACCTGGGCGCAGACCTACACCCGCTGTCGCCGTCTGGCTTCGGCGCTGGCCGGTCGCGGCATCGGCAAGAACGACACGGTGGCGGTAATGCTGCCCAACATTCCCGAGATGCTTGAAGTGCACTTCGGCGTGCCGATGATTGGCGCGGTGCTTAACCCGCTCAACGTGCGTCTGGATGCCGAAGCCATTGCCTTCATGCTGCAGCATGGCGAAGCCAAAGTGCTGATTACCGACCGCGAGTTCCATGATGTGATTCACGCGGCGATCGGCATGCTCGATCACCCGCCACTGGTCATCGACGTTAATGATCCGGAATACGGCGAAGGTCAGGCGGTCAGCGATCTGGACTACGAAGCGCTATTGGCCGAAGGCGATCCGGCCTTCGCCTGGCAGTGGCCGGCGAACGAATGGCAAGCCATCTCGCTGAATTACACCTCAGGCACCACCGGCAACCCCAAAGGCGTGGTTTACCACCATCGCGGTGCTTATCTGAACTCGTTGGGCAACCAGATGACCTGGGCCATGGGCAACCACCCGGTGTACCTCTGGACCCTGCCGATGTTCCATTGCAACGGTTGGTGCTACCCGTGGATCATCACCGCCATGGCCGGTGTGCATGTGTTCCTGCGCCGTGTCGATCCGCAGAAAATCCTCACGCTGATCCGCGAGCATCAGGTCACCCATCTGTGCGCCGCGCCGATCGTGCTCAATGCCTTGGTCAACATGCCGGAATCGGCTAAAGCGGCGATCGATCATCCGGTCAACGCCATGGTGGCCGGTGCCGCACCACCGGCCAAAGTGATCGGTGCCGTGGAAGAAATGGGCATCAAGGTCACCCATGTGTATGGCCTGACCGAAACCTATGGTCCGGTGACGCTCTGCGCCTGGCATGCCGAATGGGATGAGTTGCCGCTGGACGAACGGGCGCAAATCAAATCCCGTCAGGGCGTGCGCTACCCGACGCTCGAAGGCGTGATGGTTGGCGATTCGAAGACGCTGGAACCGACCCCGCGAGACGGTCAGACCATCGGTGAGATCTTCATGCGCGGCAACACCGTGATGAAGGGCTACCTGAAGAACCCAACCGCTACGGCTGAAGCGTTCGAAGGCGGCTGGTTCCACACCGGCGACCTGGCGGTGTGTCATCCGAACGGTTACGTCGAGATCAAGGACCGACTCAAGGACATCATCATTTCCGGCGGCGAGAACATTTCCACCATCGAACTGGAAGGTGTGCTCTATCGCCATCCAGCCGTCATGGAAGCGGCCGTCGTCGCCCGCCCTGATGAGAAGTGGGGCGAAACGCCCTGCGCCTTTATCACGTTGAAGGCTGATCACCAGGACGTTCGCGAGGCCGACATCATCAGTTTCTGCCGTGAACACCTGGCCGGTTTCAAAGTCCCGCGCACGGTGGTTTTCACCCTGCTGCCGAAGACTTCAACCGGCAAGATCCAGAAGTACGTTCTGCGCGACAGGGCCAAAGCGCTCTAACCGAATCGACGTTGTACCCGACAAGCGGCCGGTGTTTTTACCGGCCGCTTCGGGCTCGTGCAGGCCGGATTCGGCTCTGCCCTGCCCTTAAATACCCAAAGCATCGATAACAAAAACAAGGTGGAGCCACCCATGATCGACATCCATTCAACCGATACCCAACGCTGTGAACGCATTCGGTCCAACCCGAAATTCATTCAATTGGTGAGCAGCCGTTCGCGCCTGGCCTGGTCACTCAGTGCTGCGGTGCTGGGTACTTACTACGCGTTCATGCTGGTGGTGGCGTTTGCCCCGCAGTGGCTGCATGCGCCACTCGCCGAGCATCGGATGTTGACCCTGGGCATGCCGGTTGGCGCGGCGATCATCGTGTTTTCCTGGTTACTCACCGGTTGGTACGTCTACAGCGCCAACACGCGTTTCGATGCACTGGGCGCCGCCATTCTCGAGGAGAGCAAGTAATGAACCTGCTGCGTAAACTTCTCCTCGCCGCTGCCGGGCTCTTGGCGGCCTCCGTTGTACTGGCTGCACCCGCGCTGGGTGCGGTGGAAAAACAACCGCTCAACCTGCATGCGATCGGCATGTTCTTCGTCTTCGTGCTGGGCACGCTGGCCATCACCTGGTGGGCCGCGCGGCAAACCAAATCCACGTCGGACTTCTACACCGCGGGCGGTGGCATCACCGGGTTCCAGAACGGTCTGGCGATTGCCGGCGACTACATGTCCGCCGCCACGCTGCTGGGGCTGTCCAGCCTGGTGTTCGCCAAGGGCTACGACGGCTTCATCTATACCATCGGCTTCTTCGTCGGCTGGCCGATCATCACCTTCCTGATGGCCGAGCGCCTGCGCAATCTGGGGCGCTACACCTTTGCCGACATCGTGTCCTATCGACTGGACCAGAACAAAGTGCGGATCTTCGCCGCCTTCGGTTCGCTGACGGTGGTGTGCTGCTACCTGATCGTGCAGATGGTCGGTGCGGGTCAATTGATAAAATTGCTATTCGGTCTCGACTACCCGGTTGCGGTGGTGATCGTCGGCGCACTGATGCTGGTGTATGTGATTTTCGGCGGCATGATCGCCACCACCTGGGTGCAGATCATCAAGGCCGTGTTGCTGCTGGCTGGCGGCACGACCCTGGCGTTCATGGCCATGTCGCAGTTCGGCTTCAGCTACGAAACCCTGGCCAGCAAAGCCGTCGAAGCCCATGCCAGCGGCTGGAACATCATGGGCCCCGGCTCAATGCTCGCCGACCCGATCAACACTGCTTCGATGTCGCTGGGCCTGGTGTTCGGGATTGCCGGTCTGCCGCACATTCTGATGCGTTTCTTCACCGTGCCTAACGCCAAAGAGGCTCGCAAATCGGTGTTCTATGCCACCGGTTTCATCGGCTTCTTCTTCCTGGTGGTTTGCACCCTGGGCTTCGCCGCGATGGTGATCATCGGCACCGACCCGCAGTACTACGTCAATGGCAAAGTCGGCGGCGCCTTGATTGGCGGCGGCAACATGGTCGCCATGCACCTGGCCAAAGCGGTCGGTGGCAACCTGTTTTTCGGTTTCCTCGCAGCCGTCGCCTTCGCCACCATCCTCGCGGTGGTCTCCGGGTTGGCCCTGGCCGGTGCCTCGGCGATTTCCCATGACCTCTACGCCACGGTGTTCAAGAAGGGCAAAGCCAGCCAGAAACAGGAAATGCGCGTGACCCGCATGGCCACTGTCGGCCTTGGCATCATCGCGATTCTGCTGGGCATTCTGTTCGAGAAGATGAACGTCGCGTTCCTGGTGGGCCTGACCTTCGGCATCGCCGCATCGACCAACTTCCCGGTGCTGATCATGGCCATGTACTGGAAAGGCCTGACCACCAAAGGCGCGATCATCGGTGGTTTCGCCGGCCTGATCTGTGCGCTGGTGCTGGTGATCCTCTCGCCAGCGGTGTGGGTCACCGTGCTCGGCCATGCTCACGCGATCTTCCCGTACGACCACCCGGCGCTGTTCTCCATGCCGCTGGCGTTCTTCGTGATCGTCGTGGTGTCGAAACTCGACCGCAGCGTGCGGGCCGACAAAGAGCGTGACGCTTACGCCGACCAGTTCGTTCGCGCCCAGACCGGCCTCGGTGCCGCCAGCGCTTCCAGCCATTGATAGAAAGGGCACGGCCTGCTCAACCGGCGCCGTGCCCATCGCACAACCTTTTGAGGTTCACGTTATGCCCGAATTCAACGCCCCGCTGCGCGACATGCGCTTTGTGCTGCATGAAGTGTTCGACGCCCCGGCCCTGTGGGCACGCCTGCCAGCCCTGGCCGACAGTGTCGACGCCGCCACCGCTGACGCCATTCTTGAAGAGGCGGCCAAAGTCACCTCGCACCTGATTGCGCCGTTGAACCGCAGCGGCGACGAGGAAGGTGCCCAGTGGGTCGATGGCCAGGTCAGCACGCCAATCGGTTTCAAACAGGCTTATGCCACCTACATCGAAGGCGGCTGGGTGGGTCTTTCCGGTAACGCCGATTTCGGCGGCATGGGCATGCCAAAGATGCTCGCCGTGCAGTTCGAAGAAATGCTCTACGGCGCCAACTCAAGCTTTGCACTCTATTCAGCGTTGAGTTCCGGTGCCTGCCTGGCACTGGATGCCCACGCCAGCGACACCCTGAAAAACCTCTACCTGCCGCCGATGTACGAAGGCCGTTGGGCCGGTTCAATGTGCTTGACCGAAGCCCACGCCGGCACTGATCTGGGGATTATCCGCACCCGCGCCGAACCTCAGGCCGACGGCAGCTTCAGCATCACCGGCAGCAAGATCTTCATCACCGGTGGCGATCAGGACCTGACCGAAAACATTGTCCATCTGGTGCTGGCCAAACTGCCGGACGCACCGGCGGGACCGAAAGGCATCTCACTGTTCGTAGTGCCTAAAGTACTGGTCAATGCCGACGGCTCCCTCGGCGATGCCAACGCCGTGAGTTGCGGATCGATCGAACACAAGATGGGCATCAAGGCCTCGGCTACCTGCGTGATGAACTTCGACGGCGCCAGCGGCTGGCTGGTCGGCGAAGCCAACAAAGGCCTGGCGGCGATGTTCACCATGATGAACTACGAGCGCTTGTCCATCGGCATTCAGGGCATTGGCTGTGCCGAAGCGTCCTATCAGAGCGCCGTAGCCTATGCACGTGAACGTGTTCAGAGCCGCGCGCCGACCGGTGCCATTGCTCCGGACAAAGTGGCCGACCCGATCATCGTCCACCCCGATGTGCGCCGCATGCTGCTGAGCATGAAAGCCATGACCGAGGGCGGCCGTGCGTTCGCCAGTTATGTCGGGCAGCAACTGGACCTGGCGAAGTTTTCCGATGACGTCCAGGAACGGGACAACGCGCAAACACTGGTTGCGCTGCTGACGCCGGTGGCCAAGGCGTTTTTCACCGATACCGGCCTGGAAAGCTGCATCAACGGCCAGCAAGTGTTCGGCGGCCATGGCTACATCCGCGAGTGGGGCCAGGAACAATTGGTCCGTGACGTGCGCATCGCGCAGATCTACGAAGGCACCAACGGCATTCAGGCCCTGGACCTGCTCGGACGTAAAGTGCTCGCCGACAAGGGCTTCGCGCTGTGCCAGTTCACCGCTGAGATCCGTCATTTCGCCCATCAGCCTGACGCGCCCTACTCCGCTCAATTGTTCGATGCCGTGCAGCGTCTGGAGGACTTGAGCGACTGGCTGCTGGATCAGGCCGCGACCAATCGCAACGAAGTCGGCGCCGCGTCGGTGGAGTATTTGCACCTGTTCGGTTACGTCGCCTACGCCTGGCTTTGGGCGCGTATGGCACAGGTTGCCCAGCAAAAGCTGCACGAAGACGAAGGGTTTTATGGCGCGAAAATCGCCACCGCCGACTTCTATATCCACCGCTTGCTGCCGCGCATTTTGAGCCTGGAGCAATCCATCCGCGCGGGCAGTGCCTCGTTGTTTGGCCTGAGCGCAGAACAGTTCTAACGATTGAACCGCACGCGGCGCCACGCTCCTATCTTTCGGCGTTCGCGTTTTTTATCGATAAGCCCTCGCCCACCTGGCGAGGGCCGCGGGACCTGTCTTTCCATAATAAAAACAAAGGGGCTTCACCATGGACCGCAACACCCGCACCCTCGCTACCCGACTGTTGCTGGCCGGCGGCGTCATCAGCCTCTCGGCCCCCGCCGCTGCCGACTTTGTCAAAGACAGCAAGGCCAGCCTTGAGCTGCGCAACTTCTATTTCAACCGTGACTATCGCCAGGACAACGCCGCCCAATCCAAACAAGAGGAATGGGCCCAGGGTTTCCTGTTGCGCTATGAATCGGGATTCACCGAAGGTTTGATCGGTGTCGGTTTCGATGCCATTGGCCTGCTCGGCGTCAAGCTCGATTCCAGCCCCGATCGCGCGGGCTCCGGTCTGCTCAAACGCCATCGCGACACGAGCAAAGGTGCTCAGGACGAGTACGGTGAACTGGGCCTGACCGCCAAAGTGCGGGCCTCAAAAAGTACGCTGAAACTCGGCACGCTGCTGCCGAAACTGCCCACGTTATTGGCCAACGATTCACGGCTGTTGCCACAAACCTTCAAGGGCGGTCAGTTGACCTCGCTGGAAATCGAAGGCTTGACCGTGGATGCCGGGCGACTGACGCAGGTCAATCAGCGCGACTCCTCCGATTACGAGGACATGGGCATCACCCGGACCGGCGCCAAGGGCATCACCACACGTCATGTTGATAGCGACAGCTTCGATTTCGCCAGCCTGAACTACAAATGGACCAGCAACCTCGCCACCGGCTACAGCTACGGTCACCTCGACAACTTCTACAGCCAGCACCTGGTCAACCTGACCTATGTGTTGCCGGTGACGACGGGCCAGTCGCTGAAGACGGATCTGCGCTTCGCCCGCTCCACGGACGATGGTGGCAGTAATGTCGATAACAACGCCATTGGCGCGATGTTCACCTACAACCTTGGCGGGCATGCGGTGGGCCTGGGTTATCAAGGCATGAGCGGCGACACCGGCTACGCCTACGTCAACGGCACCGATGCCTTCCTGGTGAACTTCGTGCAGATCGGCGACTTCGCCAGCAAGGACGAAAAGTCCTGGCAGGCGCGCTACGACTACAACTTTGCGGCCATCGGCGTTCCGGGCCTGACCTTCATGACCCGCTACCTCACCGGCGACAATATCGATCTGGGCGGCAACCGCCCGGAAGGCAAGGAATGGGAACGTGATACCGACATCAGCTATGTCGTGCAGAGCGGGCCGTTGAAGAATGTCGGGGTGAAGTGGCGCAATGCGACGGTGCGCTCGACCAACTTCGGCAGCGACCTGGATGAAAACCGCCTGATCGTCAGCTACACCTTGCCGATCTGGTAAGTAGATCAAGAGATCGCAGCCTGCGGCAGCTCCTACGGGGTACGCATTCCTTCTGTAGGAGCTGCCGAAGGTTCGGGCCGCGT
The DNA here is from genome assembly GCF_044760065.1 of Pseudomonas sp. NPDC098740. Taxonomy (NCBI): domain Bacteria; kingdom Pseudomonadati; phylum Pseudomonadota; class Gammaproteobacteria; order Pseudomonadales; family Pseudomonadaceae; genus Pseudomonas; species Pseudomonas sp. NPDC098740. The sequence goes on along the minus strand of NZ_JBIWAM010000008.1, from coordinate 118,190 downwards.
TCGGACGATCTTTTGATTCTGCCCTTAGCCCCTCCCTCCCAACACCAAACCGCTTCAGTGGCCAGAGTAGGTTAAGATGCCTGCAAACCAGGCCCGCCGCGAGACGCCCCGCATGACTGATACCACCCCCCGCCTGATCAAGAAGTACCCCAATCGCCGACTGTATGACACCCACACCAGCAGTCATTTGACGCTGGCGGACATACGCCAGTTGGTGGTCGACAAAATTGCCTTTCAGGTGGTCGATGCAAAGAGCGGCGAGGATCTGACCCGCAGCATTCTGCTGCAAGTGATTCTGGAAGCTGAAAGCGGCGGTGAACCCATCTTCACCAGCGAAATGCTGATGGGGATTATCCAGTTCTACGGCCCATATCAGGGCGTACTCGGCAGTTACCTGGACAAGAGCATTCAGACCGTGATCGACGTCCAGTCCCAGACCGGCGCGCAATCGTCCGAGGCCTGGAGCGACTTCATGCATCAGCAGGCGCCGGTGATGCAGGACCTGATGCGCCAATATGTCGACCAGTCGAAGGCGCTGTACCTGAACACCCAGAACCTTTTTGGCATGTTCGGCGGCAAGCCAGACGCTGATGGCGGAAAGAAAAAAGACGGTGAATGAAGTCCACCCGAGTCATTGACAGTCGCGCGACGTCTACTAGGCTCACAGTCATCCTGCCTCCCCCACTGAACCACGGCACTTAATCGCAAGGCTTGGTGAAGTCGTCAATCTTTAGCGCCTGTTCGCAGCTGTTCGAATGCAGACCTCAAGCAATCGTCAGCGCAACGGGCTAACGCTCTTTCCACCTGCACTTTCAGATTGGGAGGCAGTCGTGCAAAAAGTCTTGAAGCTCGTCAGCTATGCAGTGCTCGTGCTGATGGCCAGCGCGGTCGTCTATGCCGGAGTGATCGGCATCACCTATTGGACCGGTATCGGCGTATAGGGAGTTCGCAATGAACAAACGCCAGACACGCTCGTTCGCGCTGATATCGACGGCGATCGCCGCTGTGGTGTTTCTGGGCATGACCGTTGATAGTCACCGGCAGTTTCCCACACTGACCAACGCTCAACAGATCACGCCCCAGGTCACTCGCGGCAAGGATGTCTGGCATCAATACAATTGCATCAATTGCCATACCTTGTTCGGCGAGGGGGCTTATTACGCCCCGGACCTGACGAAAATCACCCAGCAACGCGGCGCCCCGTATCTCACTGCGTTCCTCAAAGACCCCTCAAAGTTCTATGACGAGAAACGCCATCGTCGTCTGATGCCGAACCTGAAACTCGGCGACGAGGAAATCGCCGATTTGATCGCCTTCCTCGACTGGGTGAGCAAGGTCGACAATCAAGGCTGGCCGCCGCGCCCTATTCTGGTAACCGGTGCGTCGATCCCCGGCATGGACCTCACCGTGGCCCAGCAGAATGCTACCGGCGGCGACCAACCACCCCCCGCCGCCCGCCCGGTGTCCGGCAAGGAAGACCCGATCGCCCTGGGCGAGGCACTGTTTCGAACAACCGCCACCCCGGTGTGCAGCGCTTGCCACTCGATTGCGCCGGGCGTCAACCTCGCAGGGCCATCACTGGCCGGGTTGGCCAGTCGGGCCAAGCAGGTCATCGCCTCGCCTGACTACAAGGGCAAGGCCAAGGACGCCGAAGGTTTCATCCGCGAATCCATCGTCACGCCGAGTGCCTACCTGTATCCGGGCGACATGTTTTCCGCCAACGGCATGTCCTTCATGCCGGACACCTTCGACAAATCGCTAACGCCCGAACAGATCGATCAACTGGTCGCCTATCTGGCGTCGTTCCAGTAACCGCAGGGGATGACCATGCGCTACAGATCTCAATCCGTCGCCTACTGGTATTTCGCCGTTGCCATGGTGCTGTTCGGCCTGCAACTGGTCTTCGGCCTGCTCTCGGCGGCGAAATACCTCGGGCCGGATCCGCTGCTGAACCTCTTGCCATTCGATGTCACCAAGTCCATTCACACCAATCTGTTGATCGTCTGGGTGCTGACCGGGTTCATGGGCGCGACTTACTGGATGGTGCCAGATGAATCCCGTGGCGAGTTGCACAGCACCAAATTGGCCTACATTCAGCTCGGGTTGTGGACGGCCATGGGTGTCACCGCCGTTCTTGGCTACCTGTTCGGTTATGGCACCGGGAACAAGCTGCTCGAACAGCCGCTGCCCCACAAGATCGTGATCGTGATTTGCATGCTGATGTTCCTCTACAACATCGGCATGACGATCAAGAAGGCCGGGCGTTTCACCGCCACCGAGGGCGTCCTGCTGCTGGGCCTGGCCAGCGCCGCCGTGCTCTTTCTGCCAGCGCTGCTGCATTATGAAAATTACGTGGTGTCGATCTATTACCGCTGGTGGACCATCCACCTGTGGGTCGAGGGTGTCTGGGAGATGATCCAGGGCGGCTTTCTTGCCTATCTGCTGATCCGGCTGTCCGGTGCTGACCGCGAGGTGATGGAGAAGTGGCTGTACGTCATCGTCGGCCTGGTGTTCATTGCCGGCATTCTGGGCACCGCACACCATTATTACTGGATCGGCGTTCCTCATTACTGGCTGCCACTGGGCGGTTTTTTCAGCGCACTTGAGCCGATGGCGCTGATCGGCATGGCGATCTATGCCTACAACGCGATGCGCCGCTCCGGCCTCTCTCACCCCAACAAACTGGCCTTGCACTGGACCTTGGGCAGTGCGGTGTTCACCATGTTCGGCGCCGGTCTGCTGGGGTTGGCTCACACTTTCCCCGACGTCAACAAGTGGACCCACGGCACCCTGATTACCGCCATGCATGGCCACGCGGCCTTCTATGGTGCCTACGCCATGATTGTCCTGGCGATGATCACCTATGCGCTGCCCGGCATGACCCGTCGTCCGGTGGAAGAAAGCAGTATCGGTTACTGGGCGTTCTGGCTGCAGTTGGGGGGAATGTTCGGCATGACCCTGTCATTTGCCACGGCGGGCATTGGGCAGGTGTACCTGGAGCGCATTCTCGGCCTGGGCTATCTGGACGTGCAGCTGAAAATTCAGGTGCACTTCCTGATGCTGGTGGCGACGGCGTCGATGTTCAGCCTGGGTGCCGGATTGTTCATCTTCGAATTTTTCCGCCATGCGCCGGACTTCAATGTCGATGAAGCCGATCCGGTCCTGGCCACACCTCAAGCCTCAGGCGCGGCGTTGTAATGGAACGTTCGCTGATGCACACCGAGCCCGCGGCGCTGCAAGCTGAACCCTATTACCAGCCCAGCGGCGACGAGGTGGCGATTTTCGAGCAATGCCATGCGCAGCAACTGGCCGTCATGCTCAAAGGCCCCACCGGTTGTGGCAAGACCCGTTTTGTCGAACACATGGCCTGGCGTCTCAAGCGCCCGTTGATCACCATTTCCTGCCATGACGATCTGAGTGCCAGCGACCTGGTTGGGCGTTTCCTGATCGGTCACCAGGGCACCCATTGGACGGAAGGCCCGCTGACCCGAGCCGTGCGCGAAGGCGCTATCTGTTACCTGGACGAAGTGGTCGAAGCGCGGCAAGACACGATTGTCGTCACGCACCCGCTGACCGACCACCGACGGATTCTGCCTCTGGACAAAATCGGCGAGATCCTCGAAGCCTCACCACACTTTCAGCTGGTGGTGTCCTACAACCCCGGATACCAACGAATACTCAAGGATTTGAAACCAAGTACCCGGCAGCGCTTTGTGGCGCTGGATTTTGACTTCCCGCCGGCCGAGCGCGAAATCGCCATCGTCATCCATGAGGGTGGAACCGACTACGCCACCGCCCACGCCCTGGTCACCCTCGCCCAGCGGCTACGCGCCTTGCAAGACCGGGGCCTGGCGGAAGTCCCCAGTACCCGTCTGCTGATTGCCACGGCACGGCTGATTTCCCGCGGCATTGCTGCGCCCACCGCGTGCCGGGTCGCTTTGATCTCGCCACTGTCCGATGACGCGGTGCTGGTCGCTGCCATGCGCGATCTCGTCGACCTGACGTTTATCTAGATGGCTGAAGCCGAAGACCTCATCACCGACGTCGCACGCCACGCTACGGTGTATGCGCAGGCGTTGTGGCGCCGTCACCGGGCACCCTCGGACACCGCAAAAGTCGTCACCCTCGGGGATGTCGCACAACACCTCGATTTACTGATCAAGGCGGTGTTCAACACCCACTATTCGCTGCGCGTTGCGCAACCACCCTCGCCCCCCACGTTCCTGAAAAAGCTTTTGCTGCGTCACGAAAAGCCGTGTCGGCAAAACGCCGTCCCGGCGACCGATGGCGTGACTATATGGCTGCCGGAGGACTTGGGCAGCCACGAGGGTCCGCTCACGCTGCAACGCTATAAAACCCTGGCCTTGCAACAGGCGATGCGTGCCCGACGATGCAGTGCCAGCGCCCTGTCAGCCCTCGACAACCCGATGCAGCGCAGCGTCTATCTGCTTTTAGAAGCCTGGGCCGCCGATACGGATTTAGTGCGACTGTTGCCGGGGCTGGCGCCATCGATCCATGGCTTGCGCCAACATGCCCTGGCGACCCGCCCGCCGCTTCACGCCTTTCCAAACCCGCGACACCCCCTGGAAAATTTTCTTCGTTTACTGCTGCGCAGCGAATGCGGCAAGCCTCTGGAAGGGCTGGAGATACCCGCCAAAACAGCCGACTCGGTACAACAGTCAGAAACCCTTGCGCAACGTTTCCTGTCCATCGACGAACCGCACAGGCTGGGCGCTCATCTGTTGCTGCTCGATGCCTGGACCGGCGACCTGCGCGAGCCGTCGGTGGGTTTGAAGGTGCAGCCCTTGCCCGACGAAATCGACACCGCCGATACCCTGCCCCGCAGCGCCCGCCTCGCACGTCAGCCCACTGTGCGCGAAGCCTGTGCCGACGAGGACGACGATCAGGAACAAGGCCTGTGGATGGTGCAGCCCGCCGAACCGCTGGAAAAGGCCGAAGACCCCATGGGGATGCAGCGCCCTGCCGACCGGGATACCGACACACCGGCAGCTGATTTTGCCGAGTCATTGGCCGAACTCAACGAAGCCCGACTGGTGGTCACGGCAGGTCGGCCGAAAGAAGTGCTGCTGTCCGACGACCCGCCACAAACCCGCGCTCAGCACGGTGCACAGGATCTCGCCAACAACGCAATCAGCTACCCCGAGTGGGATTACCGCCGCCAGGCCTACCGTGATCCGGGTGCGACGCTGCAACTGTGTCCCGCCCTGGAAGGCCCGCAGCAGTGGGTCGAGCGAACCCTCGACACTCACCGTCCGGTGCTCGATGCCATCCGCCGGCAATTCGAAAGTCTGCGGGCCCAACGCGTCAGGCTGCGCAAACAATGGGAGGGCGACGACATCGATCTGGAGGCGTATATCGACGGTTGCGCCGAGGCCCGCGCTGGGCTGAGCATGCCGCAGGCGCTGTATCAGACCCAGCGCCGTGGCCGGCGTGACATGGCGATCATGTTGCTGATCGACGTCAGCGGCTCCACCGACAGCTGGCTGTCCTGCCATCGCCGGGTCATTGATGTCGAGCGCGAGGCGTTGCTGCTGGTCTGTCTGGCGCTGGAGAGTCTGGGCGAGCCTTATAGCGTGCTGGCGTTTTCCGGCGAAGGGCCGCAGCGGGTCACGATCCGCACCCTGAAAGCATTCGATGAGCGCTACAGCGATGAAGTCGGTCGGCGCATTGCCGCCCTCGAACCGGAACGCTATACCCGGGCCGGCGCCGCCCTGCGCCACGCCAGCACATTGCTGATGCGCGAAGCCGCCACGCACCGTCTCTTGTTACTGCTCTCCGACGGCAAGCCGAACGATGTTGACCAGTACGAAGGCCGCTATGGTGTGGAAGACATGCGTCAAGCTGTGACCGAAGCCAAACTTCAAGGCATCTATCCCTTCTGTTTGACCATCGACCGCCAGGCGGCAAATTACCTGCCGGCGGTATTCGGATCGCGGCAATACGCCATGCTGCACAGACCAGAACTGTTGCCCGGTGTCCTGCTGGACTGGATCAGACGACTGGTATCAGCGTGAACCAGAGCCGCCCCCCGCCAAGGTTTTTCGCGCACACAAAAAATGGCGATGGGGAATGATCCCATCGCCATTGGTGCCGCTTGCTTGACGTGACTTATTTGTTACCGCTGGTAGCCTTGGCGCTTGCTTCTGGGGCAGCTTTAGTGGCCGCGGCAGTCGCTGCGTCGAAATTACTCTGAGCCACATCGGCAGCCTGTTTTACGGCTTTTTGTGCGCTTTCGAACACAGTACCGGCATTCGCCAGGCTCGACTTGAACGCTGCCACAACAGGCTCGGAGCCGGCCGGTGCATTCTTGCTGATCGCTTCAACGAACTCTTGCACCTGTTGGGTGCCCGCTTCGACCTGACTCGAGGTCAGTTTGGCGATGTCCGACTGAGTACCCACGATCAGCGCTTGAACCTGACGGTTGAACTCGGCCAGACGTTCGGTCTGCGCGCTCGGCTGAGTGAAAGAAGCCTGCAGCTCAGCGAAACCTTGTGGATCACGGACGGCCAGCAGCTTGCGAACACCTTCGAAGTGCTCTTCGGTGGAGTCGCGCAGTGCCTTGAACTGCAACTGGCTGAGCTGTTCAACGCTGGCGAAGACTTTGCCGCTGATTTGCTGCAAAAGATCGAGGTTGGCTTTCTGAGCGGTTTGCAGTTTTTCCGAATTGAAAAAAGACATGCTTGAATCTCCTGGTACTGGAAGGCCCTGATGGACCTGAGGACGCGATAGCGATCCGGCCAGTCATCGCGTTAGCCTTGATATTGCAGTGCACAAAACCATTTGGCAATGTCTATTTTTGTGCGCTGCAAAATAAACTTTGCTCATGCCCTCCCTATTCGCTATAAACTCCAGACTGTCGAACGGCCAGCCTAGCCCTCTTTAGCTAAAGGGTTCAGATGCGCAGGTTCCCATGCATGGCGTCAGGAGATCACGATGGCTCAGAAATTAAATATTGCGGTGCAAGATGAAGAGCTTTCCGAACCTGTAGGCTTGTTCGAACACCTGAATCATCTGCAACGCCTCAATACCCGTAACGTCCTCGACGCCGTGCAGAAGCGCCAGGCAAAAACCTTCGCGCCTTTAAGCCTTGGGCAACTCCGACAGCCAACGCCTGCTGAGTGGCAGGAATACTTCACGGACCTCGGCCAACGCAGCGTGTTGTTCTGGGATACCTTGCGTCAGCGCGGCGATAACACCCTGGCCCACGAACGCGCCGGGTATCCGCTGCTGCTCAAGTTCCATCATGAAACGCTGGTCGCCGGTGAAGACCTGCCCCGCCCGGTCAATTACTCGCTGTTGCAAATCCTTGGCGGTCCAGGACAACAGATCGACAGCAAAAAACAGCCGGTGATCATCATTGACCCACGCGGCGGTCACGGCTCGGGGATCGGCGGTTTCAAACAGGATTCGGTCATCGGCGAAAGCTTGAGAGCCGGCCACCCCACCTACTTCGTTTCCTTCAGTCACTCGCCCCGCCCAGGGCAAACCCTTGCCGATATCACAGAAGCTCAGGCGCGGTTCATCGAAGTCGTCAGCGCCCGACATCCCGACAGCACCAAACCCGTGGTAATCGGCAACTGCCAGGCGGGCTGGGCGTTAATGGGCCTCGCGGCCACCCGTCCGGAATTGCCGGGGCTGATCATCGTCAACGGTGCGCCGTTGTCGTACTGGGCCGGCGTCAACGGGCGCAATCCGATGCGCTACACCGGCGGTTTGCTGGGTGGTGGCTGGATGGCGCGCCTCGGCAGCGACCTCGGCAATGACCGTTTCGACGGCACCTGGCTGGTCAGCAATTTCGAAAGCCTGGACCCGGCCAACACCTATTGGGGCAAGTACTACCACCTGTTCAGTGAAGTCGACAGTGAGGCCGCACGTTTTCTGGATTTCGAACGCTGGTGGGGCAGCCCGACCCTGCTCAACGGCGAAGAGATCGAGATGATTGTCGATGACCTGTTCATCGGCAATCGGCTGTCCGGTGGCCTCGGTCGCAAGAGCAGCGGGCTTGACCTCAAGCTGATCGAAGTGCCGGTGGTGGTGTTCTGCTCGTATGGCGACAACATCACCTCCCCGCAGCAGGCACTGGACTGGATCACCGACGTCTATCCCAGCGATCTCGCGTTGCAAAATGCCGGACGCACCATCGTTTACCTGCGACACGCGAGCATCGGTCACCTGGGCATCTTCGTGTCCGGTGAAGTGGCGCGGCGTGAGCACCGTGAGTTGCTCGGTGCGGTCGATGCGATCAATGCGCTGTCAGCCGGGCTGTATGAAATGCTGATCGAAGACCTGCCGGAGAATTCGGCGACGCCATATGCCGTGCGTTTCGAACGCCGGCGTATCGCCGACATCCATGGCCAGGTGCAGCCGCCCCGTGATGACGATCGCGAATTTGCGCTGGTCCAGCGCGCGTCCGATATCAACAACAGTGTGTACGACGAATTCATACGCCCGTGGTTGCGCCAGCTGATCAACGAACCGAGCGCCGAAATGCTGCGCCGGGCGCACCCTTTCCATCAGCAGCAAGTGGCCTGGAGCAGTTCCAACCCGGCGCTGTGGTGGCTGGCAGGCAGTGCCGCCCAAGTGAGCAAGGATCGTCACCCCGCCAGCCAGAACAACCCGTTGCTGGTCTGGCAGGAACTGTTTTCCAACCAGGTGCAGGACACCTTGAACGGCTATCGGGATCTGCGTGATGCGGCTCAGGAAATGTGTTTCTACGGCGTGTATGGCGTACTCAACAGCCTCACCGGCAATGCACCCGGGCGAAATTTGCAGGAACATGCCGAGCAGCACGACAAGGTTTTGATCGAGCGCTTGCAGGATGCCCTGCCCCTTGGCGGCCTGATGGAAGCCTTGATACGGATCCTGTTCCTGCTGGGCCGCGACAGCGACGAGCCGGGCAAGGAAAGCGTCGAAAAATTGATCCTGCAACTGCAGGTGCTGCTCCAGGACTACAGTGCCGAGCCGCTTGATCTGCGCGAAACCCTGCGCCTGCAAAAACTGCTGGTCGCTACCCATCCGCAAGAAAGCCTGCACAGCCTGCCCTTGATGCTTCCCGAGGTCGAAGAACGCCAGCAAGTGCTCGCGGCCGTCGCCAATTTGCTGCCGGAACTGCTGACCAGCGGCGCAGGCAACCCATTCTGGTGTGAACTGCACACGCTGCTCGACGTTCCCTTGCCAGATTTCAGCCTGACCCAACCACCCGGTGAGGCCGATGCCATCGAGGAGAAAATCCCGACGGCAACCCCAGAGCCGATCAAGCAGAAAACCCCAGCGGTAATCCCTAAGCCGATCAAGCAGAAAATACCCGCAGCGACCCCTGACCTCATCGCCAAGGTTGCGAGTCCAGCGGGCAAACCTGCCAAGGGCAAGAAAGGCGTAAAAAAACCTCCGGCGAAATAACGTTTAACGGTGAGGAGAACCGCGTCACACGGGCGCGGCTCCCTCGATTTCAAACGATTCATCGGCCCGATACTGACCGGGTGTCATGCCAAACCAGCGGCTGCACGCTTTGTTGAAGCTGCTGTGGTCATGAAAACCAAGGAGATACGCGACATGCTTCATGTTGAAGCGAGAATTGCGCAAGTAGAATTCGGCCAATTGCCGGCGCACGGCATTCTGCACGTCCTTGAATTGCGTCCCGTCTTTTTCCAGGGTGCGTTGTAGCGTTCGCTTGCTGATGTTCAATGCGGCCGCGATCGACTCCATATCGCACGGCCCCTGGCCCTGACTCAAGCGCTTGGTAATGAGTGCCCGAATTCTGCCGACGATGGTGAAGCCATGCAGCGAAACCAATCGAGCTTCGGCAAAACTGTCATGCAGTACCGCCAGTTCTTCGTTAGCCATGCTCAGCGGACGCAGAAGCTCCTGCCCGTCAAACAGGATGCTGTCATAGGCAGCCCCAAAATGCAGGTCGCAGCCAAACAGTCTTTGATGCTCGGACGTGTCTTCAGGTTCGGGATAGGCGAACTCCACACTCAGCGGTCGCGGTAAGTTGCCTCCCGCCAGCCAACGGCAAAAACCCAGCAATGAAGCCATGCCTGCATCCGAGTACTGCCGGGGTTTGACCGACCCCTTTTGCTGATGATCAAGCGCCGCCAGCCGATGATGCTGTTGCTCCGGCAAAAAGAAGAGGCTGAATCCGGTACTGATCAAAGGGCTGAAACGTACCAGACGTTCAAGTGCTTTTTTCAGATTCAAACTGGACATCATGGTGTAGCCGACGATCTGAAGGTTACCGGGATGGAAGTTTCCATAGGCCTTCAAACCGATGTCTGGATCGCCAGCGGCCTGGGCTCCCAGTTCCCATAGCCGATAAATAGCCCTTCGTTCGCAGTACGCTCCCGGGTTGTTAACGGACTCCATGTCCATCCCAGCCTCCCGACACAGACTGGCAACATCCAGTCCTTGAGCCAAGAGCGTATTTACCAGCACGCTGGCATAGCCTGAACTCATTCTATACATGGCGTCCTCAATGACCTGTGGAACCGAACATCCTGTCCGGAGCCATAACTGATCTGCATGAAAATCAAATTCTAACGGGTAGTTCAGTTGCCAATATTGATCCCAGTATAGGTAATCCTCACTTTTAGCCACTGTTTCAGGCTAAATCGTCGCCCTGTAGCAGCTGCCGAGCCCGCGAGGCTGTGTTCGAGTCGGGGTCGCGCTCGACCGAAGTCCTCGCAAATCCTGCGTACGCGGTTTGGCTGAAAGACCACGGTGTCCGGTTTTACGACTGCTTCGTCCGAACGCGGCCCGAGCCGAACGCAGCCTCGCAGGCTCGGCAGCTGCTACAAGAGCGTTTCGAGGCGACGACAGAAGTAGCGCACAGTTCAATTTCATTTCGTGCATGGCACCGTTGGACACCAGACAGTCACCTCTCAACACTTCCGCACACCCCGCCAATACCGAACAATCCACCCATCTTGCAGCGCAAAACACAAAAAGGAAGAGAGTGTATGAAGTCGCTTAGTCGTATTGCGTTGGTCACGGGTGGTATGGGTGGGATTGGCACTGCGATAAGCCAGCGCCTGTACAAGGAAGGATTCAAGGTCATCGTGGGCTGCAGCTCAGATTCCTCCCGCAAGAAAGAATGGATGGCGAGCCAACTGGAGGCGGGTTATCAATTCGAATGTATCTACGGCGACATCACCGATTGGGAATCAACGCGCAAAGCGTTCGAGATGGCTCGCGAGCAGTACGGCCCGATCGATGTATTGGTCAACAACGCCGGCATCACACGTGATGCTTCCTTTCGCAAACTGACGCCCGAAGACTGGAACGCGGTCATCGGCACCAACCTGAGCGGCCTGTTCAACACCACCAAACAGGTGATTGAAGGGATGCTGGCCAAGGGTTGGGGACGGGTCATCAACATCTCCTCAATCAACGGTCAGCGCGGCCAGTTCGGCCAGACCAACTACAGCGCGGCCAAAGCCGGCATCCATGGCTTCACCATGGCACTGGCCCGGGAAGTGTCCGGCAAGGGCGTGACCGTCAACACCGTCTCCCCAGGTTACATCCAGACCAGCATGACAGCGGCCATCCGTCCGGACATTCTCGACACCATGATCGCGGCCACACCGGTCGGGCGTCTCGGCCAACCTGAAGAAATCGCTTCCATCGTGGCCTGGCTGGCTTCCGATGAATCGGCCTATAGCACCGGGGCCGACTTCTCGGTCAACGGCGGCATGAACATGCAGTAGACCTGTCAGGGCATGGATGCCCTGCTTCCGCTCGACAAAATCTTAATGAGGTCACGCATGAACGAAGTCGTAATCGTTGCCGCTACTCGTACCGCCATTGGCAGTTTTCAAGGTGCCTTGTCCGCGATTCCAGCCACCGAGCTGGGCGCGGCGGTCATTCGCCGTTTGCTGGAAGAGACCGGTCTGGACGGCTCGCAGATCGATGAAGTGATCCTCGGCCAGGTACTCACCGCGGGCTCGGGGCAAAACCCGGCACGCCAGACGGCAATCAAGGCCGGCCTGCCCCATACCACCCCTGCCCTGACCCTGAACAAGGTCTGCGGCTCAGGCCTCAAAGCTGTCCAGCTGGCGGTCCAGGCCATCCGTTGCGGCGACGCCGAACTGATCATTGCCGGCGGTCAGGAAAACATGAGCCTGGCGCCGTACGTGTTGCCCAAGGCCCGCACCGGTTTGCGTCTGGGTCATGCGCAACTGCAAGACAGCGTGATTCAGGACGGTTTGTGGGACGCCTTCAACGACTACCACATGGGCATCACCGCCGAGAACCTGGCGCAGAAGTACGAGCTCAGTCGCGAAGACCAGGACGCTTTCGCCGCGGCCTCGCAACAGAAAGCCGCTGCTGCCATCGAAGCCGGTTACTTCAAGCGTGAAATCACCCCGATCCTGATCCCTCAGCGCAAAGGTGAGCCGCTGGTCTTCGACACCGATGAACAGCCGCGTCCGGACAGCACGCTGCAAGCGCTGGGCAACCTCAAACCCGCGTTCCAGAAAAACGGCAGCGTGACCGCCGGTAACTCGTCGACCCTCAACGACGGCGCCGCCGTGCTGTTGCTGGCTAGCGCTGCCAAAGCCCTGGCGCTCGGCTTGCCGGTTCTGGCCCGCATCAAGGCCTACGCCAGCGCTGGCGTCGACCCGTCGATCATGGGCATCGGCCCAGTGCCAGCCACTCGTCTGGCATTGACCAAAGCCGGCTGGACCCTGGATGACCTCGACCTGATCGAAGCCAATGAAGCGTTCGCCGCGCAGTCACTGGCCGTCGGCAAGGAACTGGGTTGGGACACCAGCAAAGTCAACGTCAATGGCGGCGCGATTGCCCTGGGTCATCCGATCGGTGCTTCGGGTGCGCGGATTCTGGTGTCGCTGTTGCATGAGCTGATTCGTCGCGACGGCAAAAAAGGCTTGGCTACGTTGTGCATCGGTGGCGGCCAGGGCGTCAGTCTGGTCATCGAGCGCTAGAAACACAGGAGTGTTTGCTTAAGTTGCTGACGCGGCGCCGAAGTCCGGCGCCGCGGTTTTTTTCTACCCGGTTTACTGATGTGGGCAAGGAGCTCCATGGACAATAACGCGCATACCTTCAACACCTTCTGGTCAGGCCAGGTTCCGTTCATTGCCTCCTTTGCAGTGCAACAATTACGTCTCTGGGTCAGTAGCAATCCGTGGTTTACCGGTCAGGAATACAACGAGTGGTTTGACCTGCCGCGCGGCACCCTGGACAGCCTTCAATCGGATTACCAACAGCAATGGGGCGAACTCGGCCAGCGTCTGCTGACCGGTCAGCCATTCAGCTTCGACGATCGCCGTTTTGCCAGCGGCAACTGGAGCCAGCCACTGTTCGGCTCCCTCGCCGCCTTTTATCTGCTCAACGCAGGGTTTCTGCTGAAGCTGCTGGACACGTTAGCGATCCCGGACAAAAAGCCGCGCCAGCGCCTGCTCTATCTGGTGGAACAGGCCATCGCCGCCGGCGCGCCCAGCAACTTTCTGGCCAGTAATCCCGATGCGCTGCAACGGGTCGTCGATACCCAGGGAAGCAGCCTCCTCACCGGCCTGTTGCACCTGGCCAGCGACCTGCAAGAAGGCAAGATGCGCCAGTGCGACGCCGGCGCCTTCAAAGTCGGTGTCGACCTCGCCAACACCCCCGGCGAAGTGGTCTTCGAGAACGAACTCTTCCAACTGATTCAGTATTACCCGCAAAGCGAAACCCAGTACCGGCGCCCGGTGTTTGTCGTGCCGCCGTCAATCAACAAGTACTACATTCTCGACCTGCGCCCGGACAACTCGATGGTTGGCCATCTGTTGAAACAAGGGCACCCGGTGTTTCTGATGTCGTGGCGCAACTTCGACCAGGAACACGCTGGCACCACCTGGGATGACTTGATCGAAACCGGCATCATCAAAGGCCTGCAAGTGACCCGTGAAATCAGCGGCGAGCAACGCCCCAATTGCGTCGGCTTCTGCATCGGCGGCACCTTGTTGAGCTCGGCGCTGGCCGTCCTGGCGGTGCGCGGCGACCGCGAGATTGGCAGTGTGAGCCTGTTGACCACCTTCCTCGACTACCTCGATACCGGCCCCATCGACATCTTCGTCGACGAACAATTGGTGGCCTACCGCGAGCGCACCATCGGCGGCCTGGAGGGCCCCATCGGCCTGTTCAAGGGCGAGGACATGGGTAACACCTTCTCGCTGCTGCGCCCCAACGACTTGTGGTGGAACTACAACGTCGACAAATACCTCAAGGGCCAGAAACCGATCCCCCTTGACCTGCTGTTCTGGAACAACGACAGCACCAACCTCCCGGGCCCGATGTATTGCTGGTATCTGCGCCACACCTATCTGCAGAACGACCTCAAATCCGGTGAGCTGGACTGTTGCGGAGTCAAGCTGGACCTGCGCGCCATCGAGGCTCCGGCGTACATCCTCGCCACCCATGACGATCACATCGTGCCGTGGAGAAGCGCTTACGCCAGCACCGAGTTGCTCTCCGGGACCAAGCGTTTTGTGCTGGGCGCTTCGGGGCACATCGCCGGGGTGATCAACCCGCCGGCCAAGGAAAAACGCCACTACTGGACCAACAACCGGGTCACCAAGAACCCGGAAACCTGGTTCAAGAACGCCCAGCAACATTCCGGTAGCTGGTGGAATAACTGGTTCGTCTGGCTGGCTGAACAGTCTGGCGAACGCCAGCCCTCGGTGCTGCATACCGGTAACGCGCAATACCCGGCGATTGAGTCGGCACCGGGGCGTTATGTGATGCAGTGACACGCGGGAAAATGGCGGAAGGCAGCCGGAGTCGAACCTGCCCGGGAACGGATGCCGTCCCCAACCGGGTTTGAAGCCCGGCCGCGCCACCGGGCGCGATTGCCTTCCTTGAAGTCAGTGATCGGCGCGTTGGGCCAAGGCATTGTCGAGGCGGATGTGGCGCTTGTCGCCAAACCGTCGCGTCAGGCCGAGCCGGTCGAAGTATTCGAGAATCTGGATGCTGCGCTTGCGACCCAGGCCCACTGCATCACGAAACGCCGTGACCTGAATCACCGGGTTTTGCGCGGCCAGTTGCACAAGCATAGCCGCCAATCGGCGGATCATCGTGTCGGTGTAAAACAGGTCACGGACGACTTGGTGCACCAAACCCAACCTCGCCATTTTGCACAGCAGCAAGCGCACGGCCGCCTCGTCATGGTCAAGGTCGCGCACCCACGGCGGATCAAATCCAGCCTGTTCGAACAACGGTTGCAAGTGTTGCCACAGGGCTTCGTCGTCTTCGCTCAAACGCACCTGATGATCGGGCAAATGCAACCATGGCCCGCTGGCGCCAATCGCGCCGCTGGCGAGTAATTCGTCTAGCAGACTGATGAACGTCGGACGATCCAGCGCTGTGCCGGTGAACCGCCGCAGGCGATCCCGGTCCGGGCCCATTTGATCCGGCTCCAGTTGGTGAAAACGTGCGAGATGTTCCAGCAACGGGGCTTTCAGTGATTCCCAGCGGGCCGCACTGAACAGCAACGGACCTTGGCGGGTGTCGATCAGGCGCACGTCATCGGGAAAAACCCACGTGTTGCGGGGGCGGTTGAACTGACGCTCCAGACGCTGCGGGTCGAGCCCGGTGTCGCTGTTGGCCAATAACGCCGGCAGGCTGTCTTCCAACTGATTGCAGGTGGCGAGGGCGTGTAGCTGCGCCAACCGTTCGGGACTTCGGCGTTGTCGGGTCGGTGCAAACGGGTCGAGCACCCGCGCGCCACCGAGGGTACGTTGGGCGCTCTGGTCACGCAGGATCAACGGATCGCCCTTCACAGCCTGCACTGGCGCATTCAACAGCAGTTGCGCGAACATCCGCTCACCCGGCGCCAGGCTGGAGCCTTCCAGCAACGCCACCCGCCCGGTCACGTCCTGAGTCCCCACGTGAACGTGCACGGGTTGAAAGTGCTCGAAGGCTTTGGGTTCGCTGGCTAACAATTGCAGGTCGACATCCACTCGCTGGGTCGGCGCGTACAGCCACTCGGCCAGCAACCAGTGGCCGCGATGAATCTGCTCCAGGGCCAAGCGTTCGGCACTCAGGTTCAACGCGACTCGCTGTCCGGCCATTGCGACCTCGGCGGCCTGATTCTGCGCATGCAGGCCGCGCACACGCACGGGTTTACCCTGCGGGCCTAGCATCAGCGTATCGCCCACCGCCACCACGCCAGACAACGCAGTGCCGGTCACCACGATGCCGACGCCGGCCACGCTGAAGGCACGATCAATCGCCAGGCGAAAACCGCCGGTGGTGCTGCGTTGAAGGACTTCACGTTGCGCCACGAGCAAGGCCTGTCGCAGCGTCTCGACGCCCTCCCCGGTCACACTCGACAGCGCAATCTGCGGCGCGTTGGCATAGGGTCCCGGGGTCAGCAATGTCTGGACCTGTTCGCGAACGGCTTGCACTCTGGACGATTCGACGCGGTCGCATTTGCTGATCGCCACCAGCGCCCGAGGGATTCCCAGCAGTTCAACGATGGCCAGGTGTTCGCGGGTTTGGGGCATGACGCCGTCGTCGGCCGCGACCACCAGCAACACCAGATCAATGCCCTGAGCCCCCGCCAGCATATTGTGGGTGAAGCGCTCATGACCGGGCACATCGATAAAACCGGTCAGTGGCGCTTGCGGTTCCAGTGCCGCGAAAAGGTAGCCGAGGTCGATGGTCATGCCGCGTTCACGTTCTTCCCGGCGACGGTCGCCGGCCTGGCCGGTCAGGGCCTGGAGCAAGGCAGTCTTGCCGTGGTCGATGTGCCCGGCGGTGCCGACGATCACTCTATGGCTCCTGCAATTTGATCGAGTTGCGCCAGCCACGCCGGCTCATCGTCCAGTTGCCGCAAATCCAGCCACAACGCATCGTCATCAATGCGCCCGAGCACCGGAACCGGCAACGCTCGCAGGGACGCTTCCATACCGTGCAGCTGCCCTCCGCGAAGACGTTTGGACGCGTGCGGTCGCAGGCATAAAGCCGCACTCGGCAAGCGCGCCACTGGTTGGCTGCCGCTGCCGATCATGCTCAGCGCCGGTACCGCGCTGACGCTCCAGCCTTCGCCCAAGACTTTGGCCAGCGAGGGTTGCAGGCGCTCAGCCTGAGCGAGGATGTCCGCCTGGGGGCGGGTCAGCAGGCGCAAACTTGGCAACCGCTCGGCCAGTCGATCAGGATCGCGGTACAGACCCAACACCGCTTCGAGGGCGGCCAGGGTCAGTTTGTCGACCCGCAAGGCGCGCTTGAGTGGATTTTTCTTGATCTTCGCGATCAGGTCTTTGCGGCCGACAATCAACCCGGCTTGGGGGCCACCCAGTAATTTGTCGCCACTGAAGGTGACGATATCTGCACCATCGATCAGCGCCTGGCGCACCGTCGGTTCGGCGGGCAAGCCCCAGCGCGTCAGGTCCAGCAGGCTGCCGCTGCCGAGGTCTTCAAGCAATGGCAAACCGTGTTTATGCGCGAGTTGCGCCAACTCGGCGGCCGGCACCCGAGCGGTGAAACCTTCGATGTTGTAGTTGCTCGCATGGACGCGCATCACCAAACCGCTACGTGGGCCGATGGCCGCCTCGTAATCGCGGGCATGGGTGCGATTGGTGGTGCCGACTTCGTGGAGCCTGACCCCGGCTCTCGCCATGATGTCGGGAATGCGGAAGGCGCCACCGATTTCGATCAGTTCGCCCCGGGAAATGATGCCTTCCTTGCGCGCGCCCAGGCTGTTGAGCGTCAGCAATACAGCGGCGGCGTTGTTGTTGACCACCGTCACCGCCTCGGCACCGGTCAGCTCGCGGATCAGTCCTTCGATCAGGTCATCACGGTCGCCGCGCTTGCCGCTGTGCAGGTCGAATTCCAGATTGAGCGGGTAGCGTGCCGCGAGTTGCACGGCGTCGATGGCTTCCTCCGGCAACAACGCTCGCCCCAGATTGGTGTGCAGCACCGTGCCGGTGAGATTGAACACCCGGCGCACGTTGCTGCGATGCTGAGTGGCCAAGCGTTCACCCGCCCTGCCCGCTAATGCTTCAGGCGCGATTTCAATGGCGTCGAGTTGCCCTGAAAGCACCGGTTCACGCAAGTCATCGAGCAATTGGCGCAAATTGGCCAGCAACGCGTCACGCCCATAACGCTCGGCCAGCGGTTGGCAGGCGGGATGGCGCAACAGACTGTCGATGGAAGGCAGCCGCAGCGCTTGGCTGGCGGGTCTGTTGGACATCAGGCGCTCCTGAATACGAATGACCGTAGCGCCTGAGTGTAGCCGCTGAGCTCGGAGGGATAGCTTAAAGGGATAGCTCAGTCACCTCCCGGTGCCAGCAACAGATTAGGCGCCGGACGCTGGTAGCCTTCCTGCTCCAGGCGCATGTCCAGCAGCAGGCTGATCAGGTCCGTCGAGAGCGCTTCGGCCTCGGCGTCGTTTTCCAGGTAAAGCAGTTTCAGGTAGCTGTGGCAGCCAGGGCAGACCTCTGCGCGTACCGGGGCCTGATTGGCGGCGTGGCGATCGTCCTCGAGGCTGACGTATTCAAGGCCTTTGCTTTGTTCGCAATACACGCATTTGACCCGCACCACATGCCATTCGCAGGCACACAGCGAGCACACCAGGTAGCGCAAGCCGTTGTACTTGCCACGATGGCGAATCACACCGGCCATGGCCGGCGAACCGCAGGCCGGGCATTGGCTGAGACTGTCGCCGGGTTTCAGCGCAAGGTCCGGCGTACTCAGCAACCAATGACTCCAGGCAATCTGCAACGCCGCGCCGAGAAACGGCACCACGGCGGCGGGCAGCATGGTGAACTGGCCGCTGACCAGCGCAATCGCCCAGGCCTTGCGTTGCCCGACGTTGGCGCTGCGCAAGGTCGCCACGGCTTTTTTCACGGCAGGTTGCGGCGGTGGCTGGTAACGCTGCAACAGCGCATCGAGGTACGGCAGCCAAACGTCTTCGCGCACCAGACTCTCGGCGGCGAACGGCGGCAAACCGTGTTGCTGGCACACTCGCAGGCGTTCGGCATCGGGCATGGCGGTGACGGGCGGATCGTCCATCAGACCCTGCTGCACGTGGCACAGGCCGGTCACCAGACGCAGGTAATCGGCCAGTGGATGGCCGTCGACCAGACGCTCCAGGCGCAAGGCGCGCAAGGTGAACAGGTTTTTCGGTGGCAGGTGCAGAAACGGCGGAGAACTCGCCGCCGCTTCGATCTCGCCAGGCTCAAGAATCGTCGCCAAGGGGTTATCCTTTTTTGCTGATCGGCCGGTCGGGGTGCTCGTCGCGGGTCACTTCGCGGTACCAGAGTTCATGGTGTTTTTTCGCCCAGGCGCGGCTCACCCCGCCATGCACCATGGCGCTGACCGAACCCTTGATCCAGATGCCGGCGTAGATGTGAACAATGATGCTCAGCACCAGGATGAAACCCGCCAACGCATGCAGCAGCATGGCCCAACGAATGCTGGTGATGCCAAAGTACTCGCTGAAATACGCGCGCCAGATCACCAGCCCGCTGAACAGCAGCACCAGCATGCAAATCAGCAAGGTCCAGAACAGCAGCTTCTGCCCAGGGTTGTACTTGCCGATGGGCGGCACGCCCTCCTCTTCATTATTGATCACCCGCCCGACCCGCCTCAGCCACAGCCGATCGTTGGTGATAAAGAAGTTCGCCCGAAAGAATTGAATCACCAATCCCAGGAACAGCACGAACATCACCACGCCCATGAACGGATGCAGGATGCGCGTCCACGGGCCGCCGCCAAACAGGTGGCTGAGCCAGAACAGCGCCGGATGAAACAACGCCAGCCCCGACAGCGCCGCCATAAAGAAAAAGATCGCCACCAGCCAGTGATTGGTGCGCTGGTTTGATGTGTAGCGAAGGATCGGTTTGTCGTTCATGGCCTGTCCTCCCCCTTCGGATCATAGGTATGCACCGATGGATCGATTTCATGCACGGCGGGATCGGGGATGGTCGGGTGTTCGTCCTCCTCGACCAGTTGCGGCCCGACCCGCACGTAGTGGAAGAACCCGGCCAGCACGGCCAAGCCCATGGCCAGTAAGCCCAAAGGTTTACTCACGCCTTTCCACAACTCCACCAGCGGACTGATGGTCGGAGCGCTCGGCAGGCCGGCATACAACGTCGGCGTGTCGGCGTGGTGCAGCACGTACATCACGTGAGTACCGCCGACACCACTCGGGTCGTACAGGCCCGCGTGTTCGAAGCCACGGCTCTTGAGGTCGACGATCCTTTCGGCCGCATGGTCTTTCATGTCGTCCTTGGTGCCGAACACAATAGCGCCCGTCGGGCAGGTTTTGACGCAGGCCGGCTCCAGCCCCACCGCCACCCGGTCCGAGCACAACGTACATTTGTAGGCCTTGTGATCTTTTTGTGAGATTCGCGGGATATTAAACGGGCAACCGGTGATGCAATACCCGCAACCGATGCAATGGTCCTGGTCGAAATCGACGATGCCATTGGCATGCTTGATGATAGCCCCCGGGCTCGGGCACGCCGCCAGGCAACCGGGCTCGGCGCAGTGCA
This sequence comes from Pseudomonas sp. NPDC098740, assembly GCF_044760065.1. Classification (NCBI taxonomy): domain Bacteria; kingdom Pseudomonadati; phylum Pseudomonadota; class Gammaproteobacteria; order Pseudomonadales; family Pseudomonadaceae; genus Pseudomonas; species Pseudomonas sp. NPDC098740. Next base: position 97,683 of record NZ_JBIWAM010000008.1, on the reverse strand, counting down.
TGCAGCCGTCCTTGCGAATCAGCCACTCCAGATTGCCGGCGTCGGTTTCATGCTCGGTGAAGCGCATCAAGGTCCAGGTTTCTGCGCTCAGGTCCTGAGGGTTGTCGTAGGTGCCGAGGTTGTGGCCGACATCGTCGCGCAGCTCGTTCCATTCCGAGCAGGCGACTTGGCAGGCCTTGCAGCCGATGCACTTGGTGGTGTCGATCAGCTTGGCCACTTCCTCTTGATTGCGTACCGAGGACGGGACGGTCGTGGTGGCCGAACGGGCGATGATGTCTTGGCTGGCCATTTAGACTTTCTCCACGTTGACCAGGAATGACTTGGATTCCGGGGTCTGAGTGTTGCCATCGCCGAGGAACGGCACCAGGGTGTTGGTCAGGTAACCGTGACGCGTGAGCCCGGTAAAACCCCAGTGCAGCGGGATACCGATCTGGTGCACCACCTGATTGTTGACCTGCAGCGGCCGAATCCGCTTGGTCACCACCGCCACCGCTTCTATATGCCCGCGCTTGGAACTGACACGAACCCGGTCGCCGGCCACGATGCCTTTCTCCTTGGCCAGCACTTCACCGATCTCGACGAACTGCTCGGGTTGGGAAATCGCGTTGAGCTTGCAATGCTTGCTCCAGAAGTGGAAATGCTCGGTCAGCCGGTAGCTGGTCGCGGCATAGGGATAGTCCTTGGCCACGCCTAAGGAATCCCATACCGAATCGAAGATCCGTGCCGCCGGGTTGCTGGTGGCTTTCTTGTTTTCAGGGTGCAGCGGGTTGATGCCGATCGGCGTTTCGAACGGTTCATAGTGCTCGGGAAATGGGCCTTCGTTCATCTTGTCGACGGCAAAGAACCGCGCCACGCCTTCGGGGTTCATGATGAACGGATTCATCCCGGCTTCTGGTGGCGAGTCGGCCTTGAAGTCCGGCACATCGGTGCCGCCCCAGACTTTGCCGTTCCACCACACCAGGCGTTTTTTCTCGTCCCACGGTTTGCCTTGTGGGTCGCACGAAGCGCGGTTGTAGAGAATCCGTCGGTTCGCCGGCCAGGCCCAAGCCCAGCCCAGGTGTTGCTTCATGCCATACGGATCGCTGTTGTCGCGCCGGGCCATCTGGTTGCCCGCCTCAGTCCAGCTGCCGCAGAAAATCCAGCAACCGGAAGCCGTACTGCCGTCGTCCTTGAGCTGGCCGAAACCGGCCAGTTGCGCGTTGCCCTTGATCGCCGCGCCGGTAGCGTCGGTGAAGTCCGTGGTGGCATAGCCGTTGATTTCCTTGGCCAGTTCTTCCGGCGAAGGCTCCTCGGCAATTTTGTACGGCCAGGCCAGTTTGAGGATCGGCTCGGCATAAGCGCCGCCGTTGGCCTGGTAACGCTGGCGCAGACGGATAAACAGCTCGCTCATGATCCGCACATCGGTGCGCGCTTCGCCAGGGCCTTCGGCGCCTTTCCAGTGCCATTGCAACCAACGGCTGCTGTTGACCAGCGAGCCGTCTTCCTCTGCGAAACAGGTGGTGGGCAGGCGAATCACTTCGGTCTGGATGCCGGCGGTTTCGACATCGTTGTATGGCCCGACGTTGCGCCAGAACTCCGAGGTCTCGGTGGACAGCGGGTCCATCACCACCAGCCACTTCAGCTTGGCCAACGCCGCCATTACCCGGTTTTTATCAGGCAACGCGGCGATGGGGTTGAAGCCCTGGCACATGTAGCCGTTGACCTTGCCCTGGCCCATCAGGTCGAACACTTTGAGGATGTCGTAGTTCGGGATGTCCAGTTTTGGCAGATAGTCATAAGCCCAGCGGTTTTCGAGCGTGGCATTCGCGCCGTACCAGGCTTTCATCAGGCTGACGTAGAATTTGCTGTAGTTCTGCCAGTAGGACAACTGCCCCGGACGCAACGGTGTTTGCGTGCGTTTGGTGATATAGGCGGTGTAATCCTGCTCGGCGTCCCCTGGCAGGGTCAGATAGCCCGGCAGCGAATTGGACAGCAAACCGAGGTCGGTCAGCCCCTGAATGTTGGAGTGCCCGCGCAAGGCATTGACACCCCCGCCCGGCATGCCGACGTTGCCCAGCAGCAATTGCACCATGGCCGCGCTTCGAATGATCTGCGAGCCGATCGAGTGCTGCGTCCAGCCCAGCGCGTAGAGAATCGTCATGGTCTTGCCCGGTTGCGAGCAGGTGGCGATTTCTTCCCAGATTTTTTGCATGGCATCGACTGGCATGCCGCAAATCTGGCTTGCCAGTTCGATGTTGTAGCGGCTGTAGTGCTGCTTCATCAATTGATAGACGCAGTGCGGGTCTTGCAGCGTCGGGTCAACCTTGACGAACCCGTCTTCACCGAGTTCATAACCCCAGCCGGACTTGTCCGTGTAGCTGCGTTTGGCCGCGTCGTAACCGCTGAAGATCCCGTCCTCGAAGCCATAGCCGGCTTTGACGATGAAGGACACGTCGGTATAGGCGCGCACGTACTCGTGCTGGATCTTGTCTTCGGTCAGCAGGTAGTTGATCAGCCCGCCCATAAAGGCGATGTCGGTGCCGGTGCGAATCGGCGCGTAATAGTCGGACACCGAAGCGGTCCGGGTAAAACGCGGATCGACCACGATCAAGCGTGCCTTGTTGTGCGCCTTGGCTTCGGTCACCCATTTGAAGCCGCACGGGTGCGCCTCTGCTGCGTTGCCGCCCATCACCAGGATCAGATTCGCATTACCGATATCGGTCCAGGTATTGGTCATGGCTCCACGGCCGTACGTCGGGGCAAGACTTGCCACCGTCGGGCCGTGTCAGACACGCGCCTGGTTATCAAACCCCAGCATGCCGAGACTGCGAATGACCTTGTGCGTGATGTAACCCGCTTCGTTGGACGCCGCCGAGGCCGCGAGGAAACCGGTGGTCAGCCAGCGGTTTACCGTTTGGCCCTGGGCATTCTTCTCGATGAAGTTGGCGTCGCGGTCGGCCTTCATCAGGTCGGTGACGCGATCGAGCGCTTCATCCCAGGAGATGCGCGTCCACTCGGTGGTGCCGGGTTTGCGCACCTCTGGGTATTGCAGACGGCCGGGGCTGTGAATGAAATCCAGCAGGCCCGCACCTTTGGGGCACAAGGTGCCGCGGTTGACCGGGTGGTCGGAATCGCCTTCTATGTGGATGATGTTTTGCGCGACGTTCTTGGCAGCATCGCCCTGGCTGTACATGATCACGCCGCAGCCGACCGAGCAATACGGGCAGGTGTTGCGGGTTTCATGGGTGTGGGCAAGCTTGAAGTGACGCACCTGCTCGGCGAAGGCAGTCGCGGGGGCCATGCCCAGCGCGCCGAGGCTCGAGCCCGCAAGGCCGATACCAGCGACCTTGAAGAACTGACGACGGTTGAGGTCCATCGTGCACTCCTGTCAGGTGAAGACCCGGTACTTTTGCCGGGTTTTTCTGGACAATCACAGTTGCGGCAGTCTGGCTGCCGACCCTTAAAACTGTAGACAATGCAGCAGCGCGCTGTACGAAAACCGACCGCCGGGCAATCCCCTCAGGCCAATCAGGCACAGAATTTGTGGGAGCGAGCCTGCTCGCGAATGCGGTGTATCCGGCGACATCAATGTCGACTGGAAGGCCGCCTTCGCGAGCAGGCTCGCTCCCACAGGGCTTGGCGCTTATCATGGCTACCGAATTAATCCCGGCCTTTATGAGATGAGCATGACTTTCGATTTTGATCAGGTGTTCGACCGCCACAACACCGGCAGTACCAAATGGAGCCGTTACCCGGCCGACGTGTTGCCGATGTGGGTGGCCGACATGGACTTCTCCGCACCGCCGGTGATCCTCCAGGCCCTGCAAAAGCGTCTGGAACACCCGATGCTCGGCTACAGCTTGGCCCAGGATGACTTGCGCGATGCCATCGTCGCCGACCTCTGGAACAAGTACGCCTGGCGCGTATTGCCTGAGGAATTGATTTTCCTGCCGGGCGTGGAGTCGGGTTTCAACATGGCGCTGAATGCGCTGGTCCAGCCGCAGCAGAACGTTGTGGTTCAGGTTCCGAACTACCCGCCGCTGCGTCATGCGCCGGGGCACTGGGGTTTGAACAAGGTTGAACTCGAATTCGACGCGTTGGCGGACGGCACTTATGCCACGCCACTCGATGCCTTGAATCAGGCGCTGGCCGGTGGCGGTGCGCTGCTGCTGAGCAACCCGCATAACCCGGTGGGCAAAGTCTTCCCGCGAGAAGAACTGCAAGCGGTCGCCGACATCTGCGTGGAACAGGACGCCTGGATCATCTCTGACGAGATTCATGCCGAGCTGTGTTTCGACGGGCGCGTGCACATTCCGACGGCCTCCCTGAGCCCGGAAATCGCCAAGCGCACCATCACGCTGATGTCGGCGAGCAAGGCCTACAACATTGCCGGTCTGAAGACATCTTTCATGATCATTCAGGACTCGGCTTTGCGTGCAAAGGTCAACCACGCCCGCTGCGGCATGGTCGACAGCGTCAACCCGTTGGGCATGGAAGCGACGCGCGTCGCCTACAGCGAAGGCGGCCCTTGGCTGGCCGGGTTGAAGGCGTATCTGCAAAGCAATCGGGATTATCTGGTGGAAGCGGTCAACACGCGACTGCCGGGTGTGACCATGAATATCCCGCAAGGCACGTATCTGGCGTGGCTCGATTGCTCGGCGCTGGGGCTGGATAACCCTCAGCAGTTTTTCCTTGAACACGCAAAAGTCGGGTTGAGCGCGGGTATTGAATTCGGCGATGACAGCAAACAGTTCGTGCGCCTGAATTTCGGCTGCCCACGGGCATTGCTGGAAGAAGGCATTGCGCGGATGGAGCGCAGTTTGCTCAACCGCAAGGCCTGACACATCCCCTGTGGGAGCGAGCTTGCTCGCGATGGCGGAGTATCAGTCGACATAAATGCTGAATGTTGTGACGCAATCGTCGGAACGCCGCCCGGAGCAAGCTCGCTCCCACAGGGGGCTTTTGTGTTTTCCAGAGTGTCGCAAGCCCTCTGAAATCCAACCGAACTCAAGGCAAAACACCAGGGTCAACCCTTTGACTCTTCTGCCTTGCGAACGGAGATTTCCCAATAACTGCCTATCCCAAACCACCCTTCCCGAAACAGGCCCAGCCCGTCCCCGGCTCCCAAAAGAAAATGGACCCGTACCCCGACTGTGGCGAACAAAGCTACAAGGGCTCAGGCCAACTGGACGGCAAGATTGCCCTGATCACCGGCGCCGACAGTGGCATCGGTCGCGCCGTAGCGATCGCCTTCGCCCGTGAAGGCGCGGATGTCGCCGTCGCCTACCTCAAGTCGTCGTTTCTGGACTTGAAAGCTGCTGGGGGATTTGCCCAGGAAAGCGCGTATGCCAGAAGTCACTCAGGCGCGCGGGGTCAGTATCAATGTGCATGGCCTTCACGATGTCGGGCCTGGCCACTGCCCGCACATTGGGAAAGTGGCCGCCAGGTTACAAAGCCTTGGCTTGGGGGCCCAATTCATCCGCGCTGATCTATGGAAAGCAGGATGCCGTGTTGTCGATACGTTTCTTACCATCGATGCCTCGCAGGCGTTGCTGGATTGGATCAGCGCAAGCGGCAAGAACCTGACTACGATTTATGTGACCCACGGCCACGCCGATCATTTTTTGGTTTAGCGCTGCTTGAGCACCCGGCGTTCCGCTTCACTGCGCCTCGAACCCCAATCTCGCTGACCGGGGGATGGCTATAGGCTGCTGGCGAAGGCGTGGATGTCGCGGACAGCGCTGTGGTGGAGTTCCGGCAGAGCGGCCTCGAAGATGACGTCGCCGTCGTGAACGATGCCGTTAACGGTGCGACTGATCACGCTGACGCCGGCGCGAGCGAGCTTGCGGGCGTAGGCAAGTCCTTCGTCGCGCACGGAGTCGAGTTCGTTGGTGGAGATCACGTGCGGCGGAAGGCCTGACAAGTCTTCCCCGGTGGCGTGGTAAGGCCAGGCCAAGGGGTTGCGACGGTTGGCGCAGTCAGGGTCGTAAAGGCTGGCCAGCACCTGGCTGGTGGCGAGGCTGGTGAAGTACTGGTCGTTCTCCAGCAAGGAGGGCAACTCGCTCGCCTGGTCCTCCACGCTCCAGTCGTAGGCGCCGGAGATGTGTGGCGCGAGCGCATACACCCCGTCAAACAGGGTGAGTTGGCCATCTTGCTTGGCCTTGAGGGCTGTGGCGAGGGCGAGGTTGCCACCGCCTGAATCGCCGACGACGACGATCTTGCTGAGGCCGAGTTTATTGCGGTGGGTGTCGGTCCACTGCAGAGCACTGAAGCTGTCGTTGAGGCCGGCCGGAAAGGGGTTGGGGCCGAGCTTTCCCGCGCCGTTGCGAAAGTCGACACCGACCACGATCATGCCAGTGGCGGCCAACTGGTCGGCCCAGCGCAGGTGGAGCGGGTTGTTCATGCTCAGCAGAACCATTCCACCGGAGTGCAGGTAGACGATGCCGGGCATGAGACCCTCCGACTGGGCAGGGCGGTGCATGTAAAGCTTGATCGTGTTGCCGTCGATGCCGGTAATCGTCTCGACAGTGCGCGTCACACCGGTAATGGGTGGCAGGCCGGCTGTGACGGCGTCGTAGAGCTGCTCAAAGCCCGCTTCAGCCGCGGCCCCCCACTCGAGTAGGGCCGACCTCGGGTCGGCGGCGGTGACAGACGGCGGAGCAGCGTGCTTGTTCATACCGAATGCGGTCATGGCCGCGACCAGACGGGCGTCGCTTCGCGGGTCGGAGCCGAAGTCGGTGGCGGGATCGCCGAGACGACCGGGCAACGAAGGCGGAACCAGGGTCCGATCATGCTCTGTTGTCATGAATTTGCCTCATCTGGGGCGGATGTGTTGGGCGTCGACTCAACCGCGCCCGAGCGCGCGGGCGATGAGGAGGGTGTCGGCAGTCTGCTGGAGCCGAATAAGCTGGCCATCGCGCAGGGTGAAAATATGAACGAACCGGGAGGTGACTTGGTTGCCGCCGTCCTTGGTCACGCCGTGGTAGCGACCCAGTGCGATGACGTGGTCTCCAACCTCGAAGAACTCGTCACCCTCAGCCCAGAACTCGGTGAAGTCGCCAAAGAAGGAGAAAAAGTCATTGATGATGCTGTCGAAGCCGATGTGGACGCCGCCCTTCGGGAAGCCGGCGGCAATGTCCCACACAGCATCCTGCGCGATAACCGCGCGGATGACATCCATATCACCTTTGGCGTTGTACATACGCTGGACGACGTCGATCTGCGGGGAGCTGGCGGTGCTGCTTATGATGTTTCCTCTTCTGTAGTGCGGTCTGTAATCAGGTCAAGCCTAGTGCATTTATGAAGCGCCCGAAGTGGGTCGTTCGTTCCGTGCTTGGCCCCCTCAATCAATAGGGTGCTGCTCACGCCCGCTCTTGAGCGATCACCGATATCTTGCCGTTGCGCTCCAGGATCGCGAACTTGATCTGATCAAGGGTCTCGATGCCCTGACTCGAGCGTGCGGCCTCCATGATGTCGGCCTCGATCAATCGCGCGTGGCGCAGGCGTTTGTGCAGCACCTTGCCGTTCTCGACGATGATCGTCGGTCCGCCATCGATCAACTGCGATATCCATTGCGAGCGCTGTTTGAGCAGCGACAGGCCAACATCGATGACAATCAGCGTGACGATCACCAACATCGAATTGGTCAGGGAAAAGTCATCGCCCAGCAACGCCTGTTGCGTCGCTTCACCGATGATCATCAACAGCAAAAAATCGAATGTCGTCAACTCGGCCAAAGAGCGTCGGCCGGCAATCCTGAACAGCACCATCAGCGCCAGATACATCGCGGCCGCGCGTAATACCGAGTCCATAGGTCACCTAAGGGAAAATGAATTGATCCAGGTTCACGGGCATGGCGCCGGGCGATGCGATGCGGCTGCGAAACAGTCCCAGCCCATCGCCGCGCAACGTCAGATAAAGGTTTGCCTGGCCCTGAGCGTCGGTTTGCACCCACAACTTCATGCCCTGCCCGGCACTGATGGCGCGCAGGGGTTGCGGTTGCAGGGTTTCGATGTTGAAGCCGTCCAGCAGCGCCCCGGTCAGTTCCAGCTCAACCGTGACATTGGGCGCACTCCTCACGCTGATCTGCATCGGGTTGGACGATCCGTGGCGGTGGAACATCTCGTATTGAACCCGGACCTTGCCATCGTCGCCGTGAACGTCCCGGGTGCTCAACGGCCCGCGTGAAAACAGACCGAGCAGCGCCAGCAACACCAACAGCACCAGGATGTACCAGCCCCACCGCTCGAATCGCCAGACCTTGACCTGATGCGCCATGTCTTCGCGCACGGGATAGTCGCGGCTGTGGTAGTCGGAATGGCCGGATTCATCGTTCATCGAGTGCGCCCTGCCCTTGCTCACCGGCCAACGCCCGTTGATGGAAATGCGGCAGCAACTTCAACGCGTGCTCCGCAGCCAATAACTGAACCTCACTGCGTGTGCCGGAAAACCGCAGTTGTCGGCTGAAGACACACCGCCCCTGCCCGGTCTGATAGGCCCAGGCAAAACAAATGGTGCCGGCCGGAATGCCATCGACATCTTCCGGGCCGAGGATGCCGGTGGTCGCCACGGCGACATTGGCCGTGCTGTCGCGCAGCGCACCCAACGCCATTTCCCGAGCGACTTCACAACTGGTGAGATTGAACGTTTCAATCGTCTCGGGGCTGACGTTGAGCAACCGTTGCTTCGCTTCGGGGGAATAAACCACATAGCCGCTTTCGATCAGCTCCCCGCTGTGCGGGATCTCAGCCAGCAGCGTGACAATTTTTCCGGCCGTGCAAGACTCTGCGGTGGTCAACAGCAAGTCGTTTTCACGCAAATACTCGACCACGGATTGGCTGATGCTCATGGAAAATCATCCAGACAGAGAGCTGCTCGGTTGACCTTCGCCGTCTCCAAACATTCCCTTTATCGGCCCACGCTCGGCTCAGGGGATAAAAAAATGAACCCCTGTCAAAACCCACCCCTCCATACGCTTAAGGGCGACCGTCAATCAATGCATCGGTTATGCCTACACCGTGACGCCGTTTTTCCTCGCCGGTCTCGCCGGTATTGCCGGTCTGTACCCAAGCCGCTGGTTGGCGATCCTGGTGCTGGTCACCCTCCTGGTCTCGATGATCCTGCTATGGTTTAACGTACTGACGCCTGAATACCTGCGCGCGACCGTCGGTTGATCGTCAAAGCCTCTACATCGCGGCACGCACCCGACGAGTACCGAGCATGAGTTTCATTTTATGGGTGGCGGTGCTGGGGGCCGTGCTGCTGACGCTGGCACTGACATCGTCGTACCTGCGATGGATGCCGGTGACTACGTCGGCGGTGTGCCTGGTGCTGGGTGTCGCCATCGGGCCCGCGGGATTCGGGCTGTTGAAACTGGACACCGAAGATGCGTCCACCTGGATGGAGCACCTGACGGAAGTCGCGGTGCTGTTTTCGTTGTTTGTCTGCGGTTTGAAGTTGCGCTTGCCGTTCAAGGATAAAAACTGGCGCATTGCCTACGGCCTGGCCGGTCCGGTCATGGTACTGACCATTGCCGGCGTCAGCCTGTTGCTGCATTACGGTTTCGAATTGCCCTGGGGCGCCTCCGTGTTGGTCGGCTCGATTCTGGCCCCCACCGACCCGGTGCTCGCTGCCCTGGTACAAGTCAACGACGCCCGGGATGACGACAGCGTGCGCTTCGGGCTGTCGGGTGAGGCCGGGCTCAATGACGGGATCGCCTTCCCGTTTGTCATCCTCGGCCTGCTCCTGGTGCAACACGACGGCAACCCCGGCTGGCTGAGCGATTGGGTGCTCCGCAGTCTGTTGTGGGCAGTCCCGGCCGGTTTGCTCACCGGCTACTGGATGGGACGCGGTATTGGCCGCCTGACCTTGTTAATGCGGATCCAGAATGACGACAGCACCCTTTCCCCGAATGATTACCTCGCCCTCGCCTTGATTGCCCTGGCGTATGTCGGGGCGGAGTCGATTCACGGTTACGGTTTTCTGTCGGTGTTCGCCGCCGGTCTGGGTTTGCGTCATGAAGAAGTCAAATCCACGGGCGACGACGAACTTCCCGCCGAGCATCTGGTTCAGCCTGTTGTGGGCCATCAGAACGTCGAGCCGCAAGATGCCGTTCATGGTGATACCGCAAGCCTGGAAGACACTCAGGTCGCCGCGGGCATCATGATGGGCGACATGCTCGCCTTCGGCAGTCTGGTGGAACGGGCCATGGAAGTCTTTCTGGTGACGCTGCTCGGCGTGGTGCTGATGGCTCACTGGGACTGGCGCGCGTTGCCGATCGCTGGCGTGTTGTTTTGCCTGATACGACCGCTGAGCGTCGTCGCCATGCCTTGGGGCAGTTTGCTCAACGGCCACCAGCGAATGTTGATTGGCTGGTTCGGCATACGCGGCATCGGCAGTCTGTATTACCTGTTTTATGCCCTGAACCACGGCCTGGACCCGTCAATTGCAACGCTCTGCATGGATCTGACCTTGTGCGTGGTCGCGCTAAGCATCCTCATCCACGGGATCAGCACCCAACCGATGCTGGCTCGATACGAACGGCATAAAAAACAGGATATTTGATTTGATGTCTGCACGTTCAGGGTCGGAATTATCGAGTTTTCACGTTCATAAATTTGAAATTCTTTTGCGATCCAGCCAGTCACAACCTTAATCCCGTCCGGCTTTTGCACGGTGGGACTTGCCAGGTTCGGTTCCCCTGCGGCGTCGATACCTATCAAAAAGATCCTCGAGAAAATCAGGTGCTGATCATGATTCACTATTCCACCTCCGAAGAAATCAAAGCCTGCCGGGCCTTCGCCCTGGAACGTAATCATCAAATGTTTGAAGACGCCCAGGCACTGAGCCGCAGCGCCTGGGCGTTACTTGAGGTCGACGACATGGATGTGGAACTGTTTGATCGCTATCAGGCCATGCGCAGAAAGGCCGACTTGAAGTTCGAGGAAGCGATCGAGCACTTACGGCTGCTCAACGAAGATTTCCCGCCTGTCTCGATGTCCACGCAAAACGCTCATCGTTTACTCCAGCACCCCGAATCCAGAGCCTGAACTTGAAAAGCCCCGCACAGTCGCCGGGCTTTTTATTGTCTGGAACATCACTGCTCCACTGCGAACTGCATGAGTCGATTTCCGGACTCATGCAGGCTGCATGACCGCAGTTCGCCATCAGTCACTTCAACTTATTGTTTTATAAACACGTTATCGCACTGGCAAACCGGCACGACAAATGCTCAAGGACATTGAGCGACTTTCGGCCTTGAGACCGTTCGCGCTCACCCCCTGACTCGTTGGAGAGACTCGACCATGAACGCCATAGACCTGTTGAAAGCAGACCATGAACGAGTAAAAGGCATCCTGACCCAATTAAGCGAATCCACCGAACGTGGTGTTAAAAAACGCGGCGAGTTGCTGGCCAAGCTGGAAATGGAGATCGCCATCCACACCCGTCTCGAAGAGGAAGTCTTGTACCCGGCGTATAAAAAGGCTGGAGGCAAAGAGCAGGACGTCATGTACTACGAAGCCAAGGAAGAACATCGAACCGTTGATTCGCTGGTGCTGCCGGACTTGAAGGTCACCGACCCTTCCACTCCGGAATTTGCCGGTCGGGTGAAAGTGGTCAAGGAACTGCTGGAACATCACATTGAAGAAGAGGAAACGGAAATGTTTCCTCAGGCCAAAAAACTGTTGGGTAAAGCCACCCTGGAAGAATTGGGCGCGCAAATGGAAAGTTTGAAGGCCCGATACAAGAAAGAAATGAGCGCAGCCAATCTGGCGGCTTGATGCAAGTGGCGAGACAGCAAGAGGCCCGGCATATGCCGGGCCTTTTTGGTTGTTCGGTTCACGCGCCGGGGTTGGTCACCTGGATGTAGAACGCGTAGCTGCCCAGCAGCACCCAGAACGTGGCGAAAATCCACGGCGTACGCACCGAAAACAACAACGACTTGCGATACCCCTTATGGGACGATTCCATCTCACTGAACAGCGGCGACTCATCGTAAGCGAGACCCATCAAGGGCTCGCTGCGCAACAACTCACTCTGCTTGAAATGCCAGTGATCGATGATGTCGTATGCCGCGCGAATCCCCGGCCAGGCGTTGAGCGAACTGAGCAGCCCCAACAGCGCCAGGAATGGCGGCACCACCAGGGTGAAGAGTTTTCCCCACTCGGGGTTGAGGTTGGACATGCAGGAGGCGAAGGCAATCACCAAAAACGATTGCGCCGCCAGGTAGGCGTCAGTGCGATTGGCCAGAATGCTGGTTTCGTACTGGATTTCCCGGCGGTAGAAATCCAGGCGCTCCTTGGGTGAGCCGAACATCTTGGCATTGTGTTCGGTCAGGCTTTCTTCGCTCGGGGCTTTGGTCAGTATTCTTGGCACAGGAGGGTCACGCACGGGATAGAAGACGTTTAGAAGAAACGTCTACTGACAAGTTCAGCCGGATTTCAACGCGCCCTCCAGGCCCCCATCAAGGCACCCTCGCCGCCATACACAGGATCGGCCACGGGAAGTGGAACCTTGGCGATTCGAGCAACGGACTGGTCGTGAGTCGTCGGGGCCGGGCGCCGAATGTCATACTTTTCCTGGCCTTTTGGATAGGCTGTTAAAAACTCTGAGCCACTCGATGGCGAAAAATTCAAAGGCATCGTGAGGCAAAGCCTCGAACGGTGCCTCGTCACAGTGGTCCCTGACATAAGGGTCTGACATTAAGGAATGGGGATGGACTATCTCGATTGGGTGCAATGGCCAGCGATGCTGATCACGGTGCTGGCGGCGTGGTTGATCGGCTCCCAAAACCCCAGACGCAGGGTCTCGGGTTTCATCTGTTTTATTGTCAGCAATGTTTTATGGGTGATCTGGGGTTACCACACCCAGGCCTATGCACTGATCGTGTTGCAGTTTTGTCTGTGCGCCATGAACGTGCGCGGCTTCAAGAAGAACGCGGGGGCCACCGCCGAACATTGAGCTCGCTGGTCATTTCATGGCCGTGGCGATGATTTCCACCAGATTGAGTTGGGTAAAAGGTTTGGACAGGCGCGGAAGTCTGGTTGCGAAACCTTCCAGGCGCTCGGCGTAACCGGTGGCAAGGATGATCGGCAGGCTCGGCTTGATGATCCGGATAGCCTGCGCCAGTTGCGCGCCATTCATCTGTGGCATGGCCATGTCGGTGATGACCAGGTCAACCGCTGATTCAGTGTCGAATACTTTCAGCGCTTGCGCCCCGGACGTCGCACTGATCACCCGATGCCCCAGGTCTTCGAGTAACAGGCAGGTACTGGTCAACACGAGGCTGTCATCATCCACGACCAGCACGCATAGACGGTGCACCGGCGGTGCGGCCTCCTCGGTAACAGGCTTGGCACCCGAACCGGTCGTGGCGACGGGTATCCACAGTTCGGCGATCGTGCCGATGTCCTTCTGACTCTTGAGGACGAATCGTCCGCCCAGTTGCTCGATGTAACCATGCACCATCGACAGTCCCAGCCCCGTGCCTTTGCCAACGCCTTTTGTGGTGAAGAACGGGTCCATTGCCAAACCGAGCGTGGCGTCATCCATACCCTCCCCCGTGTCGCTGACACTCAGGCAGACATACCGGCCTGACAGCAGGGATAACTGCGGTTGATCCCAGGTTTCTTCAGCCTTGGCACTGATAACGATTTTTCCGCCATGGGGCATTGCATCGCGGGCGTTGGTCACCAGGTTCAGTACCGCCAGTTCAAGCTGATTGACGTCGGCGAGGACCGGCTCGATTTCTTGCGAAAAGCGGGTTTCGAGTACCACGGAAGGCCCGAGCGAACTTTGCAACAGCCCGCTGATCCCTTGCACCAGCGCCGGGATCTGGACGGATTCGGCTTTGAGCTCCTGACGTCTGGCAAACGCCAGCATGCGCTGGGTCAGGGTTACGCCCCGCAAGGCCCCCTGAGTGGCGTTGTCCACCAAACGGGTAATTTTCGGATCGTCCCCCACGCGTTTGCGGACGATTTCCAGATTGCCGAGGATGACGGTCAGCAAATTGTTGAAGTCGTGGGCGATGCCACCACTGAGTTGGCCGATGGCCTGCATTTTCTGCGCCTGAAACAGCGCTTCGCGGGTTTGCTCCAGCGCCTGCTGGGCTTGTGTGGCTTCGGTGATATCACGGGTGATCTTGGCGAAACCGAGCAGCGTGCCGGTTTCGCCCCAAATCGGATCGACCACGACATTGGCCAGGAACCGCGTACCGTCCTTGCGCACGCGCCAGCCTTTGTTTTCGAATCGCCCTTCACGTAGCGCAATGTCCAGGGTCCGTTGCGGTTGGCCGGCCTCGCGGTCTTCCGGGGTGTAAAACATCGAAAAGTGCTGGCCGATGACCTCTTCGGGCAAGTAGCCCTTGATGCGCTGAGCCCCAAGGTTCCAGTTGGTCACGCGGCCATCCGGGGCGAGCATGTAGATGGCGTAGTCAGTGACGCTTTGAACCAGCAGGCGGAACTGTTGTTCGCTTTGCTTGAGGACTTCTTCGGCCATTTTGCGGTCGGTCAGGTCGCGGGTAATCTTGGCAAACCCGAGCAACTTGCCCGACGGATCGAGAATTGGATCGACCACTACGTGGGACCAGAAGCGCGTACCGTCCTTGCGAACCCGCCAGCCTTCTCCCTCGAAACGCCCTTCCCGAATCGCCGTGTCCAGCGCTCGCTGGGGCTTACCGGCAAGGCGATCCGCTTCGGTATAGAAACGCGAAAAGTGCTGGCCGAGTATTTCGGCTTCTTCATACCCCTTGAAACGCTTGGCGCCAGCGTTCCAGCTGGTGATGATTCCATCGGGATCAATCATGTAAATCGCGTAATCAACGACAGCATCGATCAACAACCGAAAACGACTGTCGTCGATGGCGCTGGCTTTGGTCCGATCCTCGTTCATTGATCCCTCTGGGTATTACCGTTTTTTTGGAGTATGCGACAAACCACGCATTTGGAAAGTCGGAAAAACGGTACTCGTCGCCCAGCGTTATCGATTCACGTGTTTGACGATGTAGGCGTATAGATCGTTGTAGACGAATTTCGGAACATGCGAAGCATGAGTCGCCATCTTGAGCAGTGCCAGGTGGCACTCTTTGATGACTTCGTCGCGATCGCTCACCGCGAAGACGTGGTTGTCGATAATGCTGGAATAGACGCTGTACGCAAAATCCACCTTGGTTGTCGTCATGGTGACGGTGCCGTTGGCAGCTTTGGAGTAAGTACTCTGGGCAATCAAGGTTCGCTCGTTCAACCCACCGAACCCGCGCTCGTACAAATTGATTTGCGAGCCGCTTACCGCCTTTGCAGCCGTCTCGAAGGCCAGGATGATCGCAGGCGCATAATTCATGCTGGCATTCAGCTTCGATACCGTGAGAAACCGTTCCATTTCCTGGTCTTCAAGGCTTTTGAACGCTCGTTTAATGCTCGACACATGAGCAAACTCTTGAGTGCAGCCCACGATGTGAGTTTCGAACTGATAACCGGCGGCGGTCGCCAACGGCGGGAAGGCCGCGAAATCGACACTGTCGAACGCACATTCCATGATGATGTTGAATTTGCAAGTGAAGGCCTGCGTATGGATCTTCGTGCTGACTTCACGAACAAATGCCTCGGTATGCTCATACGCATGCAAGACGCCAAGTTTGATCATCTCTGCGTATTGGGGGTGTTTCTTGCGGTAGTCGGGCAGGTACAGACGAACATAGTTGTCGTAGCGTTTTGAAGGCAGCAGGTTCTTTTCCAGCAGATAGGTTTTGCCTGACCCTTGCAGCCCGGCAACGATCAGAATTTTTGGGGTTGCCTCGGCCGTAATGCCGCTGAACAGCGTCGCTTTTATTTCATTGAATGCTGCGGTGACCTGCTCAGGGGTGTACGTGTATTTCGGTGCTACTGACATATCTTGATTTCCTTATCAAAGATTCAGCTTGGAAGTAATGCTTGGTTCTTTGAATAAAGACGGCATTCGCTGATCGTTCAAATGGGCGTGTCTTTCAAGATATGTCGATGTTTTTAAAGTAAAAAATCCTACTCGACAGTGTGCAACAACCTCGGAGCAATCGACCACCAGCGTGGCAGTAGCTGCTTGACCTTGCTATCGCCAAACCGGTCATCGATCAACATCACCACCCCTTGATCCTGCTGGGTGCGGATCACCCTCCCCGCCGCCTGCACCACTTTCTGCACACCGGGAAACAGGTAGGTGTAGTCATAACCGGCGCCGAAAATCGCTGCCATGCGCTGTTTCAACCGCTCGTTGACCGGGTTGAGTTGCGCCAGTCCGAGGGTAGCAATGAATGCCCCGATCAGGCGCGCACCGGGCAAGTCGATGCCTTCGCCAAAAGCCCCACCCAACACCGCGAAACCGACGCCCTGACTTTCGGCCGTGAACTGATCGAGAAAGTCCTGTCGCTGCCCTTCCCCCATCCCCCGGGACTGCGACCACAGATTGATGTGTGGATGTTTCTCGGCCAGCAACTGCGCCACTTGCTGCAAATAATCAAAGCTGCTGAAAAACGCCAGGTAGTTGCCGGGACGTTGACTGAACTGCCGGGCAATCAGCTCGACGATCGGCGCGAGGGATGACTGGCGATGGACGAACCGCGTGGAGATCTGGCTGACGATGTGCACTTGCAGCTGATCGGCGTGAAATGGCGATTCAACGTCGATCCACACCGTGTCCGCCGGCGTGCCCAGCAGATCGGCATAGTAGTGGCGAGGGCTCAGGGTCGCGGAAAACAGCACGGTGCTGCGTGCAGCCGTCAAGCGTGGGCGGATGAAGCCGGCGGGCACCACGTTGCGCAGGCACAGCTGCGACAGGTTGCGTTGGCGGTCGAGGTCGCGCTTGCTGATGTCGAACAGGAACTGTTCATCAAAGAGCTCGGCCACCCGGCAAAATTGCAGCATGTCGAAATAGAAGTTCTGTAACGCCCCGTCCAGGCCTTGCGGATGATCGTTCAGGTAATCGCCGATGCTCGCGCTGCACGATGACAACGCCTGGAGCAGTTTTTCCGGCGCCTTGTCATAGGCCTGATAGGCGCCGAGTTGCAGGTTATGCAGGGCATTCCACTCACGGTTGACCCGTTGCAAGGTTTTTTTCAACGCCTCGGGCGCGGTTTTTCGTACGCCGTTGAGAGTCGATTGGTCGAGGCTGGCGCTGTACATCTGCCGGCCACGCTCCACCAGGTTGTGCGCTTCGTCCACCAGCACCGCGACTTTCCAGTTATTGGCCTGGGCCAGCCCGAACAGCAGCGCGCTGAAATCGAAATAGTAGTTGTAATCGGCGACTACCACGTCTACCCAGCGGGCCATTTCCTGGCTTAGGTAGTAGGGACAGACGTCGTGTTGCAGGGCAACCTCGCGCAATGCGTTCTGGTTCAGCAGGGACAACTTGCTGGCCGCCTGGCGAGCAGCGGGCAAGCGATCATAGAAACCCTGGGCCAACGGGCAGGATTCGCCGTGACAGGCTTTGTCCGGATGCTCGCAGGCCTTGTCCCGGGCGATCATTTCGAGCACTCGCAAGGGTGGCGCGTCGGCGCTGTCGAGGATCACTTGCGCGGCGTCCAGCGCCAGTTTGCGCCCCGGAGTTTTCGCCGTGAGGAAGAACACCTTGTCCAGTTGCTGCGGCGCCAGGGCCTTGAGCATCGGGAACAGCGTGCCGACCGTCTTGCCGATCCCCGTAGGCGCCTGGGCCATCAAGCAACGACCGGTGCTGACCGCCTTGAACACCGACTCCGCCAGATGACGCTGCCCCGGTCGAAAGTCGGCATGGGGAAACGCCAGTTGTTGCGCCGCCCGATTACGCCCTTCGCGATGAGCCATTTCCTGTTCGGCCCAGTGCAGGAACAAGGCGCAATGTGCTTCGAAGAACAGCCCCAATTCCGCGGCGCTGAACGCCTCGACCAGGCAGGTTTCCTTTTCGCTGACGATGTCGAAGTACACCAGGGCCAGATTGATCTGCGCCAGATCCAGTTTCTGGCACATCAACCAGCCGTAAATCTTCGCCTGCGCCCAGTGCAGCTGACGGTGGTTGGCCGGTTGCTTGCTCAAGTCGCCGCGATAGGTTTTGACTTCTTCCAGGCAATTTTGCGCGGGGTCGTAGCCGTCGGCCCGGCCCTTTACCTTCAACGTTTGATACAGGCCTTCAAGCGCGACTTCACTCTGGTAGCCCTCGCTGCGCCGGGACGCCACCGTACGGTGGCCGACAATCCCTTCCAGCGCCGTCGGCGAAGGCGTAAAACGCAGGTCGAGGTCACCGGCCTTGGCGGTGAATTCACACAGCGCCCGCACCGCGATGCTGTAACTCAAGCGCCCTGCTCCGCCCATTGCACGTAGCAGACGGCAATCGGCATCTGGTGCTCATGGTAGAACTCGAGCCAGCGCAATTGATTGTCTTGCAGGCGATCACCGGGGCCTTTGACTTCGATCATCCGGTAGGTTTTGTCCTGCGGCCAAAACTGGATCAGGTCTGGCATGCCGGCGCGATTGGCCTTGATGTCCGACAGCAGTCGATTGAACCAGTGCTTGAGGTGTTCGGCCGGCAGGCAATCGAGTGCCTGATCGAGCAATTCTTCGTTCAGCACACCCCAGAACACGAAGGGCGACTGCACGCCCCACTTGCTGGCATAGCGTTCACGAATCGTCTGGCGGTAACGCCCGTCATCGAGTTCAGCCAGGCAGCCCTGGAACAGCTCCGCGCGGCGTGCGTGAAAGTCCTCATTGAGCAGATCCACCGGCCCACGCTGGAACGGGTGGAAAAACGCCCCCGGCAACGGCGCGAAAATCGCCGGCCAGCACAGCAGACCGAACAGCGAGTTGATCAGGCTGTTTTCGACGTAATGCACCGGTGCCGACTCTTGCGCCAAATGCGCCTGAACGTAAGACTCCACCGACAACGCCGGGTCGGTTCTGGGCAGTTGCAGGTCCAGGCGCAGCATCTCCCGTGGGGACGAGCGCTTTATCACCGGACCGCCCAATTTGCGCCGCAGCCGGGGCAGCACACGCAGCAATTGTTGCTGCTCGGCGGCACTTTCCGGCGATTGCTCCACCGCGGCGGCCAGGTCCATGGCCAGCTGATATTCACCACAGCGCTCCAACACGCGAATCAACCGCAGGCGCGCGCCGGGATAGGCACACTCGCGGTAGATCGCCAGTGCGGTAGAGAAATCCGCCAGGCGCTCGCAGTGCTGACCGATCTGGAACAACAGTTTGCCGCGACGTCTTTGCAGCCAGGGATTGCTCAGCGCCAGCCCTTTGATCTGCTCGACAATGCCTTCCACGGCTTCGCCAGCCTCGAAATGCAGCTGACACTGATGAAGAAAGAGACAGGCGTCCACGTCGTCACGGCTGCGCAGGCCTCGGGAGTCGGCGCAGAACTCGACTTTTTCATAGGTAAAGATGCCCAGGTCAGCCAGCACGAACTCGGACCAGTCCTGGTAAAGATTGCCGAAAAACATCAAGCGCAGCCGGTCGCACAGGCCCATGATGGTCAGGCTGAACAATCGGTCATCCAGCGACGGGCACCACTGGCCGAAGCTGTGAACCAAGGGAAATTGTTCGCTCAGTGCGGGCAGCCAATCGGTCTTTTTTCCCTTGGGTTGATCGACGGTGTCGCCAAAACACTGGAGAATTTCCGCCTTGAGCAGCACCTCGAACAGCGCTTCGATCGACAGCGGCGATTGCTCATCGATCCAGCCCAGCGCCAGCAGTGGACCGGCGGCGATGGCGATGTCGCCGATTTCGACGTAATGCAGCTTGCTCACCCGGAAGTGATTCCCCTTGCGCATCACCATCCTGACCAGCAGCGCCCTGGGTTCACGGGGCAACCACTTGAACTCGCGGATGAAGTGTTGCTCTTCGGCACTCAACACATCGGCATAACGATGCTCAAGCCATTCAAGCACTTGCATGAAGTTGTTCAAGTAGTAGAACGGATCGTCGAGAGGATTTGCAGTCACAGGAAAAAGGGCCATGGCGAGCGAGTACTGGTTATGCGTACAGATACCAGCTACGCCCTGCCCGGGCAAACGGAAAAGGATAAGCGGCGGCGTTATTCGGTAATTTTTCGGCTGGCTATGAACTTTCTGCCGATCCATCGCACCAACCGCGATAGAGGTACAGTGACGATTGATTTCGTTCGCGACAGTCGCGCTGTTTTTTTGAAGTATAAGAGGTGGTTATGAATATCAAGACTCTGGGGTTGCCCCTGGCGGTAGCGGCCTTTCTGGCCCTGGCCGGTTGCTCGACGCCAACGGTTGTGACGCTGCAGAACGGCTCCCAGTATTTGACCAAGGACATGCCGAAAACCAAGACCAAGGACGGCTTCTTTGAGTTCGAAGATATTTCCGGGACGAAAGTGAAGGTCAAGGCCGATGAAGTGACCACGATTCGACAGGAAGACTGAATAGCAAAATCAAAAGATCGCAGGCTTCGCCAGCTCCTACACCCATGGCCGGTGCAGGAGCTGACGATCTTTTAATTGTGTAGCAGCAAACTAGGCGATAACGATTCCCCCGCCCGACAAGCTATCCAGCCCAACCCCGACCAACGTCACCGAATCCCCCCCAAATGTCAGCACCGTGTCGTGCCCCACCGCCGTGGCATGCGCCCGATAGTCGTCGTTCGGCGTCACGCCTTGAACTCCGAGAAACACCAGTTTGTCGCTGGCCTGGTAGCCAACCACGCGGTCCTGACCAAACGCGCCGCTAAACAGGAACGTATCAATCCCGCCCCCCGACTCCAACAAGTCATTGCCCGCCCCGCCGACAAACACGTCGCTGCCCTTGCCGCCGAGCAAATGGTCGTTGCCGTCCAGCCCCAACAACCAATCACCAACGGCATGAGCCGTGAGCGTATCGGCACCGGCGCCGCCCTTCACTGTTGACGCGTACTGAGTCAGGTTGCTGCCCGCCTTAAGGCCTTCGGCAGTGACGCTGTGGGTCACGTCATCCTTGAACAGGCCCCACAGAAACCCCGGCTCCTTGGTCACAATGCTGCCGATGTCGCGGGTAATGCTGATGCCGCCATTGGCGTCGCGAATGTACAGGTTGCCGGCGCCGTCGTTGGCGAAGTCGAGATTGTTCACCGACTGCTGCACGTCCAGCACGTTGTTGCCCTTGCCGCCCAACAAGATGTTGTAGCCACCACCGTCGCGGAAGGTGTCGTTGCCATCGCGGCCTTCCAGGTAGTCGTTGCCTTTGCCACCCTGGATCAGATCGTTGCCGTCGCTGCCGATGATGAAAGTACTGCCCTTGTGGGTTTCAGCGTTGCGATTCAGATCCTGAACCCAAGTGTTGGCGCGCGCCGGGTCCGACAGGTTGGCAACGATGATCGTCGAGTCTTTACTGGTGAGGTCGTAGAACTTCGACTCGATCACCCGGTTCATGCCGTCGCCATAGGCGGTAGGCAAGTGCGAGATCCAGGTCGGAATGTTAAGGATGGAAAACGGCAGCACATTCCACGCTGTCGAAGCGTAGTGGTCATTGAAGCTGACGATGTTATCGGTCGCCGAAACCTTGGCGGCATCGTGCATGCCCACCGATGACAGGTTAAAGGATGAACCGTCGAGGGCGCGGAACACCGGGTCGTTTTCGTAACCGACGTTCAGCACTTTGTCGGTGCTGCTTTGGGTCGGCGAGGCGTAGGCGATGTAGTTGGAATCCTGGTAGAACCCGGCCCACTTGTCGTTGCTCAAATCCGCCAGGCTGTTGACCGCCAGCCCGCCGAGGCTGTGACCGCTGACCAGCACGTCCTTGCCCGACAGGCCGTTGGACCGGGCAAAGGCCGCCACGTCGCTGAGCAGATTACCGAAGGCTTCGCCAACGTAGTTTTTCGCATAATCCTTTGGCCCCAACGCCGCCAGCAGATCATTGATCACATCGCCGATGGAGTCGCTGATCTGGCTTTCTCGTGGGCCGCTGGTGCCGCGAAAGGCGATACCGATTTCGCTGAGATGACCCTGCGCGTCGTACTTGCCGAGGATTTCCACTTGAGCGCTGGTGTACCCGGCCTTTTCGCCGAAGAACGTTCCGCGTGCATCGACCTTGCCGTCATAGCCCAGTTGCGTGGCGGTGATCGGCGTCCAGCCGGCTTTCTGCACCGCGTCCAGCGCGGCTTTTTCCGAATCGGGGTTCCATGGGATTCCGGGAATGACGCCCTGGGAGTCGGTGCCACCGATCAGTGCGGTCACCAATGTCACCGGCAAGCCAAGGCCAAAGCCGTTGTGCTGATAGCCGGTGGCAAAGCCGTTATCCAGGTTGTGGTAGGAATACAGCGTGATCGCCATCGCGTCGGTAAATAACGCTTTGGAATCTGCTGTGCCGAAGTTTTTGTAGTCGTACACACCCATTGGTATTGCCTCTCTCTTTGTTGGAATTGTCAGAGATAGCTCACAACCAGAACGCCTCAATCACGAGGCGTCCCGGAGCATTTAGTGCATGCAGCCTTAGGCAAACGTAATGCCTGAAGCCGACAGGTTATCCAGTCCCACCCCCACCAGGGTCACGGCAAAGTCGCCAATCTTCAGCACCGTGTCATGGCCCGACTGCGAAGCGTGTTGTTTGTAGTCATACCCCTGCCCCGCGCCCTGAACGCCCATGAACAGCAGTTTGTCGCTGCCCTGGTAGCCATTGATCGCGTCGAAACCGAAGGCGCCGCTGAACAGGAACGTGTTGTTGCCACCCGAGGCCTGCATTTCGTCATTGCCCGCGCCACCGACGAAGGTCACGTGGCTTTTGTCGCTGCGCAGCAGATCGTTGCCGGCATTGCCGAACAACCAGTCGCCGTCGACGCTGGCTGCCAGTGTGTTGCCGTAGGCGTCACCGTTAAGCGAGTGGTTGTACTGGGTCAGCTCACTGCCGTTGAGCAAACCGTTGGCGGTGACGCTGTAAGCCACCTCCTTGCTCCCCCACCATGAGCCCGACTCCTTGCTGACCAGTGCGCCGATATCGCGGGTCATGCTGATGCCGCCATAGGCATCACGCGCGTACAGCGTGCCGTCGCCGTCGTTGAAAAAGCTGAAGTTCTGCAACGGCTTCTGCAGTTCGAAGGTGTTGTTGCCTTTGCCGCCCAGCAGGAGGTTGTAGCCACCGTCATCGCGGAACCGGTCATTGCCATCGCGGCCTTCGATGAAGTCATTGCCGGCACCGCCCTTGAGCAGGTCGTTGCTGTCGGTGCCGATGATGAATGTGCTGCCGGTGTGAGGTTCGCCGCTGCGACCAAGGTCCTCGACCCAGGTCTTGCCCCGGGACGCTTCCGCGAGGTTGGACACGATCAGCGTCGAGTCCTTGTCGGTGAGGTCGTAGAAACGCGAGTCGATCACCCGGTTCAAACCGTCGGCATAACCCAGCGAACCGTGAGCCGACCAGTTCAGCGGGTTGAGGATGCTGAACGGCACCAGGTTCTGCGAGGTGGACGCGTACTGGTCATTGAAGTTGACGATGTTGTTGGTCGCCGAGTCCTGATGACCATCGTGCTTGCCCAGGGAACCGCTGCTGAACGTGGTGCCGTCGAGTACCCGAAATACCGGATCGTTCTCGTAGCCGATGTTCAGTACGTTGTTGCCGGTGGCGCTCTGGGTCGGCGAGGCAAAGGCAACGTAGTTGGCCTCCTTGAAGAAACCGCCCCAGTTGTTGCCACTCAGTTCGGCGAGGCTGTTGACGCCCAGCCCGCCCAGGCTATGGCCGCTGACCATGACGTCCCTGGCGCTCAGGCCATGGGCAATCGCAAACGCGGCAACGTCCTTGAGCAAGTTGTCGAAGGCATTCTTCGCATAGTTCGTCGCGTAATCCACCGGGCCGACGGCGGCCAGCAGATTGTTTTTCATGTCGCCGAAGGTGTCACTGTAACCCAGGCCGCCGGTGCCTCGGAAAGCAATGCCGATACCGATCAGCTTGCCCGCCGCGTCGTACTTGCCGAGCACTTCGGCTTCGGCGCTGGTGAAGCCGTCCTTCTCGCCATAGTAGGTGCCTTGTGCGCTGACCTTGCCTTGATAACCGAGCTGCGTGGCGCCAATCGGCGCCCAACCGGTCGCCGGCAGTGGCTGACCCGTCGGCGTGTACGCATACAGCGTCAGCGCGATAGCGGCGCTGTACAACGCCTTGCCGTCAGCATTTTTGTAATCAAACAGTCCCATAGGTTTGCTTCCTTTGCGTCAAATCAGAACTGCCAGTCGAGCGTCAGACCCACACCGTGGTCTTTCTCGCGGGAGCCGAGCAGGCCGTTGTAATCCAGGCTCAAACGAACGTCCTGCGCCACCGCCAAACCGGCCCGCGCACCCACAACGGCGGCGTTACGATCCAGGGAAACGCTCTGCACGCTGAACGCGGTATTGCCGTTGGCGAAGGCCAGATGATCTTCGGAACGGGTGTTGCTCAGGTTGTGCTGCCAGCCCAGCGTGCCGGACAGTTCCAGCTGCTGTTGGTCCGTCAGGGCAATCGCTTTGCTCGCCCGCAGACCGAGGGTCGAGAGCACGGCGTCGCGGTTGTCTTCGCCACCCTTGAGCGCTGCGGCATCACCTTTTTCGGTGAAGCTGTCGCTGTTCAGGTGCACATAAGCCAGGTTGGCGAACGGTTCCAGTGCCAGCGGTTGCAGGTCCAGGCGATACGCCGCTTCAGTAAACAGTTGTGCGGTTGTCGCATCGCGTTTGGATTTCTGTTTGCCGCTGACGTCGCCCAATTGCAGGTCACGTTTCACGTCGATGCGGTGCCAGCTGTAAGCGCCACCGACGCTCAGACGCAGTGCATCGATTTCATGGCCCAGATAGGCGCCCAAGTGGTAGCTGTCGACGGAGGCTGACGAATGTGTGCCATCGCCCATGCTCAACGAACTGTCGCTGTAACCGGTCACGAAACCCAGCCGTGTATCTTCAGTGATCAGACCGTCGACACCGGCCAGCAAGCCGCCGATGGAGCTGTTGGAACTGGCGTTGTCATGCCCGCCATCGCTCTTGCCCCAGGCGCCAAGGACTTTGACCCAGGCGTTGCTGCGGTCATCGGTGGGTGCCGCGGCGTCAAACAGATCACGTTCACGAAGGCGCTCGCCAACGGCATCGCGCAGGTAACGGCTATCGTTGATCAGCAGCGTGCCGATCGCCGGGTGAATCTCACCGGACAGTTGCTGGAAGGCTTGTTGCGCGACGGCGGCGGTCGGCGAAAGCAGCAAGGTTTCATAGAGCGGATTGCCGGCGCCCAGTTGCTCGGCGGCCGCGGCGACGGCGCGTTGATTCGGGGTTTGGCCGACGCTGGCGAAGGACGCTGCGTTGCGCTCTACCGCCAGTTGGATGCCATTGGCCGAGTAGCCGAGTGTGCCTCCGATGAACAGATAATCCGGGAGCACGGCGCCGAAACGGCCTTCGATCCCGCCGGCCGCTTGCAGAATGTTGTACTGATGGCCGAGCAGGGATTTCACTTCGCTGGTGGTCAGCAAGGTCGGGCTGTTTTCCAGGGACAGGCTGACGGTAGCGCCGTCGATCACCGCTTTGCCGCCCGCCACGATCTGATCGCTGCTGGTCGGCGACAACTCCACGGCGTAGGTCGAGCCAGGTTCGAAGGTCACGTCGCCCGCAACTTGCAAGATGCCGATGGAGTTGCCTGGCGCTACGGTGCCACCGCTTTTCGCGGTCAATGCGCCGATGCGGCCATTACCGCCGAGGATCCCGCTGTCGTTGACGGTGACCGCCGAGAGCAGCGAGCCGTTGATTGCCAATCGGCCCTGATTGACCAGCGTCGGGCCGGCGTAGGTGTTGGCGCCAGTCATGACCAGCGTGCCGATGCCCTGCTTGGTCAGGCCACCATGGCCGGAAATGTCGTTGCGCCACGTGTCGAGGCCGCAGTGCACGTCATTGCACACGCGTTCGGTCGGTTTGCCCGCGTCGATAATCGCGCCGATGCCTGGCAAATCCGCGACAAACTGGCTCGAACCGTAGGCACCCTGGATGCGGAACTCCTCGGGAATGTCTTGCTCGGTGACCAACATCGCCGGGCCATCGATGCCTTTGCGCAGGTTGATCATCCCCCAGCCGTACAACGCGTCGACACCCGGCGCACCGAGGTCGGTGGCCGTGGTGCGCAGTACGCTGGCGACCTGGGCGCCGGTCATGTACGGGAAGCGTTCCATCAACACGGCCATGGAACCGGCGACATGCGGCGCCGCCATCGAGGTGCCGTTGTAGTTGGCGTAGCCGGTGGTCAGGTTGCCGGCGTTGGTACCGCTGATGATCGAGCTGTAGATCTTGCTGCCCGGTGCGGACACGCAAAAGCTTGCGGTGTAGCCGCAGCGCGATGAGAAGGTGCTGATGTTGTAGAGGTCCGGGCTGTTGAGGTCCGGGTTTTTCTGCAACGCCGCCACGGTCACCCAGTTCGGCGCGATGTCCGGGACGAAATAGCCCAGGCCTGCGATAGCGTCCGGGTTGTTGAGGTTGTAGTCGTTGCCGGCCGCGAAGATCGTCACGATACCGCTGCGGGCCGCCGCGATGGCGCCGTCGTAGGCTCCGCCCGGTTTGGTCCCGAGCAACGGACGGATCTCGTTGAACTGCAATTGCGCGTCTTGCACGGTGAAATGCGGGTAGGCGGGGTTGCGTCCGCCGAGGTCGAAGCGATCGGTGATGCCGATGCCCCAACTGTTATTGATGATCCGCGCGCCGCTGGCGATCAAGGCATCCCAACCGGCCTTGTAGACCGCGCCGTCGTTGCCGCGAATGATGCCGTCCTCCGGGCCCGGATCGCCGTTGTCCGCACTGATGATCTGCGAGCCAAACGCCACGCCATGCATCGGGCCGCCATCGCGACTGCCGGCAGCGATTCCGCCAACGTGGGTGCCGTGGGCACCCAGCTTGCCGTCGGAACCGATCGAGGGCGAACCGTCGTAGCGAAACGCATCGCCGGCTTTGACCGGGATGTACGGGTCGGTGTATTCGCGGATGCCGCTGGTGACCAGAGTGATCACCTTGTTGGTGCCGGAAAACTCCGGATGCGCGGCGTAGACCGGTTGGTCGAAGATCCCCAGCTTCACGCCTTTGCCGGTGTAACCGGCGGCGTAGGCCTCTTGTGCGTTGACCGCTCCCAGCCCCCAATCGGCATTGAATTCAGGGCTGCGCCAACTGTTGGGATCGCCCGCTCTACCGTTTTCCACGTAAGGCGCCGCTTGCGCGGTACCGAGGGTGGCCAATGCGCAGAGCAAGGCAAGGTTGTTGTGCTTGTTATTCATCCAGCGACCGTCCTTAGTTGTGTTGCCAAAATCCCTGTGCCTTGAAAAGCACCCTTCAAATTCACACGTCCTGTAGCAGCTGGCGCAGCCTGCGTTCGGCTGCGCAGCAGTCGTAAACCCTGAATGCACGGTGTAACTGATGGACCGCAGTGTCTGATTTTGCGACTGCTTCGCAGCCGGACGCAGGCTGCGCCAGCTGCTACAGGTTCTGCGTTAAAACTGCCAGTTGAGGCTGAGCCCTACGCCATGGGTCTTCTCGCGGCTGGCCAGTTGGCCGGTGTAATCGAGGCTCAAGCGGATGTCCCGGCTCAGGGCCAGGCTGGCATGGGCGCCCACCAGCGCCGCATCACGCACCATTGGCGAACTTTCCACGGAAAACGCTGTGCTGCCGCCGGCAAACGCCAGGTGCTCTTCAGAATCGGTATGGCTCAGGTTGTGCTGCCAGCCGAGGCTGCCACTCAGGTCCAACTTCTGCTGGCCGGACAGGCTCACGGTTTTCAATGCGCGCACGCCCAACGTGCTGAGCACCGCGTCACGCGTGTCGCCACTGCTTTTCAGTGCGGCGGCGTCACCTTTCTCGGTGAAACCTTCGGTGTCGAGGTGCACGTAGGTCAGGTTCGCGAAGGGTTCGAGCGCCAGAGATTGCAGGTTCAGGCGATACGCCGCTTCACCAAACACTTGGGTGGTCCCGGCATCGACCTTGGCTTTCTGTTTGGCGCTGACGTCGCCGTATTGCAGGTCACGCTTGACGTCGGCCCGATGCCAGCTGTAGGCACCGCCGCCACTCAGACGCCAGGCACCCAACTCGCGGCCGGCATAAGCACCCAGGTGATAGCTGTCGACCTTGGCCGATGAGTGAGTGCCAGAGCCCATGCTCACCGAGCTGTCGCTATAGCCGGTGACCAGACCGATCCGGGTTTGCTCATCGAGCGCACCGTCGACACCGGCGAGCAAACCGCCAATCGAGGTAGTGTAACCGGCGGTGTCATGGCGCTCATCAGTTTTGCCCCAAGCGCCCAGCGCCTTGATCCAGCCATTGCTTTGAGTGCCTTGGGCGTCAATCAGTCGCTCGCCGACAGCATCACGCAGGTAGCGGCTGTCATTGATCAGTACCGAGCCCAGCGCCGGATAGATTTCCCCCGACAACTGCTGAAACGCCTGTTGGGCGGACGTCGCGGTGGGCGACAGCAGCAGGCTTTCGTAAACCGGATTGCCCACCCCAAGCCCTTCAACGGCGGAGGCTACGGCGCGCTGGCTCGGCGTTTGGCCGACGCTGGCGAAGGTCGTGTCGTTACGCTCGACACTCAATTGAATTCCGGTGGCGGCGTAATCGAGGCTGCCACCCATGAACAGATAGTTGGGCAGCACCGCCCCGAACTGACCTTGAATGCCGCCGGCCGCTTGCAGGATGTTGTATTGATGACCGAGCAGGCTTTGCACTTGTTGAGTGCTGAGCAAGGTCGGACTGTTTTCCAGGGAAAGGCTGACGGTCGCGCCGCTGACCGTGGCCGTGCCGCCCGCGACGATCCGGTCACTCTCGGTCGGCGATAGCTCTACCGCGTAGGTCGAACCCGGCGCAAACGTGACGTCGCCGCTGACCTGCAAGATGCCAATGGAATTGCCGGGCGCAACCGTAGCGCCGCGGTTGGCGGTCAGTGCGCCGACGCGTCCCGACCCACCCAGCGTGCCGCTGTCATTAACGGTCACTTGCGATGCCAGCGAACCGTTGATCGACAGCAGACCGCCATTCACCGTGGTCGGCCCGCGCCAGGTATTGTCGCCGGTCAGCATCAGGCGTCCGGCACCGGACTTGATCAGGCTGCCTTCGTAGACTCGAGTGGCGGCGGCGAGATCGCGGGCCATGCCCACCGCATAGTCGGTCTGATCCTGCTGGCTGGCACCGACCGGCACACCGTTCTCCCAACCTTTGGTCTTGAGTGTCTGTTGCCAGGCACTGTGTTCCGTCGCGTCTTCGCCCTGACGCTGAATCAGCGCCTTGTCGGTGATGTTGTTGCTCCAGACATCGCTCTGCCCTGCCCCCAGATTGGCGTCGAAACGTCCGAGTAATTGCCCCGGCCCGCGCATCGCCCGTTCGAGGTTGGCCACGCCCCAGCCGACGCGGGTATTCGGCGCCTCGGTAATCGAACCGTCGAGTTGGGTGGCGGTGGTCAGCAGGGTTTCCAGCGCCTGCTGGTTGTTCATGTACGGATAGCGTTCCATCACCAGTGCCAGGGTACCGGTGGCATGCGGCGCGGACATGGAGGTGCCGGACTTGATCGCATAGCCTGCGCCGGGAATGGTGCTGTCGATCTTCGCGCCGGGGGTGGTGATGCACCAATACTTGGCAATCCCGCACTGGTTGTATTTCTGCTGGTTGCCTTGATCCAGCCCCGACACCGCCAGCCAATGGCCTTCCAGGTCCGGCTCAAAATAGGGCAAGGCTGAACGCACGCTGGCGTTGGGGTAACCGCTGTTACCGGCGCTGAACACGTTGATCACCCCGCGTCGGGAAACGTCTGCTGCCTCATCGAGCCAGGTGCCTTTGTTCCAGTGCTGGGCGTAGGCCGCATGCAGATCGTCGAGGGTCCGATAGCTGACATCCGGTGGCTGACTGCCCCAGCTGTTGTTGATCGCTCGCACACCGGCATCCGCCAACGCGTTATAGACCGCTTTGAAGTAGCGTGGATCAGGATTGGGACCGAACAGGAAGCTATCGTTCTTGTTGGTGTTGCCGACGTAGACCTGCGCGTTGTAGGCCACGCCGTGCATGCCGGTGCCGTCGCGGGAAGCGCCGATGGTGCCGGCGACGTGCGTGCCGTGGGAATCGTTGTTGGCGTTGAGTGTGCCGTCGACATTGAACTGGGAGCCGTCAACGTAACTGCCGCTGGCTGTCACCGCGTGGTAACGGTCGGTAGCGAATTCGGGATGGGAAGCATCGAAGCCTGAATCGAGCTCGCCGATTTTCACGCCTTTGCCCGTGATGCCGGCGGCATAGGCTTGATCGGCTTTCATGCGGGCGAGTCCCCAGTCGCGCTGGAACTCTGCCGAGCGCCAACTGGCGGCATCACCGGGTACGCCGGTTTCCAGGTAAGCGGCTTGCACCGAGACGGGCATTGCTGACACCAGGAGTAATAGCGTGCCGACCGCCATCGGCTTGATCTGTACGTCCATGTTCATGACTTCTCGCTTTTTTGGCGTTTTTAGAATTCTGGTTGCCCAAAACGGGCAGCAACGCATCCCCTGTAGCAGCTGGCGCAGCCTGCGTTCGGCTGCGTAGCAGTCGTAAAACCTGACAGTACGGTTTGTCAGATAGACCGAATGGCGACTGCTTCGCAGCCGAACGCAGGCTGCGCCATCCAATTACAGGTTCAACTCATTAACTCCTCGGGCCTTGGCCGAACGCCTCGTCAACCTTGGCCAAATCCTGCTCATTCAATGTCCCGGCGTAGTAATGCAACTTGGTCCAGGCCATCAAGTAGTCGTAGCGTGCCTGAGCCAAATCCCGGCGGGTGGTAAATAGTTGTTGTTCGGCGTTCAGCGCATCGAGGTTGACGCGCTCACCGCCCAAGATGCTTTGCTTGGTCGAAACCACCAGCGCTTCGGCAGACTTCAGGGCTTTCTGATAAGCCCGCAACTTGTTCACGCCCGACAGGCAGGCGCTGAACTGCCGACGCAGCTCGATCAGGGTTTCCCGGGTCTTGCCGTCCAGTTCGTACTCGGCCTGCTCCATGGTGCGGCTGGCCTGACGGGTCGATGCGGAAACCCCGCCGCCCGCATACAGCGGCACGTTGACTTCAATCCCGATGGTGTTGGTGTCGTAACGCTGGTTGTAGGTGTTGCCACTTTCCGACTCGTTCTGGCGCACCGAGGCGTAGGCACTGACTTTGGGCAGGTGTCCGGCGCGGTTGCGTTCGACTTCATAACGCGCGACTTCCACGGCATGGCGCTGCGAAGCGAGATTCGGGTTGTTGGCCACGGCCATCTCGTGCCAGGTATCGAAGTTGGCCGGCTGCAGGGTGAACGTCTGGAAACTCTGGTCCAGCGGCGCCAAATCCCCGATGTTGATCGCCGGCACGCCAATCAGCGCGCCCAGCTCTCGTAACGACGCGTCTTGCTCGTCACGGGCTTCGATTTCCTCGGCCGTGGCCAGTTCATAGCGGGACTCGGCCTCAAGGATGTCGGTGCGCGTACCCTCGCCCTGTCGGAACATGTGTTCGTTCTGCTGGAACTGTTGCTCGAAAGCCTTTTTCTTGGCTTGCGCGATGTCGATCTGATCCTGAGCGAACAGCGCCTGGGTGTAATTCTCCAGCACCCGAACGAGCAATTCCTGGCTCTTGCCGCGAAAGGCTTCGTCGGCAAACAGCGATTGCGCCACGCCTTTGCGGTACGACGCGTAAGCCTCGTAGTCGAGCAGCGGTTGTTGCAGGGTGAGGGTCGAGCCGTAACTGCTGTAGTTGCGGTCATCGGTCCGGTTCTGCCCGCGCTCATTGAGGGCGGTGGCCTTGGAGGAGTTGCGCCCCTTGTTGTAGTTGTAACCGATCCTGGGCAACAGCCCGGCGCGGCCAATGACGCGGTTTTCAAGGCCGGCATCGCGCTCCTTGATGGCGCCGAGAAACACCGGATCATTGCGCAATGCTTGTTCGTAGATGTCGAACGGTCCCATCGCCAGCACACTGTTGCAGGTCAGCAACGCCAGGGTCGCTGCGAGCATGGAAAGCTTATTCATACAGCGGAACATCCTTATTCCTCAGTCAACGCGGAACCTGCCCGGTCGAGCAGCGGTTTGAACAAATAGTTGAGGAGTGAACGTTCACCGGTGCGCACGAACATTTCCGCCGGCATGCCAGGCTTGATCACCAGACCGTTGAGTTTTTCCATGGCCTGATCGCTGACGCTGCTGCGCAGCACGTAATACGGCGCACCGGTTTTCTCGTCGATCATCTGGTCGGCGGAGATCAGGCTGACTTCGCCGGGCACGCGCGGCGTGCGGCTCTGGTTGAACGCCGTGAACAGAATGTCCACCGGCAAGTGCGTGCCGACCTTGTCGACCAGGTTGACCGGCAGGTGCCCTTCCACCTCCAGACTCGTCCCCTGAGGCACGATCTCCAGCAGGGTTTCGCCCTGACGTACCACCGCGCCCACGGTGTGAACCCCGAGGTTGACCGCAATGCCATCGGCCGTGGCGATGATCTCGCTGTGTTGCAGATCGAACCCGGCGGAGGTCAGTTGCTCTTCCAGCGTCACGCTTTTCAATTGCGCATCGGCCAGTTGGGTGCGGACCTCTTTCTGGTATTCCTCGATGTGCTGTTGCAGTTTCAGCCGCGATTCGAGGATGCCCTGCTCCACACGGCCGCTGTCGCCGGTGTTTTCTGCCAATTGTTGCTGGACCTGCGACAGCTGACGCTGGTACTCCATCAACCGATTGCGCGGGATGTAGCCGTTATCGGCCAGGGGCTGAAGGTTGCTCAGCTGTTGTTGCAGAGAGCTGGCCTGGGCAGTCAAGTCCGTGCGGGCGCGGCGCATGCCAGCCAGTTGCGCGCTGGCGCCTTCGATGCTGGCGCGCAAGGCAGCCTGTTCGCGGGAAAACGCTTCACGGCGGCTGCTGAACAACTGCCGTTGACCTTCCAGCACCAAGGCCAGACGCGGGTCAGGATTGTTGCTCAGTTCAGCGGGGAAACTCACTTGCTTGAGGTTGTCCCGTTCACTCTGCCACCGCGCCAGACTGGCCCAGGCCATGCGGTATTGCGCTTGCAGCGATTGCACGTCAGCGGCGACTTGCGTCTGGTCGAGCTGGAACAATGGCTGGCCCTGCTTCACCACTTGGCCCTCGCGCACCAGTATCTGGCTGACCACCCCACTGCTCATCGATTGCACGGCTTTGCGCTTGCCTGACACCACGACCGTGCCTTGCACGGGAATGCCTTGGTCGAGAGGCGCGAGGCTGGCCCAGGTGAAGAAACTGCCGGCGCCGACGATCGCCAGAATCCAGCCCATGCGGACGAAGAAACGCGCGTCGCGCTCAGGGCGTTCTGCGAGGTAGTCGTGTTCCATGGTGGCTTCGCTGATGTTGCTCATACACCCGAATTCCTTGTCGAGGGCTGATACTGCCGGCTCATGCTGAGCCCGCCCGGTGCTTGCGCGGGTTTTTCCCGCTGCTGCTCCTGATTGGCTGCGAGTGCCTTGAGCACGTCCTGGCTTGCACCGAAGGCTTGCAAGCGCCCTTCGTTGAGCACCAGTAGCTTGTCGGCCTGGGCCAGTGCCGAGGAGCGATGGGTCACCAGAATCACGCTGGTGCCTTGGGCTTTCATTTGCGCAATGGCGCTGGCCAATGCTGCTTCGCCCACGGTGTCGAGGTTGGAATTGGGTTCATCCAGTACCACCAGGCGCGGGTTGCCATACAACGCGCGCGCCAGGGCCACGCGCTGCTTCTGCCCCCCGGACAAACCGCTACCGTCCTCGCCGAGCACGGTGTCGTAGCCTTGCGGCATGCGCAGAATCAGTTCGTGAACGCCGGCCTGTTGCGCGGCTTCAACGACTTTTTGCGGGTCCGCCTCGCTGAACCGGGCGATGTTTTCGGCGATGCTGCCGCTGAACAGCTCGATGTCCTGAGGCAGATAACCGATGTAGGGACCGAGATCGTCGCGGTTCCAGCGATGAATGTCCGCGCCGTCGAGCCGCACCGTACCGCCCAGCGTCGGCCAGACGCCGACGAGCACCCGGGCCAGTGTCGATTTGCCGGAACCGGATGCCCCCAGCACCCCCAGCACTTCCCCGGCACCGAGGCTGAAATTGACCAGGTGCAGCGTGGCTGCCCGTTGCCCCGGCGGTGCGGCGCTGACCTGCTCGAACGCGATCTGGCCTTTCGGCGCCGGCAGCGCCATGGCCGCGTCACTCGGCGGAAAGGCTTGCAGCAACGAATCAAGCCGACGGTAAGCGAGCTTGGCGCCGCTCCACTGTTTCCACACGGCGATCAATTGGTCGATGGGGCTCAGGACGCGCCCCATAAGAATGGAACCGGCGATCATCATTCCGGCCGTCATATCACCCTTGATCACCAGCAAGGCGCCAAGGCCCAGCACCAGAGATTGCAGGCACAAACGCAAGGTTTTGCTCAGGGAACTGATGACGGCGCCGGTGTCGCTGGCCTGGTTCTGCAAGCCGAGGAAACGTGAATGGACCTGGAACCAACGTGTACGCAACGCCCCGAGCATGCCCATGGCCTGAATGGTTTCGGCGTTGTGCAGGTGACTGGTGGCCAGTTGGCTGGATTTCTGGGAAAACCCTGCGGCTTCGCCCAGGGGCTTTTTGGTCATTGTCTCGTTGAGGCAAGCAAGGCCGATCAACAGCACCGTGCCCACCGTCGCAAACACGCCGAGCCAGACATTGAACAGGTAGATCACGAACAGATAGACCGGAAACCACGGCGCATCGAAGAAGGCAAACAGCGCAGGACCGGTGACGAATTGGCGAATTTGCGTCAGGTCCCCCAAGGCTTGCCCGGCGTTGCCCTCGCCCTTCAACAGGTTGCGTTCGAATGCGGCCTGATAGACCCGCAGGTTGAAGCGGCGCTCCAGTTGGCTGCCGATGCGGATAACGATGAAGCTGCGCACGATCTCAAGCAAACCGATGAAGGCAAAGAACCCGACCACCATCAACGACAGCATCGCCAGGGTGGTTTCATTTTGCGAAGACAGCACGCGGTCGTAGACCTGGAGCATGTAAATCGACGGGACCAGCATCAGCACGTTAATTAACGCGGTAAAACAACCGACGCTGATCAGGATGCTCTTGTAGTCGCCCAGCGCTTTGAATAATGGTGCGGTGGCCGGGCTCTTTGCCATCTTCATGGGTTATTCCTGAGGTGTTATTCCTCGCCCTATCTGGCGAAGTTTCCATTAACTGTCCGCGCAGGGGCGGATATAGGCTTTGCAGTAGCGCTTACAAACTAATAACAACTTTTCGTGGGCGGCAGAGCGCCTCCACTAGTTGTGTCGCGCTTATGTCGGCAATGACGAGCGTTATAGTCGAATCGTGTTATTGCACCTGGCGCACAAGTGTTATGACCAGATCGGATTTCAATGTGGCTTTATACGATCCGTCGCGTTGGCGGCTGAGAAATAGAATCTTCGAGCCTTCTTTGCCGGTGATCGCCAGGCCATCCGGCTCAGGGAACCAGCCAATCGCAGATTCGCCGTCCAGCCAGGCGCTGAGACAATCGGCGCCCTCACCCAGCGTCTGTTTCGGTTGAAAGTCGATGACGCAGACGTTGGACGGTTTGTCCTGCAACGCCTGGGACTCTGGCGAGTCATCTTTGGCGATCAGGGTCGCCTGCCATTTGCCGGCCAGTTCCGAGGGGTCTGCTAATTTCAGGCTGCTCGCCATGGCTAAATCTCCAAAAAACATCATGAACGTCGCCAATAGCCACGCGGTTGTTCTGTAGGTGAAGCCGTTATGGATCATAAGGCGCTTTACTCATTTCAAGGGGCAGAGAGCAGCGCGTCTGCGCCGCCCTCCTTTTCACCTCACATTACGCAGCGATGTCGGAGTAAGCCGCCTGACCCACGGTGCTGACCAGGAAATCAGCCACGCCATGCCCGGAGAAGTCCACCGACAACAGGCTGTTGCCGCCCGAAGAGGTCAACACCGCATCGCCTGCCGCACCGGTGAACGAGTTCACGAAATGCAGGCCCGCGCCTTTGGTGATGCCGGTCAGGTCGATCTTGTCCAGGCCGCTGACAAAATCGAGGATCTGGTCGACTGCACCGGGTTTGGAATCGCTGCTGGCGGCGAACACGAAAGTGTCCGAACCTGAACCGCCCCACAGCTTGTCCGCACCGCCCGCGCCGAAGAGGATGTCGTTGCCGGCACCGCCCTTCAGTTCGTTGGACACGCTGTTGCCGATCAGCAGGTCGCTGCCCGAACCGCCGATAGCGTTCTCGACGGTGACGCCCTTGGCGATCGACACGTTACCCACCAGGCCGCCAACGTCGGAGAACGAGGCCTCATTGAGGTTGATCTTCTGGTTTTGGGTAAAACCGGAGAAGTCCAGCGTGTCCTTGCCGCCCGCATCCCAAACCGAAAACACAACCTTGTCCGACGACGAAGTCGCGCTCAGGAAGTCGCGCCCGGCGTTGGAGTTGAAGCCATAAGTGGTGTCACCGGTACGGGTGGTGGTATTGGCGCCGTAGAGCTTTTGGATGGCCGCGATATCGTCCATCAGCGGACCGGACGAATAGGCTTCGACGCCGCCCTTGCTGAAGTCCTGGCTGGTATTACTTTCACTCCAGTAGCTCATGACGCTATAACCGCGGGTGTCTTGCCCGTAGGACGCGTCGTTGTAGGTCGGAGCACCCTCGCCGGCGTTGTAGTCGCCAGGGTGGGCCAGGCCCAGGCTGTGACCGATTTCGTGGGTCAGGGTTTGCCGGCCGTAATTGTTCAGGTCCGGCGTCTTGTTTGGCGTGTAGCTGCTGTTGGTCAGGTACCAGGAAGTACCGTCATAACCCGCGCCGGAGCCAGGCAAGTAGGCAAACGCCGCCGCGCCATCCTGGCCGCCGCTGTAGTTGCCGAAGGTCATGTGAGCGTCGCCGCCCGTAGCCTTGTCAGTGAAGGTGACTTTGGCCACATCGGCCCAGGATTGCATGGCCAGCACGGCCTGGCCTTTCTGCTGAGCGCTGAACTGGCTGAACCCGGTGATCCCGTGCTTGTTCATGGTGCTCGACGACGCCGAGGTCAGGAACGTGTAGGTGAGTTCGATTTTGCCGCTGCCGTCCTTGTCCTGGTAGGCAGCGCCATCGCGCAGCAATTGCGTAGCTGCCTGGTCGACGGAGAAGGAGGGTTTGCCATTGACCGTGAGGTTGCCGCCCCGATCATACTGATGGCTGAAGCTATTGATCTGGTTGAACGCAGAACTGGATGCAGCCAATGCTTGCAGTGGCTGGAACGCCTGTTCGGCGGTATCAATAGCGTTGTCTTTTACTTTCGACATAAACACACTTCCTTGTTTAGCTATGGAACAGTTTTTGTCAGACAGCGACAATCTCTGGCGAGATCGTCCTATCACTCGCCCAATGAAGGCGAAAGAAAACTGACACAATTCGAAATCAAACGTCTACATTTTTTTTGACGTCAAATTGAGTTGTTCCTGCAAGGACCCGGAAACAATGCGTGCGGTGTCGAAATATTGTTTGCTAGATGGAGGTTTGCGCAAATTGTCTGACAATTAGCTATTTAATTATTAAATAGAGGTAAGTTTCTTTTTGTCGATGGGGTCTCACTTTGAGTGAGTTATTAATATGAGTGCCAGCGCATTGATATCAGTTGGAGATTTGTTGGGTTTTAGGTTTTTACGACTGCTTCGCAGCCGAACGCAGGCTGCGCCAGCTGCTACAGGTTTCGCGAGCACCGCAATCCTTGTAGCAGCTGCCGAAGGCTGCGTTCGGCTGCGCAGCAGTCGCCAAATCATCACAACCAACACGCATCCCAGAGTGGGTAGTCATGAACCCGCGTCACCAGTCCCGCTCGGATCGGATTGGCCACGACATACCGGGCAAGCGCCTTCACATCTTCCTCTCGCCGAACCGCACGATCGTGGTAACCCTTCTGCCACAGCCGCCCTTGCCGCCCCAGCGCTTGATTAACCGCCAAACCACTCCGGGATTTGATACGGCACATCAGCTCCGCCAGCGTCTTGTCATGCAGCTGCACCAGGCAATGCATATGGTTTGGCATGACAACCCACGTCAAAAAATCCGCCCAACCCTCCTCCTGCGCCTGACGCAACTCCTGAACGACCAACCTCCCCAGTCGCCAATCAACAAAAAACGGCTGCCGTTGGTCAACGACAGCCGTTAGCAGATAAATACGTCCGCACTCAGAGAAACGCCCACCGCGTAGCTGACCCGCATTTGTATAAACAGGCATTCCATTGCCTCCTGATCCATCGAAAGGAGGCCTGGAACAGCGTTGCCAGTCGAACCGACGGCACCCAATGACTACAAAATATGAAGCCTTAGCTCCCGGTACGAATCTTGTTCCATACCCGCGTGCGCACTCGGTCGATGTTCAGCGGCATCGCCTCCAGCGCAAACAATTTCCCCATCATGTCCGGGCTCGGGTAGACCTTGGTGTCGTTCTTGATCGCCGGGTCGATCAGGCTGTCGGCCTGTTCGTTACCGTTGGCGTAGTGCACGTAGTTGCTGATGCTGGCCATGACGTCCGGGCGCAGCAGGTAGTTCATGAAGGCGTAACCGGCCTTTTCGTCCGGGGCGTCTACCGGCATGGCGACCATGTCGAACCAGATGGCGGCGCCTTCCTTGGGAATCGAATAGCCGATGTCGACGCCGTTCTTGGCTTCTTTCGCGCGGTTTTCGGCTTGGAGAATGTCACCGGAGAAACCGACGGCCACGCAGATGTCACCGTTGGCCAGGTCGCTGGTGTACTTGGACGAGTGGAAATAGCTGACATACGGGCGGACTTTCATCAGCAGCGCTTCAGCCTTTTTGTAGTCTTCCGGGTTCTTGCTGTGATGCGGCAGGCCCAGGTAGTTCAGTGCCGCCGGCAACAGTTCGGGGCCGTTGTCGAGGATGGCCACGCCGCACTTCTGCAGCTTTTTCATGTTTTCGGGTTTGAAAATCAGATCCCAGGAGTCCACTGGCGCGTTATCACCCAACACGGCCTTGACCTTGGCGATGTTGTAACCGATGCCGGTGCTGCCCCAGAGGTACGGGAAGCCGTGTTCATTGCCCGGATCGTTGGTTTGCAAGGCCTTGAGCAGCGCCGGGTTAAGGTTTTTCCAGTTCGGCAGTTGGCTCTTGTCGAGTTTCTTCAGCGCCACGCCTTGAATCTGCCGCGCCATGAAGTGGTTGGACGGGAAGACCACATCGTAGCCGGATTTGCCGGTCATCAATTTGCCGTCGAGGGTTTCATTGCTGTCAAAGACGTCGTAACTGAACGCGATGCCGGTTTCTTTCTGGAAGTTTTTGGTGGTGTCCGGGGCGATGTATTCCGACCAGTTGTAGATCTTGACGGTCTCGGCCGCGTGGCCGAGGGTCGCGAAGAACGCAAGCGGAGCCAGAGTCAGTGTCTTTCGGATCATGAGTCGATTCCTGTTTGGTTTGTCTTCTTTTTATTGGAGAGCTGGCAGGCAATCAGAGGATCAAAAAATCAAAGCGTAGGTCTTGCGCACGGTTTCCTGGATATCCCAGATACCGAGGCTGTTGGCTGACAACATCAGTGCATCGCCGGCTTCTATGTGCAGGGTTTCACCGTCATCCGGGGTAAACGTGCAACGCCCCTGGATGAAGTGACAGAACTCCTGGGCGACGATCTGCCGTCGCCAGCGGCCGGGCGTGCATTCCCAGACGCCGGTTTCGACGCCATCGTCGCGTTCAACGCTGGTGGTCGAGGCCACCGCCACGGGCAAGCCCAGCGGTACGGCGACCGGATTCGACTCTTCCAGCTTCAGGCTTGCGGTGTTCTTGAATTGCGTGATGCTCATGGGAGTACCTGTCGATTGAGCCTATGTATGAAGAGCGCGCCGTTTACTGCATGAAACCTTCCATGAAGCCGGCAATACCGGTGGCCAGTTTGCGACGCCAGGGTGCGGTGGCCGGGTTGGCCAGGGTCTGGTCTTCATGGGCGAAGCTGCGGATGATCGCGTTGTAACCAAGCCAGCGGCAGGGCTCCGGCTCCCAGGCCCGGAGCGCGTCGAGCCCTCCCTGGATGACCCACGGCTGGCGAACCAGCTCGGTGTCGCGCTGCAGAATCAGGTCGGCCAGGGTCCGGCCGCCCAGGTTGCTCGCGCCAACACCCTCCCCGCCATAGCCACCCGACAAGGCGATGCCACTGGCCTGATCGCACAGCATGTGCGGTTTGAAACGCCGGGACATCCCCAGATTGCCGCCCCAGGCATGGGTAATCCGTACGTTCTTGAGCTGCGGGAAGAGTTCGCCAAACAGATAAAGCCGCAGCTCCACTTCGCTGGTGGTCAAGTCGAAGTCATGGCGCAACTTGGCAGCAAACTGATAACCGCCCCGCGCGCCGAACACCAACCGGTTGTCAGCCGTGCGCTGACCGTAAGTGACCTGGCGACTGTTTTCGCTGAAGGCCTGGCCGCGACTCAGGCCGATTTCATCCCACGTGGCAGCGGATAGCGGCTCGGTGGCCACTATCAAGCTTTGCACCGGCAGCTGATAACGCCCCAAAGGTGGCAAGGTGACTGAGTAACCTTCGACCGCCGGCACGATCCAACGGCTGCGAACCGAGGCTTTCGCGGTGCGCAGGCCACCCGATTGCCACTGGGTGACCGGGCTGTTCTCGTAAATCCTGACGCCCATTTTCTCCACCACCCGAGCCAGATCTCGCACCAACTTTGCCGGGTGAATGGTCGCGACATGCGGTGCATAGATACCGCCATAAGGTTTGGCGACTCTGATCTGTTGCGCCAACTGCTCGGGGCTGAGCCAGCGGTAATCGCTTTCGGTCAATCCCTGGCTATAGAGCGTGTCGAGATAGTGCCGAAGGCTGGCTTCCTGTTCCGGATAGCGGGCAGCGCAATACAGCACCCCGCCTTTGCGGTAATCGCAGTTGATGTCTTCACGCTCGAGGACCCTACCGACTTCATCCGGAATGCCGTGCAGCAAATCGAAAGAAGCCCGGCGCTGTTCGGGCGGCAAGTCGGCGAGCAAGCGGTCTTCGCCCAGCACATTGCCCATCAGCCAGCCGCCGTTACGCCCCGAGGCGCCAAAGCCGGCGGTTTGCGCTTCAACGATGGCGATGCTCAGGCCGGGCGCCTGGCGTTTGAGGTAGTACGCGGTCCAGAGCCCGGTGTATCCCGCGCCAATGATGGCGACGTCGACGTCCAGATCCTGTTCCAGCGCTGGACGCGCCAATAATGGCTCGTCGAGTTGATCCATCCACAAACTGATAGTGCGCCACGCCGGCATGCAAGACTCCGCCACTCAATCTTCGATGGCGTCGATCCTAGTGCGTGGACTTAGAGGCTGTCTTGCGCGCGTGCACGCAAAGAAATTTGTTTTACGTAGGCCTTTGGCGACTGGCCGGTGTGCTGACGGAAGCAGCTATAAAACGCCGACAGCGAATTGAACCCGGCGGCAAACGCCAGTTCGTCGATACGCAGTGGCAGCGTGGCGCTCTCCAGTGCCGCGAGCAAATGCTGCAGGCGCGCCTGGTTGACGTATCGGTAGAAGCTCTGACCAAGCACCTGATTCAGCAAATAGGAAATCTGATT
The DNA here is from genome assembly GCF_044760065.1 of Pseudomonas sp. NPDC098740. NCBI lineage: Bacteria > Pseudomonadati > Pseudomonadota > Gammaproteobacteria > Pseudomonadales > Pseudomonadaceae > Pseudomonas > Pseudomonas sp. NPDC098740. Next base: position 56,268 of record NZ_JBIWAM010000008.1, on the reverse strand, counting down.
GCGGCTATACCCGCACTCCTTCGCCACCCGTTGCAGGTCGAGTTCGGGATCGAGATAAGGTTGTTGGCGCTGAAAATACTGCTGCAAGTCTTCAGCCATAAAACTTAGCTGACGCGCAGACAGTCCGAGTCGACTGACCGCCGGGCGTTGGCTGCTGGCGGCTTTGCTGACGGGCTGTTCATGCACCAGCGAGGCGTATTCGTTGACCCGCCAGATCAGTCCGTCACGGACGGTAATCGCCTCGCTGGCCCGGAATGACACCAGGCCTTCACCGCCGCGAAGGGTGATGCGGTACTGAATGAACGCCGTGTTGCCGTCCAGGCGAATACGGTCCGAGTGCTCCAGGGCTTCATCGGGATCGCGGGGCATGCTGCTGCGCACGTACTCACGCAATTCAGACAGCCCCATCACACGGTTCTGGAAAAAATCACTGTACTGAATCTCTGGGTGATAGAGCGCCATCACCCCGTCCAGGTCCCGGTGTTTCCAGCGCAAGTGATAACGCATCACCGTGTCACCCGTGGCCGGGGTTTGCAGCGGACCATCATCATCGGCGTGCATAAAGGACTCGACGAGAAAAAGCCGAGCTTGCCGAAGTTCTACGTCAGCTTCAATGGCCAACGGTGGTGGCCAATCGCTTAAGAACCAACGTTCACGTGACCTGCATCAAAAAAAACTGAAGCAATCGCTAAACGGACTGAAAAATCCACATTAATTTCACATCTGGATGCTACTTTTAAAGGCAGTCACCGGTTGAGCCATTGAAGGCTCTTCCCTCCTAACATGAGCTAAAGGAAGCGCTCGATGAATAAGGCGGGCAACACATGAATAAAGGGTTTAGTAAAGTCACCTTTCCAAACGCCTGCCAGCTGATGCGCTGGCATTTTCATCCCATGGGTTTCGAGGCGAGCATGGATGCGCCGGGCAGCATGATTGCCCGTCTATTTGACCGTGCCAGTGGCGAGACCATGATCGCCATCGCCGGCATTCCTTGCGCGACGGTCATGAATGCTGCGGATGTAGAACGAATAATCGAAGCGGTGGAAGACGAGCTTGAGGCTTTCATTCCACCCGCCGCCCTCAGGAGCTATGCCTGAAGGCTGAACACTCAACAACAAGCCCACGTTACGTGGGCTTTTTTGTACGCGACGATCTTTTACGGTCACGCCGATGTCTTGCCCAGTCGGTGATCGGCAAAGAACACTTTGCCTTTGCCGATCCGATCGGAAGCTTTAGGCAAGTTGGCCGCCTGGGTGTCTTGCCCATCGACATACCAATAGCAATGACTCACCGCCCGAGTGATGCCGACGTAAGCCAGTCGCAGGATCTCGTCTTTCTGTGCGCTGTCATACGCTTCGCTGTCGCCTGTCTTGCCAAAACCCGCCATGCGGTAGACCTGGTTCTTGTACGGAGAACTGGTCAGGTGCTGACAATCACCCAGCAGGAACACGGCATCAGCCTGAAGTCCCTTGGCGCTGTGATAAGTCAGTTGCTTCAGCCGTCGCGCTTCGTACGGCAAGCTAGAATCAACATTAACTACAGACTGAATATGCTCTTCTATCAATAACTTATCGCTGCTTTTTCGATAAAGCATCAAGATTGAATCGCCCTTTCTGTAGTGCTCCATCAGGCGCTGGGCCATGCCTTGATCGTCGCGATCGAGAACGTTAACCGGCAGCAATGCCTTCGGCTCGCCACTGGCCTTGGCCTTCTTGCCTGCGATCGCCGGCGCCGCACGAACGATATGTTCGGCGGCATCGATGATGTGCTGATGGCTGCGATAGTTGTCGCTCAGCATGACCTTGGTCGTGCTCGGTGAAGGGAATTCCTTGTTGAATTCCATGAAATACGTCGGCGAACTGCCCCGCCAGCCATAGATGGACTGCCAGTCATCGCCCACGCAGAGCAATGACGAACGTTGTGCGCCGCGCCCCACGTGCATAGCCGGCCCCCGACTGCGGATTTCCGTGAGGCTCGCGCGAATCCAGGAAACGATCTGCGGCGATACGTCCTGAAATTCGTCGATCATCAGGTGCGACATCGGCCTGAGCAGCTCATCGCTCAGCAGTTTCAGGTTTTCCGGCGAATGTTCGCTGAACAAGGCGAACATCCGGTTGTAGGTCATCACCGGTGGCTTCTGATCGAGCAGATGATCTTCCAGCGCTCGCCAGTACAGGCTCAAGGCCTCGAAGAAAAACCGGTCGGGGTCGTCCTTGGCAAAACTCATCTGGCCCACGGCATTGGGTACATCCAGGCCAAGATTCTCGATAAATCCTGCGGCAGCGACAAAACAGTCCAGCAACGGCGCAGAGCTGAGCTCGCCCTTGACCTTGTAATCGAAGCCCGGCCCGGCACTGGCATCGCCCCCAAGGGACGCCAATACACGCTTTGATGACTCGTAACTATCCAGCCATATCAATGGCTTACGACAGAAAGCTTGAAACAGGGTGCGCTTGACCGCCCATTCGGCGCGCACGCTCAATTTGGCATTAGGGCGGCTGACCTGCGGGTTTTCCCGGGGATCGAATCCCAGCACCACCCAAGCGTACAGGCTCGGAATATAGCCATGACAATGAAATGTCGAGCCGTTGATATCGAACGTCTGGCGCTTCGGCTCGATGCCTTTGATTGGCCAGGCGCCCGCGCGAAACCACAAATCTTCGATAGCGTCGCAGAGCTCTTCGTCACGCTTGGCGGCCAGTTCGGTCACGGCCATGCGTTTTTGTACGTCCGGGTGATCGCGCTCCAGCTCCTTGAGTTGCAGCGCGTGACGGGACAATGGCTTGATCAATTCGCGAAAGCGCTCATTGCGAGTGTGCAGGCTGTGATAGCACGCGTTGAGTTGTTGGCGCTGGGCGTCATTGATGCGCAGGTCGAAAGGATTGCTGTCGACCTCCTCATCGCCGCATTGCGCTCGGTGACTGAGGTTTTCGAAGGCTTGCAGACGCTCGAAGCCCGGCAGACTGCGAACCATCGGCAGGATTCGCGAATGGAAGGTGCGCACCAGATCACGCGCCTCTTTGAAACTGAGCGACCGGCCCCAGAGTGCAAACAGCTCGATCAGTTTGTTGATGAAGTCTTTGCGCGATTCACGGGTAAAGGTCACCACCGTCATCGAACTCAGCTCGAACCCCAGATAATGGGTCAGCAGCAAAATACGCAACACCAACGTGGTCGACTTGCCCGCACCCGCGCCGGCAATCACCGAGGTCGAGGGTGTGTCGCTGAAGATCATTTTCCACTGCGCGGCGCTGGGCTGGGCGTTCGGTGGCAGCAGTCGAGCGACATCCGTCTTCATGCGCTTCTTCAACTCAGCGCTCAACGGCAGACGCCAATCGTCGAACAGATTCTCGTCAACGTTGGGCGGCCGGTGTTCGGTCGAGCGCGAGTCGCGGATCAACAATACCTGCCGACCTTCCTCCAACCCTTCAAGTTTGCCTTCCTTATAGCCGTAATCCACCCCGGCGCTGTGCCCGCTGCGAAAGCCGTCAGCCTGGCCATGCAACCAGGACGCACGGTGTTGTGCGCGCAGACGCGTCAGGCCGTGACCAAAGAACCGGGCGGCCAGACGCTTGAGCAGCGGCATCTCGGCCAGGGGACGAAGTTCAGGAGGAAGATCGGGGGTGTGTTGCGGCACGCGGGCTGACTCCAGGGTGTGAGGCTGTTGAGGGCTATGGTGTCTGCATTTGCCGTTCAGTTCTAGTGAAATGCTTACAGGTCATTGGCTTATGCGATGAAGTGAAGGTTGGGTGAGAATTTTTCGAGGTTATTTGATATCAAATTATTCGATTGTATTGAGGCACTTTTTACGCTTTTTATCGATCAGTGCCTGATAGATGATGCTCGCCATCAACCACCGGTTCGCGTTTCGTGGCTCAGGCGCTCTGCCCCATGACGAACCTTTTCAGGAGACGATCATGCTTGAACTCAGACCCTTCAACTCCCTGGGCGGCGCCCACCATGGCTGGTTGGATGCTCATCACCACTTTTCGTTCGCCGAATACCATGACCCAAAACGCATGAGCTGGGGCAACCTGCGGGTGTGGAACGACGACGTGATTGCCTCTGGCACCGGGTTCCCGAAACACCCGCACCGGGACATGGAAATCATCACTTATGTCCGTGAAGGCGCAATCACTCACGAAGACAACCTGGGCAACAAGGGTCGTACCGAAGCGGGCGACGTTCAGGTCATGAGCGCCGGCACCGGGATCGCCCACAGTGAATACAACCTGGAAGCGACCGAGACCAGGATATTCCAGATCTGGATCATCCCTAACGAAACCGGTTTGGCACCGTCCTGGGGCGCCAAGCCTTTTCCAAAAGGCCAGCGCGAAGGTTTCGTAACGCTGGCGAGCGGTAAGGCCGGCGACGATCAAAGCCTGCGGATTCGAGCCGATGCGCGATTGGTGGCCGCGAACCTGAAGGCCGGTGAATCCACCGAGTATCGCCTTGACAATGGCCGTCGCGCCTATCTGGTTCCCGCTACCGGTGTCATTGAAGTCAATGGCTTGCGTACACAAGCTCGAGACGGTATTGCGGTTGCCGATGAGCAAGTGTTGCGGGTGACCGCCATCGAAGACAGTGAAATCGTCCTGGTGGACCTGGCTTGATCGGGTAAATGCGGGACAAAAAAAGGGGCGACCGTCATGGCCGCCCCTTTTTACATTCTGGATTACTTCGCAGAGATCGCGCCGTCCACCAGTGTTTGCGCTTCTGCCACCAATTGCTTGAGGTGGTCGTCACTGACGAAGCTTTCAGCGTAGATCTTGTAGATGTCTTCGGTGCCCGACGGACGCGCCGCGAACCAGCCATTCTCGGTCATGACTTTCAGACCACCGATCGCCTGGTCGTTACCCGGTGCGTGACTGAGGATGCTCTGGATCGCTTCGCCCGCCAGTTGGGTCGAGGTGACCTGGTCCGGCGACAATTTGCTCAGCAGTGCCTTCTGCTCAGGGTTGGCCTTGGCATCGACGCGCACCGAAAACGGTTCGCCCAGTTCTTCGGTCAAGGCGCGATAGGCCTGACTTGGGTCGCGGCCGGTGCGGGCGGTCATTTCTGCGGCCAGCAGTGCCGGGATCAAGCCGTCCTTGTCGGTGCACCAGACGCTGCCATCCTTGCGCAGGAACGAAGCACCGGCGCTTTCTTCGCCGCCGAAGCCCAGAGAGCCGTCGAACAGGCCATCAGCAAACCACTTGAAGCCGACCGGCACTTCGTACAGGCGACGACCCAAACGTTTTGCCACGCGATCGATCAAGCCGCTGCTGACCACGGTTTTACCCACGGCCGCATCGGCGCGCCATTGCGGACGGTTCTGGAACAGATAGTCGATCGTTACGGCGAGGTAGTTGTTCGGCGCGAGCAAACCACCGGACGGGGTCACGATGCCATGGCGATCGTGGTCCGGGTCGCACGCGAATGCTACGTCGAAACGCTCTTTCAGACCGATAAGGCCCTGCATGGCGTGAGTGGACGATGGGTCCATGCGGATCTGACCATCCCAGTCGACCGTCATGAAGCGGAAGGTCGGATCGACCTGTTTGTTGACCACTTCCAGGTCCAGACGGTAATGCTCGGCAATCGCCGACCAGTAGCGCACCCCGGCTCCGCCCAGCGGATCGACACCCAGACGCAGCTTGGCATCACGGATGGCGTCGAAGTCGATCACGTTGATCAGGTCGGCGACGTAGGTATTGAGGTAATCGTGACGATGGGTCGTGCTGGCCTTGAGCGCCTGCTCGTAGCTGATGCGCTTGACGCCGGCGAGCTTGTTGCTAAGCAGTTCGTTGGCCTTGGCTTCGATCCACTTGGTGATGTGGGTATCGGCCGGGCCACCGTTGGTAGGGTTGTATTTGTAGCCACCGCTTTGCGGCGGGTTGTGGGACGGCGTGATGACGATGCCGTCCGCCAGGCCCGACGTACGCCCGCGGTTGTAGCAGAGAATGGCGTGGGAAATGGCCGGTGTGGGGGTGTATTCGTCACCTTCGGCGATCATTACCGTCACGCCGTTGGCGGCTAGCACTTCAAGGGCACTGGCGCCGGCCGGGGTGGACAGCGCGTGGGTGTCGATGCCGACGAACAGCGGGCCGTCAATGCCCTGGGCTTCGCGGTACAGGCAGATCGCCTGGCTGATCGCCAGAACGTGCCATTCGTTGAAACTCAAGTCGAACGAGCTGCCTCGGTGCCCGGACGTGCCAAAAGCTACGCGCTGGGTCGAGATGGCGGCATCGGGCTGGCCGGTGTAATAGGCCGTCACCAGTCGCGGGATGTCGACCAACAGTTCTACCGGTGCCGGTTTGCCCGCAAAAGGACTGAGTGTCATGCAAAACCTCTGAAGTCGAGTGGTTCAGGAATAGGAACGCAGTTTACTGGCAGTTCGACCGCAACGCGATGGGATCGATCCATGAGTGTCACGCAGGGGTGTGCGGCCCCGTTCAATCGATCGACTCCAGACGCAAGGCGTCCCCTAACAAGCCCATTGCCGCGGCAAGGTCGTGATCACCGCCGAAGGTGTGACTCAGGCGCAAGTGTTGCGCGTGCAAGCCCTGGAGACTGAACAGCTCTCCCGGTGCGATCACCACCTGGTGCTTGAGCAGGCGCTGGAACACCCGACGTACATCGACCTGGCGCAGCGAACGAACCCAGATAGTTGCACCGCCCTGGGGTTCGACAAAGTGCAAGGCATCTCCCAGACGCTCCTGCAACAGCTGAGTCATCTGCACCTTGCGGTCCTTGAGCATCCGCCGTAATACCTGAAGGTGCTGATCGACACGTCCGTTGCCGTACAAGCGAGCGATGGCTTTCTGGCGAATCGGTGACAAGCGGAACGAACGCAGCAGAAAGTACCGTTGCAGTTCAGCACTGAAATGCCGCGACAGCAGATAGCCGTATGGCGCCTCCGGTCCGATGATTTTCTCGAAGGTGGAAAACACGATTAGCCGATCGGGGTCCAGCAAGTCGCGAAACCGCTGGCCGTCCGGTTCGAATCCGAGTTCGCCGTAGCAGTCGTTTTCCAACACCCAACTGCCATGTCGCTCCAGCAAGTGCGCGACGACTTGTCGGTTGTCGTCGGGTGCCAGGCTGCCTCGCGGCATGTTCAGCCCGGATGAAACCATCACCAGCCGCACCGGCTCAGTCTCCAGCAGCTCCTTGAGCCATTCGACGTCCAGGCCACCGCTGGATTGCACCGCCAGCTCGATCACTCGCACCTGCGCAGCCTGGAGCAACCGCAGAATCGCCCAGTCGCACGGCGACTCGACCAACACCGTGGCGTCCTTGAGATTCAACACAGCGATCAGTATTTCCAGCACGCCACGCAAGTCGGCGCCAATATAGACATCGTCGGCATGCCAGCAGCGCAGCGGCGAGGTGGTGTAGCGCGCTGCCAGGGCAATGCGCAACTCCAGCTCGCCGCAAGGTTGCGATGTCGGTTGTGGCTGACGCGGATACTGGCGCAGCAGTTCTCGTTCCAGCAGTAACAACGGACTGTCGAGGGGTTGCAACAACGCCGGTTCATCGGCGCTCAAGACCAGCATTCCGGGACGTCTGGCGTTGACATAAACGGTTTCGAGCAGGTCGTTGCCACTGCTGAACGTGCAGATGGAGGACACCGGTAACGCGTAATATCCGGACTTGGCCACCGAATAAACGCGCCCTTCCTTCTCCAGAAGCGAATAAGCGTACTGAATGGTCGAGATCGACACGCTCAGACGCTCCGCCAACTGTCGCAACGAAGGCAGGCGGACTCGTGTGTCACTGACCGGTTCGTTGATCAGGTTAGTCAGATATCGGTACACCGCCTGATACGCGAAGTCAGTTTCTCGTGGCCCTTTCATGGGCGAGGGCCGAATGCCGTGTGAACGTCATCATGCATCGTCAAGAAATCTGTCAAACCACGCACTTTCAGCGCCCCGCTGACCATTCATCCGCCACCGCCGTGTCGTCGTCGTAGTCGGCTGCTGCTTGCACACCCGCGCCGTCGATTTCCAGCGCGCCTGCCCTACCCTCATCCGCAGACACCGGGCCCATGCGGTAAAGCTTGCCGATCAAGCTGACAGGCAACCCGCTGACGTCGGTCATCCATTGCAGAACCTGCTCCGGCACCGGATTGCCCTGCATTGCCCGGTGCAAATCAGGCATCGCCACGAGCATGCCGGGGTGGCACTGACGCAGAAAACGCTCAAGCGCCGCGCCATTCTCGACGAAAGGTGAAAAAAGCAGGCACACCAGTTGAGCCTCGCTCAGGCCAAGGTTTTTTTGGGCCTCGGCCGCTGCCAGCACGCGCTGCTCGGCCAACGTTGCCGGATTGCCGAACGCCTCTACCGCTTGCTCGCACAACCGTTCCGCCAGCTGTTTGCGCCGCATCATCACCAATGCCCGTTGCAGGTATTCGGCAACACCCGTCTCGTAGTCGCGGTCGAGCACGAAGCACGACTGCAACCCCCGCATGTGTGCAGAGATAGAAAGACTGACGTACTCGTTGTCGCTGAGCTGAGCCGCCAGTTCGTCAGGTTGAAAACCGAGAAACTCTGTGAGCAGCGGCCAACGCTCTTCCAGGTTGCTGACCAGCATGTCGTGAATGTCGATGTACGTGGCACGACGACAGGCCTCAAATCGTTCGGCCGGACGCCACGCAACTTGGCCATGCTCAGCATAAAAAGCGCGGTAGCAGTCACTGCCCAGTTCATCGAGCAACGCGAAAAGCTCCTCGTAGCCGGTTTCGTGGTGATTCGTGGTCTTGAGCCCGGCCTTGGCGGCAGCACGCTTCAACCCCTCGAGAAACTGCTTCTGCTGACGAGGTGAGTCGCTGCTGATCAATGCATCGACACCGCTGTCCCAACGAGCTATTTGCCCATAGAACTCGCCGGTGGCCAGATACCCGTCGTCCCACAGATCAAGCGGCCCGTTCCAGGCGCGTCGATGGCCCACCATCAAAAGATTGAGCCGATTCGACTCACGGCCGCCTTCGGAAATCGGTGTCAGGTGGTTGAACGGCAGGACTTCCCGGTTATCGACCATCAACACTTCGACCCGAGGATCGTCGTAGAGGAACAAGGCGCTGTAGCTGCGATGGATGTTTTCCAGGGCCGTCGGGCTTACATCGTTCAAGCGCAAGGATGCCACTCGCAACTGGAATGTCGCTGGCGCCCGGCCGGCGATACTCAGTTGTGCAGCGCGCAGCAGCGCCAGGGTGTAACAACTGTCACGGGACCCGGACTGAATCGCCAAGACCTTGTAATCGCTAATACGCTCCATGCCCCCGGCGGCCACCACCAGTCGCTGAATCATCAGCTGCAATGCCGTGCGTTCGGCGCGCGAGAAGAAACTCAGCAATCGCTGCAGCACTTGCTGATAGACATAGTTCATCGCTTGGTCATGGATATTGGTCATCTTTATTTACCTGATGCTTTTAAGTTCGATATCGCGCCAACAACGACACGCATTGCGCAATGGGTTGCTTGCCACGATTGAAGTACTGGACGTTATTGCCAAATGCTAGCACTTAAGCCTTTAGTAATTATTTGAAATAACTAGAAGTCTCCCCTGCTCCCGCCAGAGACAGGTGGCCGCGAACCCCCGCAGAGCCAGCCTCTTGCGACTGCGGGCGACATCCTAGGAAATGTCCGACAGCGTCCCACAGACAATTAGCACAAAAAATAGAGAAAGAAGTCACCCATGTTTTTTTGGCAACTGCGCAACAACGAACTATTGGTCGGATATGTATTAACAGTGTGTATTGAAAAGTATCAAGCCGATACCCAGCCATGACTCATTCCTTGAGATGAAAGTAATCATTCAATTATCAAGGCTTATATGATGATTAGAAGATACAGATTGAGAGCAAAAACCAGTTCAGTTGCTGAACTGACCCATTGATGGGGTAATGGGACGTCTCATTTTGGCAGGTGCTGAAAACAGAAGAGTCCGTGGGGGCACGGACTCTTGCAGAGGGGCTTACATGAAGGGCTTATGCAGGTTCGACCTGGAGGGCGACCCGTTCGCGGCATGGGCATTCGTCCATGTAGCGGTGTGCTTCTACAAACTCGGCAAACGGGAAGACCCGAGTCTTGAGCGGCAGCAGCACGCGGTCGGCGGTCAGCTGGTTGATGTCGCGCAAGGCGCGTTGCAGTGCGACCTGGTCCTGGATGATGCCCAGTTCCGGCTTGCCGGTGAAGTTGCCGATGCAGTGCACAAAGAACTGGATGTTCTTCTGGAACGCTGCGCAGGCCGGGAATGGCGTCTGGTTGCCACCTTGCAGGCCGTACAACACCAGGCTGCCGCGAGGTGCAAGCACATCGCCAAGCAACGACATCTGTGGACCGCCGAGACCGTCGAACACAACGTCCACGCCACGGTTGTCGGTGATCTTGTTGATCTGCATCAGCAGATCCTGTTCCTCGGTGACGATGACTTTCTCGGCACCCAAGGACAACAGGTACTCACGCTCTTCCACCGTCTTGGTCGCGGCAATGACCCGGATACCCAGAGCCTTGCCCAGCTGTACAAAGGACGGACCGGCACAATGGCTGGCGTCGGTCACCAGAGCGAACTGCCCGGGTTTGACCCGTGCCAGATCGACATAAGCGAAGTAAGCGATCAGCAGCGGCGTGTAATGCACGCTGGCTTCGATCGGGCTGAGCACGTCCGGGTAACGGGTGAGTGCCGAGCGCGGCAGAACGATCTGCTCGCCGTAGACAGGATAATCGTTGGGGCTTTCAGCCGGGAAGCTGGCGACCTTGTCACCGACTGCCAGATCATCGACGCCCTCGCCGACCGCCGTCACGACGCCGGACATTTCATGGCCAAGGCCTGAAGGCAGACGAGCGTGGGACGAGGCCAGGTTCTGGCGCCAGAGAATGTCGTACCAACTGATGCCAATCGCCTCGACGCGCACCTGCACTTCGCCCGGCGCAGGGAGAGCGGCCGCATGCTCTTCGCATTTGAGCACCTCGGCTGGACCAAACTTGTGAAAACGGATCGTGCGGGACATCGCAAACCTCGTCAAAGAAACCTCTAATGCCCTGAACTCTATCTGGGCTTTCTACCCAAGACTATCAGTGGCTATTAATAGTCGACATGCCTGTCATTGATTCCGCAGCGCCGGCGACATCGTCAAATGCCGTGAAAACCGAAGCAGCCTTTTCAGGAAAACTGAATTACTCGGTGCAGAGTAGCAGCCTTTCCCCGTAATATTCATGCCGGCCATTGTTCTCATATGGCCGCTCTCGTCAAGCTTGATGACTCTGCCAGGACTCCAGATGAATCGTAATGACCTGCGTCGTGTCGACCTGAACCTGTTGATCGTTTTCGAAACATTGATGCACGAACGCAGTGTGACCCGCGCTGCGGAAAAACTGTTCCTCGGCCAGCCGGCCATCAGTGCGGCGCTCTCGCGCCTGCGCGGGCTGTTCGATGATCCGTTGTTCGTGCGCACCGGCCGCAGCATGGAACCGTCCGCCCGGGCAGTGGAAATCTTCGCCCTGCTCTCTCCTGCACTGGATTCGATTTCCACCGCAGTCAGCCGTGCGGCGGAATTCGACCCGGCCACCAGCACCGCGGTGTTTCGCATCGGTCTGTCGGACGATGTCGAGTTCGCGTTGCTGCCGATGCTGCTCAAGCGCCTGCGCGCCGAATCACCGGGGATCGTGCTGGTGGTGCGTCGGGCCAACTACATCCTGATGCCGAGCCTGCTGGCCTCGGGCGAAATTTCCATCGGCGTCAGCTACACCGCCGACCTGCCGGCCAACGCCAAGCGCAAAGTACTGCGCCGCAGCATGCCAAAGCTGTTGCGGGCCGACACGGTGCCGGGGCCGTTGAGCCTGGATGATTTCTGCGCACGGCCTCATGCGCTGGTGTCGTTCGCCGGCGACCTGAGCGGCTTTATAGATGAAGAGTTGGAAAAGCTCGGACGCAAACGACATGTGGTGCTCGCAGTGCCGCAGTTCAACGGACTCAGCACACTCATCAGCGGGACCGATATTGTCGCGACCGTGCCGGATTACACGGCTGAAGCCTTGACGGCGGCCGGTGGTGTGCGGGCTGAAGACCCGCCGTTGCCGGTGCGCAGTTTTGAATTGCACATGACCTGGCGCGGGTCGCAGGATAATGATCCGGGTGAGCGTTGGTTAAGGTCGCGGATTCAAATGTTCTTTGGTGATCCGGATAGTTTGGCCTGATCCTGATTATGTGTGAGGGCTTCTTGCCCCATCGCGAGCAAGCTCGGCTCCTACAGGGAATTTCATCAACGCCACACATCCCTGTAGGAGCCGAGCTTGCTCGCGATGGCAGCGACTCGATCTAACGCCTTATCTTTGCACTCCCCGCAACACAGAATTGTCATCAATCCAATTGATAGCCGCCTAACGAAAGGTGCACGCTAGAGAGCTTGGCTGGGGCTTATATCATTCCGAATGATAGTTACCTTTGCCTCATTCGATTCGTGCGATACAACCTCGCCGAGCATCATCCGTCCATTCTCAATACATTGGCGGATGCATCCATGGAACAATCACTCAAACATTTGCGCTTCCCGTTGGCCCTGTTGGCCGTACTGGTGATGAGCGCCTGCGGCAAGACTCCGGACACGGCCGCCACTATGCCCGCAGCCAAGGTCAGCGTGGCCAAGGTGCTGGAACAACCGGTCAACGAGTGGGACGAATTCACCGGGCGCCTCGAAGCGCCGGAAACCGTAGAAATACGTCCACGGGTCTCTGGCCAGATCGATGAAGTGGCCTTCACTGAAGGCGCTTTGGTCAAGAAAGGCGACTTGCTGTTCCAGATCGACCCGCGTCCATTCCAGGCCGAGGTTCGCCGCCTCGAAGCCCTGGTTGCCCAGTCCCGCGCCAACGCCACCCGCAGCGAAAACGAATCCCAGCGTGGCGAACGTCTGCGCACCAGCAACGCGATCTCCGCCGAGCTGGCCGACTCGCGCACCAGCGCGGCTCAAGAAGCCCGCGCCGCCGTCGGTGCCCTTCAGGCGCAACTGGACCTGGCCAAACTGAACCTGAGTTTCACCCGTGTTACCGCGCCGATCAGTGGTCGCGTCAGCCGTGCGGAAATCACCGCCGGCAACCTGGTGACCGCCGATACGACCGCGCTGACCAGTGTGGTGTCCACTGACAAGGTCTACGCCTACTTCGACGCCGACGAGCGCGTGTTCCTCAAATACACCCAGCTCGCTCGCCAGGGCAAACGCGGTGCTACCACGCCGGTTTACCTCGGCCTCTCCAACGAAGACGGCAACCCACACCAGGGCGTGATGAACTTCGTCGACAACCAGGTCAACCCGAAAACCGGCACCATCCGCGGTCGTGCCGTGTTCGACAACAGCGACGGCGCCTACACCCCAGGCCTGTATGCACGTTTGAAACTGGTCGGCAGCGGCACCTATTCCGCGGTGCTGATCAACGACGAAGCGGTCGGTACCGATCTGGGTAAAAAGTTCGTGCTGGTGATGGATGCCGACAACAAAACGGTTTACCGCTCAGTCGAGCTGGGTCCGAAGATCGAAGGCTTGCGCATCGTGCGCAGCGGCCTGAGCAAGGATGACACCGTCATCGTCAAGGGTCTGCAACGGGTACGCCCTGGTTCGCCGGTCACGCCAGAAGTGATCCCGATGGCCAGTGAACAAACCCTCGCGGCACTCGCACAACAACGACAAGCGCTGGAAGCCAGCAACCTGCCCCAAGTCGCACCTGCCAAGGTCGCGCCGGGTTCGGTTGTGAAACTGGCTGCTGCGACTCCACGCGGTTAAGGGACGACAACTCCGATGAATTTCTCCCAATTCTTCATTTCACGGCCGATCTTTGCGGCGGTACTTTCGCTGCTGATTCTGATCGCCGGCGCCATCTCGCTGTTCCAGTTGCCGATCAGCGAATACCCGGAAGTGGTTCCGCCGACCGTTGTGGTCCGCGCCAACTTCCCGGGTGCCAACCCAAAAGTCATCGGTGAAACCGTGGCCGCTCCACTGGAGCAAGCCATCACCGGCGTCGAGAACATGCTGTACATGTCCTCGCAGTCCACCGCTGACGGCAAGATCACCCTGACCATCACCTTTGCGCTGGGCACTGACCTGGACAACGCACAGGTACAGGTGCAGAACCGCGTGACCCGGACCGAGCCAAAACTTCCAGAAGAAGTGACGCGCATCGGTATCACCGTGGACAAGGCTTCGCCCGACCTGACCATGGTTGTGCACTTGACCTCGCCGGACAAACGCTACGACATGCTCTACCTGTCCAACTACGCCTTGCTCAACATCAAGGATGAGCTGGCGCGTCTGGGCGGTGTCGGTGATGTGCAGCTGTTCGGCATGGGTGATTACTCACTGCGTGTCTGGCTCGATCCGAACAAGACCGCTTCGCGCAACCTGACCGCCACCGACGTCGTGACCGCGATTCGTGAACAGAACCGTCAGGTGGCTGCCGGTGCACTGGGTGCGCCGCCTGCGCCGAATGCCACGGCGTTCCAGCTGTCGGTCAACACGCAAGGTCGTCTGGTTTCTGAAGAAGAGTTCGAGAACATCATCATTCGCTCCGGCGAAAACGGTGAAATCACTCGCCTGAAAGACATCGCTCGCATTGAGTTGGGTTCCAGCCAATACGCGTTGCGTTCGTTGCTGAACAACCAACCGGCGGTGGCGATCCCGATCTTCCAGCGCCCTGGTTCCAACGCGATCGAAATCTCCAACGAAGTGCGCGACAAGATGGCGGAGCTGAAAAAGAGCTTCCCGGAAGGCATGGACTTCAGCATCGTCTATGACCCGACGATCTTCGTGCGCGGTTCCATCGAGGCGGTGGTTCACACCCTCTTCGAAGCGCTGATCCTCGTGGTTCTGGTGGTGATCCTGTTCCTGCAAACCTGGCGCGCCTCGATCATTCCGTTGGTGGCGGTGCCGGTTTCGCTGATCGGTACATTTGCCGTGATGCACCTCTTCGGCTTCTCGCTGAACGCCCTGTCACTGTTCGGCCTGGTGTTGGCCATCGGCATCGTGGTGGACGACGCCATCGTGGTGGTGGAAAACGTCGAGCGGAACATCGGACTGGGGCTAACGCCGGTCGACGCGACCAAGCGTGCGATGCGTGAAGTGACCGGCCCGATCATCGCAACGGCGCTGGTGCTGTGTGCGGTGTTTATCCCGGCGGCTTTCATCTCCGGGTTGACCGGGCAGTTCTACAAACAGTTCGCCCTGACCATCGCGATCTCGACTGTGATCTCGGCGTTCAACTCGCTGACGCTGTCGCCCGCCCTGGCTGCGGTGTTGCTCAAAAGCCATGACGCACCGAAGGACCGTTTCTCCAAGGTCCTCGACAAGATCTTTGGTGGCTGGCTGTTCCGTCCGTTCAACCGCTTCTTCGACAAGGCCAGCCATGGTTATGTCGGCACCGTGGGCCGGGTTATCCGCAGCAGCGGCATCGCCCTGCTGCTGTACGCAGGCCTGATGGTGCTGACCTTCTTCGGTTTCGCCAACACCCCGACCGGTTTCGTACCCGGCCAGGACAAGCAATACCTGGTGGCCTTCGCGCAACTGCCGGACGCTTCGAGCCTGGATCGTACCGAAGACGTGATCAAACGCATGTCCGACCTGGCCCTGAAACAGCCTGGCGTGGAAAGTGCGGTGGCCTTCCCTGGCCTGTCGATCAACGGTTTCACCAACAGCCCCAACGCCGGCATCGTCTTCGTGACCCTGAAACCGTTCGATGAGCGTAAAGACCCGAGCATGTCCGCCGGTGCGATTGCCGGTGCGTTGAACGGCCAGTTCGCCGGGATTCAGGAAGCCTACATGGCGATCTTCCCGCCGCCGCCCGTACAAGGCCTGGGCACCATCGGTGGTTTCCGGCTGCAGATCGAAGACCGGGGTAACCTGGGTTATGACGAGCTGTACAAAGAAACCATGAACATCATCAACAAAAGCCACAGCGTGCCGGAACTGGCCGCGCTGTTCACCAGCTACACCGTGAACGTGCCACAGGTCGATGCGGCTATCGATCGCGAAAAAGCCAAGACCCACGGTGTGGCCGTCAGCGACATCTTCGACACCCTGCAGATCTATCTGGGTTCGCTGTATGCCAACGACTTCAACCGCTTTGGTCGTACTTACCAGGTCAACGTTCAGGCTGAACAGCAGTTCCGTCTCGAACCGGACCAGATCGGTCAGCTGAAAGTGCGTAACAACAAAGGCGAGATGATCCCGCTGGCGACCTTCATCAAGGTCAGCGACACCTCGGGCCCGGACCGTGTGATGCACTACAACGGCTTCATCACCGCTGAAATCAACGGTGCGGCAGCCCCCGGCTACAGCTCCGGCCAGGCCGAAAAAGCTATCGAGAAACTGCTCAAGGAAGAACTTCCGAACGGCATGACCTACGAGTGGACCGACCTGACCTACCAGCAGATTCTGTCCGGTAACACCGCACTGTTCGTGTTCCCGCTCTGCGTACTGCTGGCGTTCCTGGTACTCGCGGCTCAATACGAAAGCTGGAGCCTGCCACTTGCGGTGATCCTGATCGTACCGATGACCTTGCTGTCGGCCATCACCGGTGTGATTGCTTCGGGAGGCGACAACAACATCTTCACCCAGATCGGCTTGATCGTACTGGTGGGGCTTGCCTGTAAGAACGCGATTCTGATCGTCGAGTTCGCCAAGGATAAACAGCAGGACGAAGGCCTCAGCCCGCTCGCCGCGGTGCTCGAAGCTTGCCGTCTGCGTCTGCGGCCGATTCTGATGACTTCCTTCGCGTTCATCATGGGTGTTGTGCCTCTGGTCTTCTCCAGCGGTGCCGGTGCCGAAATGCGTCATGCCATGGGTGTGGCGGTGTTCTCCGGGATGCTCGGGGTGACCTTCTTCGGTCTGTTGCTGACGCCAGTGTTCTACGTACTGATTCGTAATTTTGTGGAGCGCGGTGAAAAGCGCAAAGCGGCCAAGGCCCTGAAACTGGAGGCGCAACAATGAGCCTGAAAGCCTTCCTGCCGAGTCTTCTGGTACTGGCCCTGAGTGCCTGTGCCGTCGGCCCGGACTACAAGACCCCAGCCACTGAGCCGGCCAACATCACGACCGCCACCGATGGCAGCGCCGGTCAGACGAACTACGACCGCTCGCGTTTCGAAGGCATCTGGTGGCAGCAGTTCGAAGATCCGACCCTCAACCAGTTGGTGACTCAATCGCTGCAAGGCAACCGTGATTTGCGCGTAGCCTTCGCTCGCTGGAAAGCGGCCCGCGCAATTCGCGATGACGTCAGCAATGACGCCATGCCAACCATCACCAGCCGGGCCAGCAGTGACCTGGGCAAGGGCCAGATTCCGGGCCAGACCACCAAGCGGGTCAATAGCGAACGCTACGACCTGGGCCTGGACATGGCGTGGGAGATCGACCTGTTTGGGCGTATCCAGCGCAACCTGGAATCCGCCGACGCCGAACAGCAAGCGCTCGAAGCCGACCTGTACCAACTGCAAGTCTCGATGATTGCCGAACTGGTGGATGCCTACGGCCAACTGCGCGGTGCGCAGCTGCGGGAAAAGATCGCCTTGGCCAACCTGAATAACCAGCAGGAATCGAGCAAGATCACCGTCAGCCTGCGTGATGCCGGTGTCGGCGATCAGCTCGATGTGGTTCGCGCCGATGCACGCCTGGCGTCCGTCGAAGCCAGCGTGCCGCAATTGCAGGCCGAACAGGTTCGGCAGAAAAACCGCATCGCCACTCTGTTGGGTGAGCGGCCGGATAAGCTGACCGTCGACCTGAGTCCAAAAGACTTGCCTGCGATCGCCAAGGCCCTGCCGATCGGTGATCCGGGTGAACTGCTGCAACGTCGCCCGGACATTCTCAGCGCCGAGCGCAAACTGGCCTCCGCCACCGCCCGTATTGGCGTGGCCAAGGCTGATTTGTTCCCTCGGGTCAGCCTCAGCGGTTTCCTTGGCTTCACCGCCGGGCGCGGTTCGCAAATCGGTTCCTCGGCGGCCAACGCCTGGGCACTGGGCCCAAGCATCACCTGGGCCGCGTTCGACCTTGGCAGTGTGCGCGCCCGTTTACGTGGCGCCGATGCTGATGCCGAAGGCGCCCTGGCGACCTACGAGCAGCAAGTACTGTTGGCGTTGGAAGAATCGGAAAACGCCTTTAGCGACTACGGCAAACGTCAACAGCGCTTGATCTCGCTGATTCGTCAAAGTGAATCCAGCCGCGCCGCGGCCGACCTCGCCCAAATCCGCTACCGCGAAGGCACTGCGGACTTTCTCGTCCTGCTCGACGCCCAGCGTGAGCGCCTGGCGGCTGAAGACACTCAGGCCCAGGCCGAAGTCGATCTGTATCGCGGCATTGTCGCGATTTACAAAGCCCTGGGCGGTGGCTGGCAACCAGAGACGGTCGCCAGCAAGTAAAGTTTTAACGAGCTCCTTTGGTTGGCCGCAACCAACCAATTCCTTTGCCCTGCGCCTCATTCGGTCGCGGGGCTTTTTTTGTCTGCTCACCACGTCCCCCCAACACCGGGTTTGACTCACAGCCTTGCCTGACCGAAGCTGGCAACTTTGCAACAGCTCGCCAGCTCCCGGATTCCTGCATGCCCCATTCCCGCCGCTACTTGCTCATCAGCCTCTGCGTCCTGTTTGCCATCGGCGTTGCCTGGTTTTTCCTGCGCAGCACACCCCCCGCCGTGCCGGAGGCGATCAAGCGTGGCTACAGCGAGGCGCTGAACCAGGCTCGCGCAGGCCAGCCGGGCGCAGCGCGGGTCCTCTACCAGCAATTGGGCCGCCCTGATATATCGCTCAAACGCCGCGTCTGGTTGCATGCCGAACTGCCCAACTACCCCAGCTCCGTGGCCTTGAAACTGGCGGATGCGGACTTGCAGCATGAATCGCCAGACGTGCGTATTGCGGCGATCAAAAGCATCAGCGGTCTGGTGCCCAGCGGTCAGCGCAGCCTGCTGCTGGGCCCGTTACTCGATGACGGCGAACAGCGCGTCCGCTATACCGCCGTGAACGCCTTGCTGGGGCTATCGCCGGACGATCTCGGTTTGTACTTCGGACCGCTGGAGCAAGCCATCGATGCCTGGGAACAGGACCTGAAGAGTCAACCGGAAAGCGCCGACAACCAATATCAATTGGCTCGGCTGCATCTTCATAACGCAGAATGGAAAGAGGCGCAGCAGGCACTGGAGAACACCTTGCGTCTTGCGCCCGGCAACCTGCCCGCGGTGGTGATGCAAATCGACGTGCTGGATCGCCTGGGCCAAAACGATGCTGCCCGGCAACTGTTGGCCAAGCAGCTAAAGGCTCAGCCCGATTCAGCCTACCTGCAACATGCCCTGGGGCTCTGGCTGTTGCATCACGGGCAAAGTGAGTTCGCCCTGCTCGGCCTTTCCAAAGCCGTGGAGCTGGAGCCGGACAACAAGGATTACCGCTACGATCTGGCCACCACGCTTCACGATGAACAGGAGCTGGAAGCGGCGCAGAAACAGTTGCAGGAGATCGTCCAGCGCCACCCGGCCGACCGAAAAGCCCGGGTATTGTTGATCAACTACTGGAAAGAAAGCGGCCAGCTGCAGAACGTACAGATTCTGTTGGCGCAACTTGAACAACTCAATCCCGACGACCCCGCCTTGCAGCAAGGGCTTTAACAACAGCAGAAATTTCGTTGAACTCGTCGTCTCGGCCAAGGGTCAAGAGAACAGGTAGTCCATTCAGGCACTTACGGCCTGCTGCCTCGTTCCCCCTAGTCATGAGAGGGCATTTTTTGTCTACATCTAACGAGTTGATCAGTGCAAAAGCCGCCACCGGCATCGAAGGTCTGGATGACATCCTGGCCGGTGGATTGTCCCGCGGGCATGTGTTTTTACTGGAGGGTGAACCCGGAACCGGCAAAACCACCGTCGCTTTGCATTTCCTGTTGGCCGGCGCTCGTGCCGGCGAGCGCTCGTTGTACATCACGCTGTCGGAAACCGAGCGGGAGCTGCGACAGGGTGCGTTGTCCCACGGTTGGGAGCTGGATGAGAACATCCACATCTTCGAGCTGACGCCCCCGGAAAGCCTGCTCAATGCCGAGCATCAGCAGAGCTTGTTGTATTCCTCGGACCTTGAACTGGGCGAAGCCACCAAGCAGATTTTCGAAGTGGTCGAACGGGTCAAGCCGACCCGTGTGGTGCTCGACAGTCTTTCCGAGATTCGTCTGCTGGCCCAAAGCTCATTGCGCTACCGTCGCCAGATCCTCGCAATCAAACACTACTTTGTGCGCTATGACGCCACAGTGGTGTTGCTGGACGACCTGACCACCGAATCCCTCGACAAAACCGTGCACAGTGTGGCCCACGGCGTCATTCGCCTTGAAGAACTGACCCCCAACTATGGCGCCGAGCGGCGGCGGATCCGTGTGGTGAAATACCGTGGCCAGAAGTACCGTGGCGGGTTTCATGACTTCACCATCATGGGCGATGGCGTGCATGTTTTTCCGCGTCTGGTGGCCGCCGAGCACCGCGGTCGCTATATCCGCCAGCAGTTGACCAGCGGCATCAAGGAGATGGACGCCCTGCTCGGCGGCGGGATCGAGACCGGGTCCAGTACGCTGATCCTTGGCCCGGCCGGTACTGGCAAATCGCTGATCTCGATGATCTTCGCCGCTGCCGCCGTGGCCCGTGGCGAAAAAGCTGCGCTGTTCATTTTCGATGAAGAGCTCGGGTTGCTGTTCGAGCGCATGAAGAACATCGGCATCGACCTCCAGGCGCTGCAAGACACCGGCAACCTGCTGATCGAGCAAGTGGACGCGGCCGAGTTGTCCCCCGGAGAGTTTTCCTACCGGGTTCGTCGCTGTGTCGATGAGGGCGATATCAAGACCGTGGTGATCGACAGCATCAATGGCTATCAGGCGGCGATGCCCGAGGAAAGCGCCTTGGTACTGCACATGCACGAGTTGCTGTTGTACCTCAATCGCCAGGGTGCCGCGACCTTCATGACCGTCGCCCAGCATGGGCTAGTCGGTGACATGCAAGCCCCTGTCGACATCACCTATCTGGCCGATACGGTCATCCTGCTGCGCTACTTCGAGGCATTGGGCAAGGTTCGCCGGGCGATCTCGATCATCAAGAAACGCACGGGCAGCCATGAGTCAACCATTCGGGAATACCGAATCAGCGCTCAGGGCATGACGATTGGTGAACCGCTGGATGCCTTTGAGGGCGTATTGCGTGGCGTTCCCACTTATCTGGGCGCCAGCAAACCCTTGCTTGAGGAACAAAGCCCGTGATTGCCCAGGAAGCGATGTCCGAGCGCGCGATCATTCTCGCGCCGCTGGGTCGCGACAGCCAGATTGCGCTGATGATGCTCAATGAAGCAGGTTACGACGGGGTGATTACTCGGGACCTGGTGGCGTTGTGCAGCGAGCTGGAGCAAGGGGCAGGCTTGCTGCTGATCTCTTCCGAGGCCTTGTTGGGCGGTGATCTTGAACCACTGTTCGAGCTGATCGAGCAACAGCCTGCCTGGTCGGACCTTCCGATTGTATTGATGACCCACCATGGCGGCCCGGAACAAAACCCGGCATCGCGCTACGGCCCACAGCTGGGGAACGTGACCTTTCTTGAGCGTCCCTTTCACCCGGTCACGTTGATCAGCCTGGTGACCACCGCGTTGCGCGGACGTCGACGACAGTACGAAGCCAGGGACCGGCTGATCGATCTGAGTCAAAGCGAACTGCGGTTGCAAAACACCCTCGAAACCCTCGAACAGCAGGTCGAGGAACGCACCGCCCAGCTACGACACAATGAAGAAGCCCTGCGCCAATCGCAGAAGATGGAAGCGGTCGGCCAGCTCACCGGCGGTATTGCCCACGACTTCAACAACATGCTGACCGGCATCATCGGCAGCCTGGAGCTGCTGCGCCGACGTCTGGCCCGTGGGCGCACCGACGATCTGGACAGTCTGATCGACCTGGGCGTGACCTCAGCCAACCGCGCGGCAGGTCTGACCCACCGACTGCTGGCGTTCTCCCGGCGTCAGTCGCTGGACTCCAAACCCGTTGAGATGAACACCCTGGTGGTCTCCATGGGCGAATTGCTTCAGCGCAGCATCAACGAAAGCATTCAGCTGGACATGCAACTGAGCGAACAACTCTGGGTGGCCGAAGCCGATCCCAACCAATTGGAAAGCGCCCTGCTCAATCTGGTGATCAATGCTCGGGATGCGATGCCCGATGGCGGAAAACTGGTGGTGAAAACCAGCAATCAGTCTCTGGACATTGGCTTCACCGAGGCCCAGAGCAACCTTCAACCGGGTGATTACGTGGTGCTGAGTGTCACCGACACCGGGTGTGGCATGCCGCAAAGCACCATCAACCGGGCCTTTGATCCGTTCTTTACCACCAAGCCCATCGGCCAGGGCACAGGCCTTGGACTGTCGATGATCTATGGTTTCAGCAAACAATCACGCGGCCACGTCGCCATTCAAAGTGAAGTGGGCGAAGGCACCACGGTGAGTCTGTTTCTCCCGCGATTCGGCGGTGACGTGCCTCAGGACAACCCGGTGCACATCCAGCACGCTCCGTTCGCACAGAATGGCGAAACCGTGCTGATCGTCGAGGACGATCCGGCGGTGCGGGTGTTGGTCAGTACGGTGTTGAGTGACCTGGGCTATGCCTTCGTCGAGGCTGGCGATGCCGACAGCGCGGTGCCGATTCTCGATTCCGGGCAGCGTATCGATCTGTTGATCAGCGACGTTGGATTGCCCGGCATGAATGGCCGGCAACTGGCGGAAATCGGCCGGCAATACCGGCCGGATCTGAAGGTGTTGTTCATCACCGGCTACGCCGAACACGCGGCGGTGCGCGGCGGTTTCCTTGATCCTGGCATGCAGATGATCACCAAGCCGTTCACCTTCGACCTGCTGACGGCGAAGGTGCGGGAGATGATTCGGATTTGACGCGCCCCCTGTAGCAGCTGCCGTAGGCTGCGTTCGAGGACGAAGTCCTCGCCAAGGGATTGTGTAGCCCAGATAAGCGGCCGCTGCGCGCCCGAACGCAGCCTTCGGCAGCTGCTACACAGAACATGCGGCTCTCAGGAAAGCATTTCCTGCATAAGCTCTTGCAGTACATCCAGATCAAACGGCTTGGCCAGAATCGGTGCTTTACGGGTGATCGGGCTGTCCGTCTCGCGGATTTCCTGCGGATAACCGCTGATGAAAATGACCTTGAGTTCCGGTCGCAGCTTCACGGCGGGTTCAGCAATCTGAACGCCAGAGATTCCGCCCGGCAGGCGGAAGTCGGTGATCATCATGTCCAGATGTGGTTTGCTCGACAGAATCTCGAAGGCCTGCTCGCCGTTTTCGGCCTGCAATACCCGATAGCCCTCCCCCGACAGATAGGCCGACAGCACCATCAAAATCGAGGGGTCATCTTCGACGATCAATACGACGTCTTGTGCATCTTCACTCATGGGAAGCCTTTGTTCGGTCAATAGCTGCTGATACGACCGTGGGGTCGATCAGAGGTTGCGTTTATCTGGCTGTTTTCCTACAGCGGCAGACAAACGCGAAACAAGGCGCCTTCGCCAATCCGGCTTTCGACGGTAATGGAACCGCCATGGGCGGCCACAATCTGTTCGGAAATAAACAACCCCAGGCCCAACCCCGCGACAGCGTGTTTGGCCGTGACGCGTTCGAACTGCTGGAAAATACGCTTCTGGTTCTCTTCGCTGATACCGATCCCAAGGTCGCGCACTTCCACCCGAGCCTGACCGCTCTCACTGTACACCTTAACGGTGATCGGACTCTTGGCGCCGTAGCGCAAAGCATTGGTCAGCAGGTTGGAAATCACCTGTTCAATGCGAAATTCGTCCCAGTTGCCCACCACCGGTTGCTCGGCCTCGAAGGTGACCGAGGACTCGGCAGCATCGATCTGCGGTGCAAAGTTCTGCAACAAGCCGCGAACCAGCGCCGACATATCGAAGCGCGTCGGTCGTATCGACAACTTGCCGGTACGAATGCGCGACACATCGAGCATGTCTTCGATCAGGCGGATCAGGCTTTTGATCTGCCGCTCATCGCGATCGACCATCGCGTGCATCTTGTCCAGGGTGAACGCCGCGGCGTTATCCCGGGCCAGGTGCATCTTGCGCAACTGGGTTTCGAGGATCAGGCCATTGAGCGGCGTGCGGACTTCGTGGGCGACGATGGACATGAAGTCATCACGCATGCGCACCGCTTGCTCCAGTTCCAGCTGGGTACTCTGTAACTGCTTGAGCAGCGCTTCCTGCTCACGGCGGCTTTGCTCCAGTTCTTCGACCTGCTGTTTCATTGCCTTGCTTTGGCGAAACAGTTCGACGAACACGTTGACCTTGCTCTTGACCGCATGAATATCCAGCGGCTTGTAGAGGAAATCCACGGCGCCGCTTTCGTAGCCCTTGAACGCGTAGTTCAGCTCACGACCGGCCGCACTGACGAAGACAATCGGGATGTTCCTGGTCTTTTCCGTGCCGCGCATCAGCTCGGCCAGCTCGAAGCCGTTCATGCCGGGCATCTGCACGTCGAGAATAGCCATGGCGAATTCGTGTTGCAGCAACAGCGACAAGGCTTCGTCGGCGGACAAGGCTTTATAGACGATACGGTCTTCGCGCTTGATCAGTGCCTCGAGCGCCAACAGGTTCTCCGGCAGATCGTCGACGATCAGCAGTTTGGCTTGGATAGTACTTAGCATGCGATTCGTTCCAGCTCGACAAGCAGACGGCCGATGCCGCGTATAGGGAGAATGTGGTCCGGCTGGTGTAGATCAAGCGCAGCCTGAGGCATGGTCGCGACCTGGGCTTCATCCGGGTCCTGGACGATGGTCATGCCGCCACGACGCTTGACCTGGGCCAGGCCGTGGGCGCCATCACGGTTGGCTCCGGTCAACAACACCGCGGCCAGGGCTGAACCGTAGGCATCGGCGGCCGACTCGAACAGGTAATCGATGGCCGGTCGCGAATAATGCACGCGGGCTTCCAGGCTCAAGGAAAAACTGCGGTCTTGCTCCACCGACAAGTGATAACCCGGTGTCGCGAAATACAGCGTTCCGGCTTCAACCAGCGTCTTGTCGCGGGCTTCCAGTACAGGCATGGATACTCGCCGTGCGAACACCTCGGCCAGAGGGCTGCGACGTTCGTCCGGCAGGTGCAAAACCACGATGATCGGCAGCTTGAAGCCTTCTCGCAATGGGCTGAGGATGTTCAGCAACGCCTCCACACCGCCGGCCGAGGCGCCAATCACGATGGCCTCTATAGAAGGCAAATCGGGTGCACTGTTCATGATTTGCGGTAAATCCGTTCTTGTTTGACCAACGGTTCGAACTGGTTGCCGTAGGCCGAAAAATCCAGGGTTTCCTTGCTACCCAGCACCAAAAATCCTCGATGACAAAGGGATTCATGGAACAAACCGAAAGCACGATCCTGAAGCTTTTTGTTGAAATAAATCAATACATTACGACACGAAATTAATTGAGTTTCTGAAAAGACACTGTCGGTCGCCAAGCTGTGATCGGCGAAGGTCACGTTCTCACACAGCGTCTTGTCGAAAATGGCGTAACCGTAAGCCGCCGTGTAGTAGTCGGCGAACGAACGCTGGCCACCTGCCTGCTGGTAGTTATGAGTGTAGGCGCGGACATTCTCCATGGAGAATATCCCTTGCTTGGCTTTATCCAGCGAGCGCGGATTGATGTCGGTGGCGTAGATGATGGTGCGATCGAGCAAGCCTTCTTCGCGCAGCAGAATGGCCATCGAATAGACCTCTTCACCGGTGCTGCAACCGGCGATCCAGATCTTGATCGAGGGGTAAGTCTTGAGCAGCGGCACCACTTCCTTGCGGATCGCCAGGAAATGCGAAGGGTCGCGGAACATTTCGCTGACCGGGATCGTCAGCAGTTGCAACAACTGCATGAACGCCGTCGGGTCGTGCAGGACCTTTTCCTGCAACGCTGAAATGGTCGTGCACTCGAACTGGCTCAACGCGTGATTGACCCGGCGCTTGATCGAAGCGCCGGAGTAGTCGCGAAAGTCATAGCTGTATTTGAGGTAGATCGCCTCGATCAACAAGCGAATTTCGATCTCGCTATTTCGCTCCACTGAATAATTGCGTTCCACTAAATGCGTTCCATTTTCGGTAACCACACGCGAATCAGCGAGAACAGGCGATCCAGGTCAATGGGCTTGGCCAGGTAATCATTGGAGCCCGCTTGCAGGCAGCGCTCCTGATCGTCCTTCATGGCCTTGGCCGTCACCGCGATGATCGGCAGCTTGCGCCAGCGCGGGTCCTTGCGGATCTCGATGGTGGCTTCGTAGCCATCCATCTCCGGCATCATCACGTCCATCAACACCAGATCGATGTCCTCGACTTCATTCAGTCTTTCAATCGCTTCACGACCGTTTCGGCCGATGACCACGACTGCACCCTTTTGCTCCAGGGCGCTGGTGAGGGCAAAGATGTTGCGCACATCGTCGTCCACCAGCAGCACCTTGCGACCCTCGAAAACCTTGTCGCGACTGCGCGCGGTCTTGAGCATCCTCTGGCGTTCATGGGACAACCTGGATTCGACTTTGTGCAGAAAGAGTGTGACCTCATCCAGCAAACGCTCGGGCGAGCGGGCGCCCTTGATGATGATCGAGCGCGAATACTTGCGCAGGTCGGCCTCTTCGTCCCGGGTCAGGTTGCGCCCGGTGTAGACGATCACCGGCGGGAACGAGCAGATGTCTTCCGTGGACATGCGCTTGAGCAAGTCGTTGCCGAGCATGTCCGGTAGCTTCAGGTCGATGATCATGCAGTCAAAAATTGTCGTGCGCAGCAGGTTCAGTGCATCCTGGGCCAGGCCCACGGCAGTGATCTCGATGTCATCGTCGCCGATCAGTCGGGCAATGCTGTCGCGCTGCACATCGTCGTCTTCGACCAGCAGGACGCGTTTGACTTTCTGGGTCAGCTTGGCCTCAAGGCGGGCAAACACGTCCTTGAGTTCTTCGCGGGTAGTCGGCTTGACCGCGTAACCAATGGCGCCCATGTGCATCGCGGCTTCGACCCGGTCTTCCACCGAAATCACATGCACCGGAATGTGCCGGGTTTCAGCGCGTTCCTTCAGGCGTTGCAACACAGTCAACCCGGAATGATCCGGCAGACGCATGTCCAGCAGAATGGCGTCCGGGATGAATTCCCTGGCCAGGTCGTAACCCTCGTCCGCGCCGTGCGCCACCAAGCACTGATACCCCAGCTCATGCGCCAGGTCATAAAGAATATTGGCAAAGTTCGGCTCGTCTTCCACCACCAGAATGCAACGAGTGGCGAATGGCGCCTTGGTGCGATCGTCGTCGAAACGCGGGATATCGACTTCGGCAATCAACGGCACCAGCGCGGCGGGCGTCACTCTCGGTGTAATGGCAACCGGCGTGGCTCTCATCGGCTCGACAGGATCCTCGCCCGGTTCAACGTATTGCTGCGGCAAAACCAGCGTAAACACACTGCCCTGCCCCGGCTCGCTGGTGACACTGATGGAACCGCCAAGCAAGGCGGCCAGGTCACGGGAAATCGACAAGCCCAGGCCGGTGCCGCCGTAACGGCGATTGGTGGTGCCATCGGCCTGGCGGAAGGCTTCGAAAATGCTGTCCTGCTGATCCGCGGCAATGCCAATCCCCGAATCGCGAATGATAAAGGCGATACCGTCGCCTGGCTGACTGGCAACCGTCAGGCTGACCGTGCCTTTTTCGGTGAATTTCACCGCGTTGGACAGCAGGTTCTTGATCACCTGCTCCAGACGCTGGCGGTCGGTGAAGATCATCATGGGCGCACCGGCCTGCACCTCGACCTGGAAGTCCAGCTTCTTGTCGGCAGCCAATGGCTGGAACATCCCGCGCAAGCCATCCACCAGGCGCGCGATACTGGTGTTCTCCGGTCGCATTTCAAGCTTGCCGGCCTCGACCTTGGAAATGTCGAGAATGTCGTTGATCAAGTTGAGCAAATCATTGCCGGCAGAGTAGATCGACTCGGCAAACATGACCTGCTCGGCGCTGAGGTTTTCCTGGGGGTTTTCCGCCAGCAGCTTGGCGAGGATCAACGAGCTGTTCAGCGGCGTGCGCAACTCGTGGGACATGTTGGCGAGGAATTCAGACTTGTACTTGCTCGAGCGTTGCAACTCTTCGGCGCGTTCTTCGAGCTGAGTCTGGGCCTGATTGAGCTCGGTGTTCTTCAGGTCCATGGCGTCGCGCTGGTCGGCCAGAATCTGCGCTTGCTCGGCGAGTTGCTCATTGGTTTGTTCAAGCTCGACCTGCTGGGTCTCCAGATGCGCCTGAGACTCCTTGAGAATCCGCGACTGCTCTTCCAGCTCTTCGTTGGCGGTCTTGAGTTCTTCCTGCTGGACTTGCAGTTCTTCATTGAGCTGCTGGGTTTCGGCCAGCACTTCCTGCAAGCGCTGGCGATAGCGAGCGGCCTCGATGGACGTGCCGATGTTGCCGGCAATCAGTTCAAGCAATTCGACATCACGGTCCGTCAGCGGGCGCAGGAAGCCCAGTTCGATCACACCGTTGACCCGATCGTCGTCACTGGTCGGCACCACCAGCACGCTATGGGGAAGACCTTCGCCCAGGCCGGAGCTGACCTTGAAGTAATCGCTCGGTACATCATCAAGACGAATCAAGCGAGCCTGGTTCGCCACCTGGCCGACAATGCCTTCATCGCTGTAAATCTGCTGTTCGCGCGCTTCCTGCTCGCGGGAGAAACCGTAAGAGGCAATGCGCTTGAGTCCACCGTGCTCTTCACGAACATAAATAGCTGCTACGGCGGTGCCCAGGTACTGCGCGCAGAACTGCAGAATGTTGCGGCCCAGCAGATTAAGCGACAGTTGCCCCAGCACTTGTTCGGCCAGTTCGGTCTGGCCATTGCGCAGCCAGGCCTGCTGTTCCAGACGCTGGGCGCTGGCCTGTTGCAAGGCGAGGTTGGCGCTGTAACTTTGTGAAAGGTTGAGCAAGTCCCGACGGCCAATGTAGGCCAGCAATGCGCTGATCCCGGCGATGAACAACAGATAAAGGCTGATGCTCCAGATCGTGGTGCGGCGCACTTCCTCGTTGCGGGTGGTGCGCAACTGTTGCTCCATGTCGATCACGTCTTCGAATTGCTTGCGGATCTCATCGGTCAGCCGCTTGCCGCGCCCGGCCTTGACCGCGCTGCGGTAATCGCCGCTGGATCGCTGCAATTCAATTATTGTCTGCGCGAAAGTGGCCCACTCATTCTGCAAGGCCTGGAGCCGGTGCAGGCGGTCGGTCTGCACCGGGTTGTCCGCGGTCAGTTCGAGCAAGGTATTGAGGGCGACAGCGATTCGCGGCTTGGCCGTTTCGTAGGGTTCAAGGAAGTGCTCGTCGCCAGTAAGCAGGAAGCCGCGCATACCGGTTTCCAGATCGACGGTCAGCTTGGTCGCTTCATTGGCGTTATTGATCACCCGGTCGGTGTGCTCGACCCACTGGATCACCGACAGCAGGTAAGTGATCAGCGAGACAAAGAACACTGCACTGAGCACGCCGACACCCAACGGCAGGCTGACGTTGCGGCTCAGGAGTTTACGAAATCGTTGCTCATCAACCGAAGACGCGGATGTCATGGGGGAAACCTTGTCGAGCTGTTGAAAACCAAGGAGTTTGCCCCAAAAGCGGCGGATTGATCCAATTTTTTGACGCGTTTTCGCGCAAAATCCTACATTCCACTGCTCCAACGCAAAGGAGCGGTTATCCTTGTCAGCACGAGTACAGCTATTCTTTTTTCCACGGCGTTGGGAACTTGTCGGGTTCCGTCACTTACTCAAACAAGAGCCCGGCGATTTCGATCGATCGGCAACCGCGAATTCAATCTCTGAGAACCCCCCACTATGTACTCCAACACGTCCATCATCCTTGTAGTCGAAGACGATGACATTGTGCGCATGCTGATTGTCGATGTGCTGGAGGAGCTGGAGTTCAAGGTGCTTGAGGCCGATGGCAGTGAAAAGGCGCTGGAATTCCTCAACGATGAGGACCAGTACATCGATTTGATGATGACCGACGTCGGCTTGCCGGTGATGGATGGCCGTGAATTGGCCAACCAGGCCCGGATGCTGCGCCCTGAGTTGCCGATCCTGTTTGCCAGTGGCTATGCCGAAAGCATTGATGTGCCCGAAGGTATGCACGTGATTGGTAAACCGTTTTCCATTGATCAGTTGCGCGACAAGGTCAAAGGCATGCTGGCCTGAGACAGTTGGCTGGGCATCCTGGCCCCACCACTTTTCTGCATAAACCGACGTAAGGCTGCATTTTTCGGCGTTTTTGGGCTCTGACCTGTCAAGTTTGACAGTAGAAAAGGCCGCCCGCCTGGCGTTTGATTGGACCGGTGATCCCACTCATAAGGAACCGAGTCCATGCCGAGTCGAACCCAACGCTACGCACGTTATTTGAAAGTCAGCGGATTATTGCTGATGCTCATCGCCGGATATGGTTGCCAGTCAGCCTCTTCCGACAATCCCCAGCACTGCTTTGAACAGAGCGGACAGGCGTTCAGCGAAGTATTGAGCTGCTATCGCAAAGCCGAAGCGACGCAACCGCTGCGCTACATCAGTAAGGGACAAGAGCAACAGCCCGGCGTCAACATCCGGCGCTTCGAGTTGACGTCACAGTCCTGGGGTCAGGGCGGTCAAGTCGCCCCGGCAGACTGGACCCATGGAGTCGACCTGTACATTCCCGACAACGTCAAGGGTACGCGTGCCGTGCTGGTCGCCAACGACGGCGTCAACAAGCCTTTGCCCGGTGAGTCTCCGGGAGCACCCAACAACTTTTCGCAGCAAACACTGCTCAACATTGCCCGCCAAACCGGTTTGATCGTAGTGGCTGTCAGCAATGTCCCTAACCAGTATTTGACCTACAGCGATGACGGCGTGCCGCGCACAGAAGATGGCAGCGTTGCCCACAGCTGGAAACTATTCATGCAGGCCCCGGAACAACAGCCTTTTATGTCGCTGCATGTGCCGATGATGGAAGCGCTGGTCAAGGCCATGGACCTGGCGCAAAAGGAAACGCAGCCAGGCCAGGTGGTGAGTTTTCTTGCCACCGGCGCGTCGAAACGCGGTTGGGCGGTATGGCTGTCCGCCCTTGCGGACTCACGCGTCGATAGCATCGTGCCGTTTGTCATTGACGTCTTGAACACGGACAAAGTGTTCGACGAGACGTTTCTGACCTACGGCGGTAACTGGCCACTGGCGTACATCGACTACTACTTGCAAGGTGTGATCGCCCAACGCAAGACCGAGCCATTCAAGAAGCTGATGCAGGTCGAAGATCCGATGACCTATCGGAATCTGTCCGGCTATACCGACCGCTTGAAGATCCCGAAATACATCGTCAACGCCAGTGGCGATGACTTCTTCATCCCGGATGCTTCACGCCAGTATCTTGCGGACCTGCCGGGTGACAATACACTTCGGGTCATTCCCAATTCCGCCCACGATGTGCGGGCGTTTGTTGAAGCGAACCTGATTCCTTATATCAAGCGGCGGCAGACCGGCAATACCGCACCGAGATTAAAGGCACAGGAACAACGCCTGGACGCCACATCGACCAAGTTGCACCTGACCTTGTCCGAAATGCCGATCAGGACGACTCAGTGGACAGCGCTCAACCCAAAGGCCCGGGACTTCCGGTACAACTGCGGCGTGCGCTACACCGCAAAACCATTGCCGGTCGCAATGGACGTCCAAGCGACTCTCCGTGCTCCCAAGGTGGGTTGGGCCGCAGAGTTCTTCGAAGCTGAGTACGCGGACGGCGTTGTCGAGACGACGATGGTCAAGGTTCTTCCGGATACGTATCCGAATCAGGCGCCACCCGCCGATGAGGCGTTTTGCAGAACGCTACCCGCCACCCTGGGTCAGTAAATCAAGACACGACAATCTCAACCCTTTTGCTCTGTGGGATTGTCGTGTTTCCTTGACTGTTCTCGGTCATCCATTTTCTTGCGCCTGACACCGGAGCGTTCAGTTCAATGCCACGCTTGCTGTGGTTTAATTGCGCCCCTGCCCGATTACCCGTCTCAAGGAATACCGATGACCCAGCCCCGCGCAACCAAAGTCCTCGTCATTGGTTACGTCTGGCCCGAGCCCCGTTCTTCAGCGGCCGGTGGGCACATGATGCAAATTCTCGAGACCTTCTTGCAGCAAGGCTGGAACATTACGTTCAGTAGCCCGGCTGGCACCGGTGAACACCGGGCAGACCTGACGGTCTTGGGCATTCGCGAAGTCCCGATCGAATTGAACAACAGCAGTTTCGACACGTTCATCAGCGAACTGGCCCCGGATATCGTTCTGTTCGATCGGTTCATGATGGAAGAACAGTTCGGCTGGCGAGTTGAGAAGCACTGCCCCGATGCCTTGCGCGTGCTTGAGACCTCCGACCTGCAAAGCCTGCGAGATGCCCGCCATCAACGCCTCAAGGAGCGTTTGAAGGCCAGTGACGACGCCAATGACTTCAACGATTTGTTCGCCCCGGCGTTGCGTGAAGAGTTCGAACTCATGGCCGAGACCGATCTGGCCAAACGGGAAATCGCAGCGATTTATCGTTGCGACTTGAATCTGATGATCTCCGAAGTAGAGATCGAGTTGCTGATCGAGCAATTCAAGCTGCCGCGCCACTTGCTGCACTGGTGCCCGCTGATGGTCGATCTACCGAGCGTGCCACCGGTTTCTTTTGAAGACCGCGCGCACTTTCTCAGCATCGGCAACTTCCGTCATGCGCCCAACTGGGATGCGGTGCTCTGGATGAAAACCACTCTCTGGCCGCTGATTCGCGCACAACTGCCAACGGCTCAATTGCACATTTACGGTGCTTACACACCGCCCAAAGCGACTGCGTTGCACAACCCTGGCCAGGGGTTTCATGTGATGAACTGGGCGGAAGATGCGTTAGAAGTCATGTCTTGCGCGCGGATATGCCTGGCCCCCTTACGCTTCGGTGCCGGCATCAAAGGCAAGATTGTCGACGCCATGTTGTGTGGCACGCCCACGATCACAACGCCAATCGGCGCAGAAGCGATGCACGGCGAACATCTCTGGCCCGGCGCGGTAGCCAGCACAGCACAGGCGTTCGCCGATTGCGCGGTTCGGCTGTACAAGGATGAAACACTTTGGACAGACGCCCAATCCCTGGGTCAGACATTACTGGCTGATCGTTATCGACAGTCCGAACATGGCCCGGCATTGATCGAAAAGCTGGTGTACTGCCAACAACACCTGACGCAACTTAGAAGTGATAATTTTACAGGTAGCATGTTGCGTCATCACCATCACAAAAGCACGCAATACATGGCGCAATGGATTGAGGCAAAGAATCGAAATCCGCTATAACACTCACCCTAATAACAAACATTTTGCATTATCACTATTATTGACCAAGCTTAATACCATCTCTATAAATACCGAGCCGAACGCTAACTTGATTAGTTAAGTTCGGCGCAACTACCCGCCCCTGATAAATCAATGCAAGGATGCATTAAATGGACAACTTTGTTCAGAATAATTACACACTTAACAACTGGATGACCGCTACTCCGGCAATTGATACATTGTCGCTCTGCGAATTGACGCTGCCAGGCACCCATAACGCGGGCAGCGACTGGAAAGCATCCTGGCCGCTGATTCCAGGTGCCCACTGGCTCGCCTGTCAGCACCAATCGTTTTATGCCCAGCTGAGCCACGGCTCTCGAGCACTCGATATCCGTTTAATGTACGACGCTGACGCGCAGGGACTCGGGAAATTCTGCATTCATCACAACGGTTACCGCAATGGTCGTACCTTGGGGCACCTTGTAACCGACGTGGAAAAATTTCTTCAGGAGAACCCCAACGAATTCATCATCCTGGACTTTCATGAACTGAAAGGGGAGCAGTTTGATTTCGCTTACTTCAACAGCATGATGATGCTCTTTCTCGGCCGTCGCATGATCCCCACCAAAAACCGGTCTCTGAGTCTTCGTCAACTCAAACAAATCAGCTCTACACAAAGAATTTTAGTCGCCGCACCATGGCACAGAGCGCTTGATCAAAACGTATTTCACGAGCAGATCGGGCACAAATGGTCTGGCAGCGGTATCACCAATGCCGCAGATTTGGAAAAGCACATTATTAATGTGCTGAAATACCCGCCAGGCACATGGGCACCGTGGTCGCTTTCCGCCACCAGTTACAGCGCTCTCGGCGGCCCCGTGGACATTCATGATGAGCTTAACTCCTGGTTCGACCCGAAGAAAAGTGACTGGGCGTTAAAGTGCAACATCATCAATGTCGACTTTATTGAAGAGTCCAACATTGTCTCTTATTGCCGAATGGTAAACCTGATGAAAGCGAGCAAGCGAAATTAACAATTTCCGCGCCATCAAATAGCTATTCTTGTGTACGTGTTTCCGACACTGGCAATACTGCCACGCACTTCTATGCTGGGTTATGAAAGCCTTTTGTCTCAGGCGAGTGATACGGATGTGGCACCCAGCCACATCCGACACATGAACTTCTTTTCCCCACGGATGGGGCGAATCACGACAAGGAACTGTCATGACCCGCAATACAGCAACCACACTCGACAAACAGAAATGGATGAGCAACGTACTGGATATCGGCCGGTTGAGGCTGACCGACATCGTCTGGCCGGGCACGCACAACGCCGGCATGGACAAAAAAGCGCCCAACTATGAGGTGGTGGTCGGCAACTGGACGACGTGCCAGAACGACTCATTTGCCTGGCAACTGGCCAACGGCGCACGGGCGTTCGATATCCGGCTTGGCTGTACCGCCGGCCCGGTAGTACCGGTGTTTTACTTCCATCACAACGGCTATCAGTCCCACCGCATTCTTGATGAACTGATCGACGCGGTGACGACATTCCTCGACCGAAACCCGGACGAATTCATCGTCCTCGACTTCCACCAGTTAGGGGATGCAGCGAAGCCTTTCGACTACCAACAACTCAATGATCTTCTGATGCGCGGCCTGGGCTCGCGCTTGATCCGCTCTTCGGATGCGCGCAGTACCGTGGACCAACTCAAGCGCGCCAACTCGCAGCGCCGCTGCGTCATGGCAGCGCAGGCGAAGCCCGGGCTGGACAGTGAGTATTTCTGGCCGCAAATACCTCACAAGTGGAACGGCGAGGCATTCACCGACACCAGCGATCTGCAATCGCATATCCAGACCACCCTTGTGGGGGCGCCTTACGATACATTTCTCTGGTCTTTGCCGGCGACGTGCTATTCGCTGTTGGGTGGCCCGCAGCACATCAAAAACCAAATCAACGACTGGTTCCACACCACCCGCGACTGGGTCACCCGTTGCAGCATCATCAGCACCGATTTCTTTGACGAGGCGGATATTGTCCGCTTCTGCTGGAGCGCCACCAGCATGAAAGCGGTTTACGGAGACAGGTTGCACAAGCCGGCATAAACGAAAGTCGCGGCAGGCTGGCACAGCAGGCGCCAAAAGAGGCATGATCGGATAGCGATAACAAGAAAAGCACCCCGACATGACTCGAACAGCCCGCGTGACAGACCCCTCCTACGAACTGATGGACGACCACAACGGGTTGTCCATCATCTATCGTCAGCACGGTTTTCCCTGCCCGTTGGTGCGCTGGCATTTTCACAAGGAATACGAACTGCACCTGATTGTCGCCAGCTCCGGCAAAGTGTTCATTGGTGACTACATCGGTAACTTCTATCCAGAATCGCTATTCCTCACCGGCCCCAACCTGCCCCACAACTGGATCAGCCAGGTGGCCGAAGACGAAGTGGTGCCCAAGCGCGACATGCTGGTCAACTTCACGGATGAGTTATTCGACAGCGGCCACTTGGTGTTCGCCGAGCTCAAAACGCTGGCGCCGCTGTTGGAGCGCGCCCAGTACGGCATCGAGTTTCGCTGCAAGCGCACCATTCGCCAGGCCGTGACTTTGATGCAGCGCATCGCCGACACCAAAGGCGTGACGCGCCTCGGGCACTTTTTCATTCTGCTGGAGTTACTGGCGGCCTCTGACGACTATCAGCTGCTGTCCGGGGCTACGACACCGCAATTGGCCGACGAGCACAATATCGATCGCACCAACCGGGCGGTGGATTACATCTTCGCGCATTACGCTCGGGAACTGCCGCTGGAGGAAGTCGCCGAGCACTTGGGCATGAAGCCGACTTACTTCAGTCGAGTGTTCAAGCAGGCCACCGGCCGCTGCTTCATCGAATTCGTCAATCGACTGCGCATCAGCAAATCCTGTGAGCTGTTGGCCGACGGTGACAAACCGGTAACCGATGTGTGTTTCGAATCGGGCTTCAACAATATTTCCAATTTCAATCGGCGCTTTCAGCAACTCAAGGGCATGACGCCGTCGCATTACCGGCGGTTGGCGGTGCAGCGGTTGACTGAGCAGAACCTCGGGTAAAGAAAGATCAAAAGATCGTAGGCTCCGCCAGCTCCTACAGGGGATCGCATTCCAATGTAGGAGCTGGCGGAGCCTGCGATCTTTTGATCTTGGGGCCCGAAAACCTGTACGGAATCCATAGGGTCTAACCGCTAAAAAGCCGTTCCCTGCACCTCTCCCTTCAAACCTCAGTGCAAAATAGTATCGATTCAAGTGCGATGGATGATTTGTCACGTCATCAATTGAAGGCTGTAATCAGTGCACATTCTTCCCTCCGCAGGAAGACACAAAAACAATAACTGTCCTTCTGTAACCCACCGGGTGCAGAAAAGGAGTGCACGATGCAACCTTCTGTAAAAGCTCTGCTTGCCCTCACCTGCATGACCCTCAGCAGCGTCAGCCTCGGCGCGCAGACCCTGACCATCGCCACCGTCAACAACAGCGACATGATTCGCATGCAAAAGCTCTCGAAAACCTTCGAGGCCGAGCATCCGGACATCAAGCTCAATTGGGTGGTGCTGGAAGAAAATGTCCTGCGCCAACGCCTGACCACCGACATCGCCACTCAGGGCGGACAGTTCGATGTACTGACCATCGGCATGTACGAAGCCGCACTCTGGGGCTCCAAAGGTTGGCTGGAGCCGATGAAGGACTTGCCGGCCAATTACGCCCTCGACGATGTGTTCCCATCGGTGCGTGAAGGCCTGTCGGTCAAGGGTTCGCTCTATGCCTTGCCCTTCTACGCCGAAAGCTCCATCACCTATTACCGCACCGATCTGTTCAAGGAAGCCGGGCTGACCATGCCCGAGCACCCGACCTGGACCCAGATCAGCGAATTCGCCAGCAAACTCACCAATAAGGATAAAGAACAGTACGGCATCTGCCTGCGCGGCAAGGCCGGCTGGGGCGAGAACATGGCGCTGATCACCACCGTCGCCAATGCCTATGGTGCGCGCTGGTTCGATGAGCAGTGGAAGCCGGAATTCACCGGCCCCGAGTGGAAAAACGCGCTGAACTTCTACGTCGACACCATGAAAAAATCCGGCCCGCCGGGTGCGTCGAGCAACGGATTCAACGAAAACCTCGCGCTGTTCAACAGCGGCAAATGCGCCATCTGGGTCGATGCCAGCGTCGCCGGCTCCTTCGTCACCGATAAGACCCAAAGCAAGGTCAGCGACCACGTCGGCTTCACCTACGCACCGCACGAGACCACCGACAAGGGCTCGGCCTGGTTGTATTCCTGGGCGCTGGCAATTCCGACCAGTTCCAAGGCCAAGGACGCAGCAAAAACCTTCAGCGCCTGGGCCACCTCCAAGGAGTACGGCGCATTGGTTGCCGAGAAAGACGGCATTGCCAACGTACCGCCAGGTACCCGCGCTTCGACGTATAGCGATGAGTACATGAAGGCTGCGCCGTTCGCCAAGGTGACCCTTGAATCGCTAAAAGCCGCGGACCCGAGCAAGCCGACTCTCAAGCCCGTGCCGTATATCGGCATCCAGTTGGTGACCATTCCTGAATTCCAGGCCGTGGGCACCCAGGTGGGCAAATTGTTCTCGGCAGCGCTGATCGGCCAGACCACGGTCGACCAGGCCCTGACCGCTGCCCAGTCAACCACCGAACGTGAAATGAAGCGCGCCGGTTACCCCAAGTAACCCGCGTCCCCCTGTGGGAGCGAGCTTGCTCGCGATGAGGCCATGACATTCAACATCTATGTCGGCTGATCGTTCGCTATCGCGAGCAAGCTCGCTCCCACAGTTGTTCTTCATTTGTCTGTTCCTTATCGGTTCTATCGCCATGAATATTTCAACTGCCAAAGCTCACATGGACATTCCCCAACCGGTGAGTAAAAGCCGGTTGGCCAACCCCGGCTGGTTCCTGGTCAGCCCCTCGGTGGCGTTGTTGCTGCTGTGGATGATCGTGCCGCTGGGCATGACCGTTTACTTCTCGCTGATCCGCTACAACCTGCTCTACCCCGGCGAGAACGAGTTTGTCGGTCTGGAGAACTTCAGCTACTTCCTCAGCGACTCGGGTTTCCTGCCCGGCGCCACCAACACCTTGTTGCTGGTCGGCAGCGTGCTGCTGATCAGCGTGGTGTTCGGCGTGTTGATCAGTGCGCTGCTGGAGGCCAGTGAGTTTCTCGGTCGCGGCATCGTACGGGTGATGCTGATCTCGCCGTTTTTCATCATGCCCACCGTCGGTGCGCTGATCTGGAAGAACCTGATTTTCCATCCCGTGTCGGGGATTCTCGCCTACGTCTGGAAGCTGTTCGGCGCGCAGCCGGTGGACTGGCTGGCGCACTACCCGCTGCTGTCGATCATCATCATTGTGTCCTGGCAATGGCTGCCGTTCGCGATCCTGATCCTGATGACCGCCATGCAGTCCCTCGACCAGGAGCAGAAGGAAGCCGCGCGCCTCGACGGTGCCGGGCCGATCGCGATTTTCTGGCACCTGACCTTGCCGCACCTGGCACGGCCGATTGCCGTAGTGGTCATGATCGAAACCATCTTCCTGCTCTCGGTGTTCGCCGAAATATTCACCACCACCAACGGCGGCCCCGGCTACGCCTCGACCAACCTCGCCTACCTGATCTACAACCAGGCGCTGGTGCAGTTCGACGTCGGCATGGCGTCCGCCGGTGGCTTGATCGCGGTGGTGATCGCCAACATCGCAGCCATCGTGCTGGTGCGGATGATCGGCAAAAACCTGACAGACAAAGCCTGAGGCCTGCGCCATGACCCTTCAACAATCCCGCCGTCTGCAAAGCCTGCTGCTCGGCACCCTGGCCTGGGCCATCGCGATCCTGATCTTCTTCCCGAT
The DNA here is from genome assembly GCF_044760065.1 of Pseudomonas sp. NPDC098740. NCBI lineage: Bacteria > Pseudomonadati > Pseudomonadota > Gammaproteobacteria > Pseudomonadales > Pseudomonadaceae > Pseudomonas > Pseudomonas sp. NPDC098740. Next base: position 17,074 of record NZ_JBIWAM010000008.1, on the reverse strand, counting down.
CTTCTGGATGGTGATGACCAGTTTCAAAACCGAAATCGATGCGTTCGCCACGCCGCCGCAGTTCATCTTCACGCCCACGCTGGAGAACTACCTGCACATCAACGAGCGCAGCGATTACTTCAGCTTCGCCTGGAACTCGGTGGTGATTTCGTTCAGCGCTACCGCTCTGTGCCTGCTGATCGCGGTGCCGGCGGCCTACTCGATGGCGTTCTACGAAACCCAACGCACCAAAGGCACGCTGCTGTGGATGCTCTCCACCAAGATGCTGCCACCGGTGGGCGTGCTGATGCCGATCTACCTGCTGGCCAAGAGTTTCGGCCTGCTCGATACGCGCATCGCGCTGATCGTGATCTACACGCTGATCAACCTGCCGATCGTGGTCTGGATGATTTACACCTACTTCAAAGACATCCCCAAAGACATCCTCGAAGCCGCGCGCCTCGACGGTGCCACGCTGTGGCAGGAAATGGTCCGGGTGCTGCTGCCGATCGCCAAGGGTGGTCTGGCGTCCACGGTGCTGCTGTCGCTGATCCTGTGCTGGAACGAGGCGTTCTGGTCCTTGAACCTGACCTCGTCGAAAGCCGCGCCGTTGACCGCATTGATCGCCTCCTACTCAAGCCCCGAAGGTCTGTTCTGGGCCAAGTTGTCGGCGGTGTCGACGCTGGCCTGCGCGCCGATCCTGATCTTCGGCTGGATCAGCCAGAAACAATTGGTCCGCGGCCTGTCGTTCGGCGCCGTGAAATAGCCCTCAAAGAATAAGCACAAAAGGAGCGCCACCATGGCCAACCTGAAAATCAAGAATCTGCAAAAAGGCTTCGAAGGCTTTTCCATAATCAAAGGCATCGACCTGGAAGTGAACGACCGCGAGTTCGTGGTGTTCGTCGGCCCGTCGGGCTGCGGCAAATCCACGTTGCTGCGACTGATCGCCGGCCTGGAAGAAGTCAGCGGCGGCTCCATCGAACTCGATGGCCGCGACATCACCGAAGTCAGCCCGGCCAAGCGCGACCTGGCGATGGTGTTCCAGACCTACGCCCTGTACCCGCACATGAGCGTGCGCAAAAACATGTCGTTTGCCCTCGACCTGGCCGGCGTACCAAAAGCCGAAGTCGAGAAGAAAGTCGGCGAAGCGGCGCGCATCCTGGAACTCGGGCCTATGCTCGAACGTAAACCGAAACAGTTGTCCGGCGGTCAGCGTCAGCGCGTGGCCATCGGCCGCGCCATCGTGCGCAATCCGAAGATTTTCCTGTTCGACGAGCCACTGTCCAACCTCGACGCCGCCCTGCGGGTGCAGATGCGCCTGGAACTGTTGCGACTGCACAAAGAACTGCAAGCCACGATGATCTACGTAACCCACGACCAGGTCGAAGCCATGACCATGGCCGACAAGGTTGTCGTACTCAATGGCGGCAAAGTCGAACAAGTCGGCTCGCCCCTGGATCTGTATCACCAGCCGGCCAATCTGTTTGTCGCCGGGTTCCTGGGCACGCCGAAAATGGGTTTCCTCAAGGGCAAAGTCACCCGCGTCGAAAGCCAGAGCTGCGAAGTGCTGCTGGACGCCGGTACCCGCATCACGTTGCCGCTGAGCGGCGCCAACCTGAGTGTTGGTGGCGCGGTGACCCTGGGCATTCGCCCGGAGCATCTGAATCTCGCGCAAACCGGCGACTGCACTTTGCAGGTCACGGCTGACGTCAGCGAACGCCTGGGCAGCGACACTTTCTGCCACGTGGTGACCTCGTCCGGCGAAGCCTTGACCATGCGCGTTCGCGGCGACCTGGCCAGCCGTTACGGCGAAACACTGAGCCTGCACCTGGACGCCGAACACTGCCATTTATTCGATGCCGACGGTGTGGCGCTGACCCGCCCACTACGCGCTGCAGCCTGATTTCGAGACCTTGTGATGAAACTCAATAAACAGAACCTCAATCGCCTCGCCCCCGAGGTGGTCCTGCCCGCCTACGCCCTGAGCGATACCCGCCAAGGCATCGCGCACATCGGAGTCGGTGGTTTCCACCGCGCCCATCAGGCGTATTACACCGATGCGTTGATGAATACCGGCGAAGGCCTGGACTGGGCGATTTGCGGCGTCGGCCTGCGCGCCGAAGACCGCCGCGCCCGGGACGATCTCAAAGAGCAGGATTACCTCTTCACCCTGTTCGAGCTGGGCGATACCGACGACACCGAAGTCCGGGTCATTGGCGCGATTCGCGACATGCTGCTGGCCGAAGACGGTGCGCAAGCGCTGATCGACAAACTCGCCAGCCCCGAGATCCGTATCGTTTCGCTGACCATTACCGAAGGCGGCTACTGCATCGACGACAGCAACGGTGAGTTCATGGCCCAACTGCCGCAGATCCAGCACGACCTGGCACACCCGAACGCACCGAAAACCGTGTTCGGTTTTCTCTGCGCCGCGCTGGCCAAACGTCGTGCAGCCGGCACGCCTGCGTTCACCTTGATGTCCTGCGATAACCTGCCGCACAACGGCGCGGTCACTCGCAAAGCGTTACTGGCATTCGCCGCCCTGCGCGATGCTGAGCTGGGGGACTGGATCGCCACCAACGTGAGTTTCCCCAATGCCATGGTCGACCGCATCACGCCGATGACCAGCACCGAACACAAGCTGCAACTGCACGATAAACACGCTATCGACGACGCCTGGCCGGTGGTCTGCGAACCGTTTGTACAGTGGGTGCTGGAAGACAAGTTCGTCAACGGTCGTCCGGCCTGGGAAAAGGTCGGCGTGCAGTTCACTGACGACGTCACGCCTTATGAAGAGATGAAAATCAAACTGCTCAACGGCAGTCACCTCGCACTCACTTATCTGGGTTTTTTGAAGGGTTACCGCTTCGTTCACGAAACCATGAACGACCCGCTGTTCGTGCGCTACATGCGTGCCTACATGGACCTGGACGTGACCCCCCAACTGTCACCCGTGCCGGGGATTGACCTGACCGAGTACAAAAACACCCTGGAAGCACGCTTCTCCAACCAGGCGATTGCCGATCAGCTGGAGCGCGTGTGTTCGGACGGTTCGTCGAAGTTTCCGAAGTTCACTGTGCCGACGATCAATCGATTGATTGCTGATGGGCAGGAGACCAAACGAGCGGCATTGGTGGTGGCGGCTTGGGCGTTGTATTTGAAGGGCGTGGACGAGAATGGCGATACCTACAGCATTCCTGATCCGCGTGCGGCGTTTTGTCAGGCGCTGGTGGCGGATGATGCGTTGATCACGCAGCGGTTGCTGGCGGTTGAGGAGATTTTTGGTACGGCGATCCCGCATTCGCCCGAGTTTGTGGCGGCGTTTGAGTGGTGCTGTAACAGCTTGCGGGGTGTAGGGGTGACAAAAACCCTTGAGCGGGTATTGGCGTAATTCCTGAGGCGAAGCTGCTATCGCCATCGCGGGCAAGCCCGCTCCCACAGGGATCAATGTCGTTCACAAATCTGTGTTCCACCACTGACCACTGTGGGAGCGGGCTTGCCCGCGATGGCGGACTGACAGACAACCTATATGTTGAATGTGCACTGAAACCGACCTGACGATCCAAGGATCTTCCATGGCAAACCAACACTTTTTCCTCGGCATCGACTGCGGCACCCAAGGTACAAAGGCCATCGTTCTCGATGCGGTTAGCGGCAAGGTCCTCGGCCAGGGCGCCGCCGCGCACAGCCTGATCAGTGGCGCCAATGGCCGCCGCGAGCAAGACACCTCCCAATGGCTGGAAGCGTTCGCGCTTGCCACCCGCCGTGCATTGTTCGCGGCGAAGGTCGACGGCCAGGACATCCTCGGCATCGGCGTTTCCGGCCAGCAACATGGGTTGGTGCTGCTCGACGATCAGGGCCAGGTGCTGCGTCCGGCCAAACTCTGGTGTGACACCGAATCCACCCCGGAAAACGACCGTCTGCTTGCCCATCTGGGTGGCGAAAAAGGCTCACTGGAACGCCTCGGCGTCGTGATCGCGCCGGGCTACACCGTCTCCAAACTGCTATGGACCAAAGAACAACACCCGCAGATTTTCGCTCGCATCGCGCGCATCCTGCTGCCCCATGACTACCTCAACTATTGGCTCACCGGCCGCAGTTGCAGCGAGTACGGCGACGCCTCGGGCACCGGCTATTTCAACGTGCGCACTCGCCAATGGGATTTGCAGCTGCTGCGTGACATCGATCCCACCGGGCGACTGCAAGCCGCGCTGCCGGAGCTGATCGACGCTCATCAAGCCGTCGGCACGATCCTGCCGAGCATCGCCGAACACCTGGGCATCAACCCGCAGGCGCTGGTCTCCACCGGCGGCGGTGACAACATGATGGGCGCCATCGGCACCGGCAACATCAAGTCCGGCGCTATCACCATGAGCCTCGGTTCTTCGGGTACGGTGTACGCCTATGCGGATCAACCGAAAGTCAGTCCGGACGCTTCAGTCGCAACGTTTTGCTCCTCCAGTGGTGGCTGGCTGCCGCTGACCTGCACCATGAACCTGACCAACGCAACCGGGGTGATTCGCGAGTTGTTCGAGTTGGATATCGAGCAGTTCAACGCCCTCGTTGAGCAAGCACCCATCGGTGCCGAAGGCGTGTGCATGCTGCCGTTCCTCAACGGCGAGCGCGTCCCCGCCCTGCCCCATGCCACCGGCAGCCTGCTGGGCTTGACCATGACCAACCTGACCCAGGCCAACCTGTGCCGCGCGGTGGTCGAAGGCACGACCTTCGGTTTGCGTTTAGGACTGGACCTGCTGCGCCAGAATGGCTTACATAGCTGCAGCATTTGCCTGATCGGCGGCGGCTCAAAAAGCCCGGTGTGGCGGCAGATCGTCGCTGACATCATGAACACCCCAGTCATCTGCACGGAACAAAGCGAAGCCGCGGCTCTTGGCGCCGCGATTCAGGCGGCGTGGTGCAAGTCCTGGGAAAACGGGCATGAAGACAGCCTGGCGGACCTTTGCGAGCGTTGCGTGAAGCTCGATCCGGCCAGCGAAACCTTGCCGATCGCAGACAATGTGGCAGCCTGTCAGCAGGCTTACGAACGCTATCAACAGCATGTCGCAACCCTTTAAAGAGTGAATAACTATGTACCTGGTGTGTGGCGAAGCGCTGTTCGATTTCTTCAGTGAAGACGATGCCAGCGGCCTGGCTTCAAAAGTGAATTTCAAGGCGATTGCCGGCGGCTCGCCGTTCAATGTCGCGGTGGGTTTGCGCCGTTTGGGCGTGGACGCGGCGCTGTTTGCCGGCCTGTCCACCGACTACCTCGGTCGACGCTTGCAGCAGGTCCTGCAGGATGAAGGCGTGCGCCCGGATTACCTGGTGGATTTCGCGGCGCCTACGACCCTGGCGATGGTGGCCGTCGGTGCCAATGGTTCGCCGCATTACAGCTTCCGGGGTGAAGGCTGCGCTGATCGTCAGTTGAAAACCGAGCATCTGCCGGAACTGGGCCCTGAAGTACGCGGCTTGCACATCGGTTCGTTTTCGCTGGTGGTGCAACCAATCGCCGACACGCTGTTGGCATTGGTGCAGCGGGAAAGCGGTAAACGCATGATCAGCCTTGACCCCAACGTGCGGCTCAATCCTGAGCCGAATATCGACCTGTGGCGCTCGCGGATTGCGACCTTGGTTGAGCTGGCCGACCTGATCAAAGTCAGCGATGAAGATTTGAGCTTGTTGTATCCCGAGCAGGATCCGCAGCGGGTGATTGAAGGCTGGCTGCAGCATCGTTGTCAGTTGGTGTTTCTGACCCGTGGTGGCGAGGGGGCGACGGTGTTCAGCCGTATGCATGGTTCCTGGTCGGTACCGGCAAGTTCAGTGAAAATCGCCGACACCGTGGGCGCTGGCGATACGTTCCAGGCGGCGTTGATTACCTGGCTGACGGAGCAGCAGCTGGATTCGGTTGAGGGCGTGCAATCGCTCGACCACGAGCAGATCGACGGGATGCTGAAGTTTGCGGTGCAGGCCGCGGCGCTGACCTGCAGCAAGACCGGGCCGGATCTGCCGTATCGCCATCAGTTGGATCTTCGCTGAAGGTGGTGGCCTCTTCGCGAGCAAGCTCGCTCCCACATTGGATCGCGGTCGAATGCGGGAGCGAGCTTGCTCGCGATGGCGGCGTAACTCACACCGCCAACGGGGGTAAGTGCCAATGACGGCAAAGGGCTGCTACGGACTTCAGACGACTTTAGTCTGTAAATGACTGCCCGTTGCCTTGAACGAGGCGCTTTAATCCTGCACCATCCGCCCCAGCTTATTCAAAGGACGGAATTAAAGGCATGCTGGACGCGAACGCAACCCATATTTCCCTGACGCTGGAAGGCGTTTCCGTTGACCTTCAGGTACTCAGCTTCGTCGGTCGCGAAACCCTCAACCAGCCGTTCTGCTTCGACATCGAACTGGTCAGCGCGCGCCCCGACCTGAAACTCGAAGAGTTGCTGCACAAGCCCGGCTGCCTGACCTTCGGCGCCACCGGCAAAGGCATCATCCACGGCTTGGTATATCGCATCGAGCAAGGCGATTCCGGCAAAAGCCTGACCCGTTACAGCATTAGCCTGGTGCCGCAACTCGCCTACCTGCGCCACAACCATGACCAGCAGATTTTCCAGCATTTAAGTGTGCCGAAGATCATCGCTCAGGTCCTCGAAGCGCGCGGCATCCTGGCCGATGCCTACAGCTTCCAGCTCGGCGCGATCTACCCGGAACGCGATTACTGCGTGCAGTACGACGAATCCGACCTGCATTTCATCCAGCGCCTGTGCGAAGAAGAAGGCATTCACTTCCACTTCCAGCACAGTGCCAGCGGCCACAAACTGGTGTTCGGCGATGACCAGACGGTATTCCGTAAACTCGCGCCCGTAAGCTACCAGCAAGACTCCGGCATGGCTGCCGAGAAACCAGTGATCAAGCGCTTCAACCTGCGTCTGGAAACCCGCACCACCCGCGTCAGCCGCCGCGATTACGACTTCGAAAAACCGCGCATCCTGCCCGAGGGCTCCGCCAAAAGCGCGTTCGCCCCGGACCTGGAAGACTACGACTACCCCGGCCGCTTCACCGACCGCGAACGCGGCAAGCAACTGGCAACGCGCGCCCTGGAACGCCACCGCAGCGACTACAAACTTGCCGAAGGCAAAAGCGACGAGCCCACCCTGGTCAGCGGCCACTTCATGGCCCTGAGCGAACACCCGCGCGCCGAGTGGAACGACCTCTGGCTGCTGCTGGAAGTGCAGCACGAAGGCAAACAGCCGCAAGTGCTCGGCGCAAACGTCACCAGCGACGTCACCCAGAACAAAGACGATTTCCACCAGGGCTACCGCAACCGCTTCCTCGCCACCCCGTGGGACGCACACTTCCGCCCTGCCCTCGAACACCCGAAACCCAAAGTCCTTGGCAGCCAGACCGCCATCGTCACCGGCCCTGCGGGTGAAGAAATCCATTGCGATGAATACGGTCGCGTCAAAGTCCAGTTCCACTGGGACCGCGAAGGCCAGGCCGACGACAAGACCAGCTGCTGGCTGCGCGTCGCCACCGGCTGGGCCGGCAATGCCTACGGCGGCATCGCCATCCCGCGCATCGGCATGGAAGTGCTGGTGTCGTTTATGGAAGGCGACCCGGACCAACCGCTGATCACCGGCTGCCTGTACCACAAGGAAAACGTCGTCCCCTACGACCTGCCGGCGAACAAGACCCGCAGCACCTTCAAGACCCTGAGCTCACCCGGCGGCAACGGTTACAACGAGTTTCGGATTGAAGACAAGAAAGGTGCGGAACAGATTTATCTGCACGCCCAACGCGACTGGGATGAAAACATTGAGCATGATCAGAAGATCCGCATCGGCAATGAGCGCCACGACACCGTCGAGGCCAATGTTTTCAGTGAGTTCAAGGTTGAAGAACATCGGATTACCCATCTGGATCGCAAGACTGAAACCCGGGCGGATGATCACCTGACGGTTGCCGTTACTCAGCATGTAAAGGTAGGGACGGCGCAGTTTGTCGAGGCGGGTCAGGAGATTCACTACAACGCAGGCGAAAAAGTTGTGGTTGAGGGTGGGATGGAGCTGACGGCCAAGGCTGGCGGGAGCTTTGTGAAGATTGACGCGGGGGGCGTGACCATCAGTGGTGCGCAGGTGATGGTTAACTCGGGGGGTGGGCCAGGTTCGGGGACGCCTGCTGCGCCGTTGTTGCCGGGGCCGATGAAAGTCGCGGATGCGGATGTAGCGGGCAAGGCGCCTCTCCCCAGCCGCCTCAACGAATCGGGCATCACTCCGTTATGCGGTAAACAAAGCAACGGCGCCTGCAGCCGTAAGGATTGCACATGCATGTAACCGCCATGAACACCCTGCTGGCCGCACCGCGTTACGGATTCGAGTCGCTGCCCAGGGAACAGTCCAGTCAGGTCCTGTGTTTCATCATCGATCGCGCACGCCAGCCCGAAGCGATGTCGCGTCTGTATCGCATCGGCGAACCGATGAGTGCTCAAGCCTTGTTCAGCAGCACTGACTTTGCGGAAATCGCCAACGAAGGACCGCTCTGGCTCACAGCGCCTTGGGGCAGTCGGTTGGCGGTCGAAGCCACGCGATTGTGCGAAGAAAACTACTCGGGAATTGCTCTGGTCGCAGACGACGCCACTCAGGCCCTCGCACATGCGCGCTGGCTGCTACGAGCCAACGACGGTTCCGGTGGGCAAAGCCTGTTGAGCTATCACAAACCGAGTCTCTGGGCTGCATTGGCCTACACCGCGGGTGACGCGTCCATTCAATTGTTCGGTCCTTGGCAAGCGGTGTACAGCCCTGCCCCGAGCCACTTCGGCAAAGAGCGCGGCGCGTGGCTGTCGTGGACGGCGAAATCGAAACTGAAGTGGCGTGGCGATGGCCCGGCGTTCAACCTTCCCGACAACGCAGCAAAGGTTCAAGCGCGACTGGGGTGGCTGTACTGGGTCGATGAGCAATATGCCGCGTTCGGTGAGCCCGCTGATGATCGGATCAATGAAATTGCCGAGAACCTGGACCTTTTGCTCAAATACAACATCTACGAAGGTGACCATTTGCTCAAGCTCGCCTCTGTCGTCGACGGACCGCTGCTTGAAACACGGCCAGAAGCAATGGCCATCCTGCAATCCAGGGAAGAGTCGTTCATCAAGGTTGAACAGCTGATGCAAACAGCATCCGCCAATCCCCAATGAACCCGACGCAACAACAGAACGGAAGCATCATGGAAATTACCAATCATTTAGTCAATCCTGGTGAAACGCTCAGCCAGATTGCTACTCGCTACAACACCAATGTTGCGCAACTGCGCCAGATGAATCCCTTCATTACCACCCCGAATGCGATTAAGCCGGGTTGGAATCTTAGTGTTCCCAAGAGTGCTCAGGTGGGTTCTGCCGCGCAATCGACAGCGGCTCCAGCGGCGTCTGCGACACCAACTGCGAAGGCCAATGCTCCAACTTCAACAAAAGAAGTCACCACACTGAACCCGCCCAAGGACTTTTCGGAGTCCTGTACAACGACTTTCAAGCCACATCCAAAGCCTTGTTCCGATACCTACGCCACCGCTATCTATGCAACAGATGAACAACAGTTTTGGTTGTTGCCCGAGCGCGCGGCTGCGTCAATGAAAGAGGCCATGCATGCGCTGGAAAAGCAAATTGCACCGACCAAGTCCCGTGAAGAGCGGATCAAGGGGCTTCAGGACACAGGACTGCTTGAGTACTTCCTCGAACCAAAGCTGAGTAATTTCCTCAAGGGCGAGCAGCGCCAACGGATGGAGGAAATAGAGGCTCAGAACATCGAGATGGATCCTGGGATGGCTCGGCGTAGCAAGACCGAGGCCAATGCCAAATCACAAAAAGCTGCACCTAAAGCGATTCCCCAGGAAGAAACGGCGAACTCGCGCATGGAAAGACTTATTGCTGATGTCGATGCCCAAGATCACATCAACGATGAAGTGAACGCCTTTCATAAGTTGCGAGCCGAATGGTCTGCACTCAAGCGAGTTGCTATTACCGAAGCGGAGCTTCGAGGCTACACCTACGAAAGTGGCACCTTGTTTTCGGAAAATGCCATCGAGGCACGCTCTCGCGTCCAGAGCTACCTAAAAGCTCGCAAGGCGTTATTCAGCAATAAGGATTTCACACAGTTCCCGGTGGATGAAGTCGAAAAAGCGCTTACCGCACATAAGCAACAAATTGAAAACCTGCGCAGTTGCATGGTCACCTGCTCGGCGGATCTCGTCGGCTACGTCGTCGAGTACTATCAGAACGCCGATAAGCTTGATTACCACGAATACACTAATGCCATTATCAAAGCTTCCGAATACGGTATCGCCCTCCCAGAGTTCGCGTTGATTTCGGATGATCTTCCGTCAGGCATTTCGCAATTCAAGCTGTACGTAGAGACAGAAAAGAAACAAACGGAAGTCACCTCCCGACTGCAGGAAAAATATAAAAACTGGATCGAAGCAACAGGCCAGAACGCACAGGCACCGGCAGGTCTGGTGGACACAGAGCGCGCAGAATGGGACCGCTTGCAGACTGTTAAGGATAAGTTGCGAGAGCAAGCCCAAAATAACGTCGCAGCTGCGCCTATTCGACGCCATCTGCTTTGGGATCCGGAGCAATTTCAACCGCAACCGGTAGACCGTTTGGTCAACGCCGGCTTTCCCCTGCGCGAGGTCAGCCGCTCTGACACTAAAGGCACCCCTTTAGGTTGGTTCAGTTTGATGAACCTCAAAGACGCACCAACAATCATGAAAGAGGATATGGATAAGGCTAAGGGACAACCGAAAAAAATCCTCGAAAGCCTTCCCAAAAACGGCGCCGACGGTGCCGATAAAAATTCCGCCCGCGGAGTGTTTCGCCAGTGGCTGATCGCTCAAGGCGCTCGTTGTGTCGATGACCAAGGTGACTGGTTCGATGCCAAAGGCTGGTTTGAAGTAAAACGATTCCACGACTCTCTGAAAAAACAGGGCTGGACGGTTACCGAACTTGAAGACAGTGCAACACTTAATGATTGGGGCGACCACCTCAAGCAGTTGGTATTCAAGAAAAGCATTCGTGGTGAAGTGAGGTTGTTCGACAAAAGTCCTCAAGCGCAATTTGTTCGTTGCTTGACGCCACCACAGTCCAAACTTCATGGGGAGGTAAAACTGGAAGGCCCCCAATTTACCGCCGCAGAAGGCTTTCAAGTGTCTGCAAGCGTCGCCTTGAGCCTTGATCTGGCGCGTGGCGAGGTAGAGTTGATGAAAATCGACATGCCATCGCGAGAAAAAGCCAAAGACACCACCCTTGAATACTACCTGGAAGGCAATTCTCAAGTTCAAAACATGAATTTCGGACGATTCTCTTTCCATTTCGGCGTAAGAGCCTGGGGGTATGCGGGAGCGTCATTGATGCTGGCCGGTAGCGTTGAGCTAAACCCTATTTTCGGCAACATGAAATATGGCGCAACACTCAGCCCGGTAAAACCAGCACAACGTGAAGACGCTTCAGCCAAAGCTGAGCGCAAAGATCACGAAGAGATGAAAAAAGCCAAAGCCGAAAGTGGGGATACCAGTCCTACCCCCGATCTCGAGTACAAATCCAAGTCTGGCACCTACACAGAGACAAAAACCTCAGGGCAAATGGTCAGTGGACGTGCTGCCAACGTACAAATTGAAAATGGCGCCAAGGCCAGTTTCAACATCTTCGGCGGCATACAAGCCGCAATCGAGCTCACCGGCGCCCTGAACTGGGCACCCCCGAAAGAGCTCGCCGCACTGCGCACCGCGCCTACGACCGGAATCAACAACAGCAAAGATGCCAAGAGTGCCAGTCAGTGGTTAACACTAGCCAAACTGAATGGATCCGTAGGCGCTGCACTCGGTGCAGGCTTTCAAGGGAATGCCCAAATTTCCTTGGATAAAGGACGGTTTATCCTCAACCTCAAGGCCGCGGTCGTACTTGGGCCTGGGGCCAGTGGCAGTTTTAAGCTAGAAATTGGCTATGAGGCCGTCGTGGATATCCTCAACTTGTATCGTCGCGAACTGCATAAGACGCAAGGCAAACGGATTCTATGGATGGCACCGGATGCAGCAGATTATGCGTCCACACTGAACCTGCTGGGCGCTGCCGGACTAGACGTACAAATGGTCTACGTGATGGGCTGGGATATCGTAATGAATCTCTACGAGGCGATGACTCGCGGTGGCAAGGGCGGACCGATTGCTGATGCAATTGTCGAGTACGATAATCAATCAGAAATGGAAAGCTGGTGCATCAATGCAATTCCTGAGGCTCTAGGGCCGTTGCTAATGACCCTGACTAGCCGTGCGAGCTCATTCACGGTCACTACCAATAATTCTTCTTCCGACGGATCGACGCAAGGCAAGCGCACATACGACCGGGATCAAGCGCATTTGCTTCAGCAAAAAGCAATTGAACTCATACTTGGCTGGATAGTTAAGAATGCCACGCAACAAAATACAATCGATCAAGCGCAAAGTCAGTTTGAAAAAATATGCATGCGAATGAACGGCTTTGGTGTGAAAGCTCCGAAAAGCGGACAGGATTACTGCGTCAACCGCCTCAACTTGGATAACTTCATGGCGGAGGCTGTATTGGGCTTAGCCAAGCCTGAAAACAACAGAATGCGTGAACGCTATACAAAACATGTTTCCATCCTAGGTGCAAATCTTGATAATTTTTGTCAACGCACTAAATTTCATGGGCGTAATTATATCCCAACAGGATTGGCAACCTACACCGGGCCTTCCCAATAGAAAAAAGGATGTCTTCACCGTGACAAAACTCAAAGTTTTTTTTATTTGTTTCTTATCATTTATGTCGCTTCAAGCTTTTGCAGCTATGACATCAGAGCAGATTACGGCAAAAGAAAAAGGGATCATCCTTTATAATCAATATAAAACCACCCTAGCAATCCCTTATCTACTTACTGCCTCTGAAGCCGGTGACTCAGAGTCTCAATATTATTTAGGCGAAGCGCTGAGAAAAAAAAACCGCCACATGACTTCTGAGGCTCAGAGATGGTACGAAGCAGCCGCTGAAAAAGGGAATCTCTATGCAATGATCCAACTAGGGCGGATCGGAAATGACATTTGCAAAACTATGGAGAACTGCCCTGCGACAAAGAAAAATCCCGCAGCGTGGCTGACTGAAGCAACTAATCTCGCGAAACCCAAAGCAGAGCAAGGTGATGCGGAAGCGATGTACATTATGTACGAACTATCTTTGGACCGAGTTTGGCTTGAAAAATCTGCTAATGCTGGGGATGCCACAGCCCAATTCTGGATGGCCATTGGCGATAAACAAGGGGAAGGATTTTTGCTTCCCTGGAAGCGCAAAGAGGCTGTTGGCAACTGGTTTAAAGCATCTGCTGAGGGCGGAAACCCACGCGCGATGATGGAGTATGCAGTCTATCTTCATGAAAACCAGGGTGATCTTGCGGTCGCTCGCCATTGGATCAAAGCAGCCGCCGAACAGGGATATGAAAGCGGCGTGAGCAGTTACGGTGCTTATTTGGCTCACGCTCCTTCTCTATTTGATTTCGAACTTGACCTGACCAAAGGTTACGCAATGACTTCCCTGCTAAAGGAGTTAGACGGAGGCGGAAATATTCAAACCTATGTTGAAGAAGTTCTTCCAGAAATCGCAGAAAAAATGACTCCCGAGCAACTCAAGGAAGCAAATAAATTTGCTGCTGAATGGAAGGATTCACACCCTCCGCTCTCGTTTTTTCCTGATAAGTTGAGCCGTTAACTTTGAGAGGGGTATTTCTTGTATGCGGACTATTATGAGAAAACTCATTACCGGTGCATTATTCGCTTTAGCGTTATCAGGTAACGCAAACGCACACCTTACTACTGATGAGCAAGCAGCCAAATCGCGAGGCATCTCGCTATTCAATCAATATAAAAATGCGCAACTTGAGTTGCGTATTGCAGCTGAAGCTGGAGATGCAGAAGCACAGTTTTATTTAGCCGAAAGACTACGCAAAGAAAAGCAGTTTATGACCGCCGAAGCTCAAAAGTGGTACGAGGAATCAGCAAACCAAAATAACGTTTATGCGATGATACAGCTCGGACGTAGTGGTGATAATCTCTGCGTCAACATGGGCAACTGCCCTGAAAGTACAAAAACACCGGCGCAATGGTTGAAAGGCGCACTAGATTTGACTAAACCTGTTGCTGAAAGTGGTGATCCCGAAGCGATGTACTTAATGTATGAGCTAACGCTTGAGGAGGAATGGCTTGAGAAATCTGCAAATTCTGGATATGCATTAGCTCAATACTGGATGGCAATTGGAACTAGGCAAGGAGACGGTTTCTTCTTGCCGTGGAAGCGGCATGAGGGAATTGGGAATTGGCTGAAACTATCTGCAGAAGGAGGATACCCCCCTGCAATGATGGAATACGCTGCGTTTATTTATGAAGATCAAGGTGATTTAACAGTCGCTCGCCATTGGATTGTCGAAGCAGCTAAAAAGGGGTACAAGTCAGGCGTCAGCAGTTACGGCGCATATTCAGCCCACGCACCATCGCTTTATGACTTCCCATTAGATAGGGTTAAAGGTTATGCGTTGACCTCGCTACTATCTGAACTTGACGGTGGCGGAGATGTACAGGTTTACGTAAATGAAACCCTTCCGGAAATTGCCGAAAAAATGACACCGGAACAAATTTCAGAAGCTAACGAATTTGCAAAAAACTGGAAAGCGACTCATCCACCCCTGTCGTTTTTTCCGGAAAAGTTGAGCCGTTAACATTGATTAAGAAAAGTCTATTTACCGCACTGTTAATTATTGCGCTTGCAAATCCAGCATCCGCCGAACTTTCCTCGGAACAGCAAGCAGCAAAAATACAAGGAATAACTCTCTACAATCAGTACAAAGCCGTTACTGCTACCCCCTTCCTGACCATTGCCGCGGAAGCCGGCGACCATGAAGCACAGTATTATCTGGGCGAAGCACTGCGAAAAGTCAAACGGTATATTACACCTGAGGCACAGAGCGCTTATGAAGCATCTGCATTTCAAGGCGATATATATTCAATGATTAGACTCTTTGGAAACAAGAACGATCTTTGTATTGTTATGAAGAACTGTCCAAAAGGTCGAAAAGAACCAACTGAATGGCGAAAAATGGCATTAGATGCTGCTAAAAAAGAAGCGACCAAAGGAGATGCGGAAGCCATGTACCTGTTGTTTCGCCTAACTGGAGACGACAAGTGGCTTGAGCAATCAGCGGAGAGTGGATATGCCTTCGCACAGTATTACCTGGCAACCGGGTACCGTGATGGAAAAGGGTTTTTCCTGCTTCCATCAAAGAGAGCAGAAGTAGTTGAACGCTTAATGAAAGCATCTGCTGAAGGTGGCTACCCTTTAGGTATGATGGGGTATGTAGAAGTTCTTGCGTACAAAAACGATTTTGAAACGCTCAGATTCTGGAATGAAAAGGCTGCGAAAGCTGGATATGCAAGTGCTGTATTCGGATATGGTTCTTTTTTATCTAAGAACCCATCAGAACTCGGATTCCCTTATGACCCAGTAAAATCATACGCTTTAATTTACACGCTACTTGAGCTTGACGGTGGTGGCGGCTTGCAAGATTACGCTAACGACATGCTCCCTGAAATCGCAGCAAAACTAACGCCTGAACAAATCGAACAAGCAAAGCAGATGTCGAAAGAATGGAAAGCAACACACCCGCCGCTATCATATTTCCCAGATAAATTATGAAGCAGAGATCAGCACGAGCATTGTGCTTTATAGCCTTTCTCTTAGCAGGAATATCCTCACCAGTTTGCGCAAAGCTTACGAGCGAGCAGCAGTCTGCCAAGAGTCGAGGTATTGAGCTTTACACCCAGTTCAAGGCTATCTCTGCATTCCCCTACCTACAAATCGCTGCCGCTGCCGGTGACAGCGAAGCTCAATACTATCTAGGCGAAGCAATACGAAAAAACAAACGATATATCGACACAGCGGCCAAAGATGCTTACGAGGATTCTGCTAAGCAAGGCAATATTTATTCAATGATTCGACTTGGCCAGATGGAGGGTGATCTCTGTGCAACCATGAATAACTGCCTAAAAAGTCAAAAAACCCCTAAGGAATGGCTGGCAAGCGCAAAATCATTGGCCGCTAAGGAAGCCGCACAAGGCAACGCCGAATCAATGTATTTAATGTACGAGATTACTGGCGATAAAAAATGGCTTGAGCAATCAGCGGAAAACGGCTTCGCACTATCACAATACTTATTAGCAACTGATTATCGTGAAGGAGGAGGTTTTTTTTCTATTGCCTTCAAGTCGAGCAGATGCAGTTGAACGCTGGATGAAAGCCTCCGCGGAAGGTGGTTATCCTAGGGGAATGAGTGGACTGGCAGCAGCCTTGCTAGAAAAAAATGACCCAGAAGGCGCTAGAAACTGGACCGAACGGGCTGCTGCTACAGGATATGTGGAGGCAATTTTTAACTACGGCTACTATTTATCTGGAAAAAACACCGACTTCGGATTTCCAGTAGACTTTGTGAAATCGTATGCATTGCTTTCGCTCTTCCTTGAACTTGATGGCGGCGGCGCTAAGGAAGATGCAGAATACGTCATATCCAAAATCAAAGAGGAAATGAATAATGCTCAATTAGATGAGGCAGATAGATTTGCTGCCAACTGGAAAAAAACTCATCCAGCTCTTTCGTTTTTCCCTTTCAAGTTAAGCCGCTAAAAAAGTGGAAAACCTCTCATCCCCGCTTTCATTTTATCCTGACAAACTTGGATACTGATTCTTCTATCAATTTTCAGCCAATGATAAAAGTCTCTTGGCAACTCAATTCTCCCAGACAAGCCAGCTCCTCAGGAGCTTGGCTTGTTCGTTGAGGTATAGCGTCAGACCGGCGCCTTCCACCCCATCATCTGCTGCTGCGCAACCAGCAGCAAATCGTGCCCATCTTGCGTCAGCAGATAAAGCGCATGAGTAATGTGCGGAATGTCTTGAACATCACCGTTCTTGAAACGTATGCGATCCATGAAGCACACCTTCCGTCAGATGCGCTTCCCGTTTACCGTGGCATTTCCGGCGAGCAGTTCCACGGCAGCAATGCTTCATAGT